>NZ_JBHZAF010000002.1:380911-727172 GCF_042754085.1 Nocardia sp. NPDC059236
TGCTGTGTTGGAGGTTTACCGTGTCTTTGCTCGCCGGCCTCCGCCGTTTTGCGAGAATTCCGGTAATTGCGAACCGAATTCCGGTCCGGATCGAATTCGATTCCGCGACCTCATTCGATTTCGGCTGTCATTCCGCCATTTCCGCCGGGGCCTGCGCACCGCGCCGCCGGCGCAACCCGGTAACGGCAAGGGCGGCACGAATATCGGCGACCTCGCGCACGGTCATGCTGCGGCCGGTGCGATCCGCGCCCGGCGGCACCAGGGCCTCGGTGAAGCCCAGCCGCTCCGCCTCCGCCAGCCGGCGGGTCAGCCCGGTCACCTGGCGCACCTCGCCCGCCAGCCCCACCTCGCCCAGCACCACCAGGCCGCTGGGCAGCGCCAGATCCTGGCTGGCGCTCGCAATGGCAAGCGCGACAGCCAGATCCGCGGCGGGCTCTGTGAGCCGCATACCGCCCACGGTGGCCGCGTAGACGTCCTGCTTGCCCACGAAGACGCCCCCGCGGCTCTGCAGGACAGCCAGGACCATGGAAACGCGGTTGTAGTCCAGCCCGCTCACCGCGCGCCGCGGCGCGGGCGCCTGGGTGTCCACCGTCAGCCCCTGCACCTCGCCCAGCATGGGCCGCTTGCCGTCCATGGCGACCGTCACCGCGGTCCCGGGCACCGCGTCGCCCCGATGGTGCAGGAACAGCCCCGAAGGGTCGTCCACGCAATGGATTCCGGCCTCCCGCATCTCGAAGCAGCCGACCTCGTCGGTGCTGCCGAAGCGGTTCTTGATACCGCGCACCATGCGCAGGGCGGAGTGCTTGTCGCCCTCGAACTGGAGCACCACGTCGACCAGGTGCTCGAGCGTGCGCGGACCGGCCACCGCGCCGTCCTTGGTGACGTGCCCGACCAGCAGCACCGCGATCCCGCTCGCCTTGGCCAGCGAGGTGAGCGCCGCCGTCACCGACCGCACCTGGGTGACACCGCCGATCACGCCGTCCGCGTCCGCGGCCAGCATGGTCTGCACCGAGTCCACCACCAGCAGTGAGGGTTTCACCTGCTCCACGTGCCCGAGAATGGTCGCCAGATCCGATTCCGCGGCCAGGTACACCTTGTCGTGCACCGCGCCCGTGCGGTCCGCCCGCAGCCGCACCTGCCCCGCCGACTCCTCCGCGGTCACGTACAGCGCGATCTCGTCACGCGCCCGCGCCCACCGGTGCGCCACCTCGAGCAACAGCGTCGACTTGCCCACCCCGGGCTCGCCCGACAGCAACACCACCGACCCGGGAATGATCCCGCCGCCCAGCACCCGATCCAGCTCGGACACCCCCGTCGACCGGGCCTGGGTCTTGTTGGAGTCGATGCTCGAGATCGGCGCGGCCGCCGTGCTCGGCAGCATCGCCCGCCGCCCCACCGCGACCGCCGACGCGGACGCCGCCATCTCCTCGATGGTCCCCCACGCGTTGCAATCCGGGCAGCGCCCAACCCATTTGGCGACCTCGTGCGAGCAGTCCGCGCACCGGTACAGCGATTTCACCTTGGCCACGCCGGGCAGCCTAGCCAGCGCCCCCGACACTGTGCCTTATTTGCCCTCCGCTTCGCTCCGGGCGGGTTCGCGGCTGATCGAACACAACAGCGCCCGCCCCGATTTGTCGGGGCGGGCGCTGTCAGGTGCTCTAGCGGGAGCTCAGTGCTCGCCGCCCTTCTTCGCGGGCTCCTGGCGCGGGTTGTTCGCGCCGGCGTCGACGGGAGTGTTGACGACGACGGTGCCGCCCTCCTTGAAGACGAAGGTCAGCGGGTAGGTCAGGCCCGGGGTGACGTCCTTGGTGAGGCCGGTGACCTCGATCAGGACGGGCTTGGCGTTCGGGTCGGTGGCCTTGTCGGAGGCGGGCTCGCCGGCGTTCTGCTCGCGCACGGCGGCCGCAGCGGCCGCGTCCTTGGCGGTCGGCTTGTCGGCGACGACGGTGCTGGACGGCTTGATCTCGATCTTGTCGGCGATCTTGACCTGGCCCAGGTCGGTGCTGATGCTGACCAGTTCGTCGGTCTTGCTGTCGCTGAGGTTGACGGCGCTGAAGGCCAGCACGGCCTTGCCGCCCTTGGCGTTGTTGTACTCCTCGGTCTGCGGGAGCAGGAAGCGCACGTCGCGCAGCGCGATGGAGCCGACATTGGCAGTGTTGCCGTTGACGGCGGCGACCTGGGTGGCGGTCTGCGAGACCTGACCGGCGCCGCAACCCGACAGCGCGAGCACCGCACCCGCAGCGAGTGCAGCAACTGTCACGGCACGCCGCCGCGACTTCGACGCAGTGGTGGCTTTCAGGGCAGTCACGGGGTCCTCCATGTCGACCGGGCTAACTCCACTATGGAGAGTAGTAGTCAAAGAGAGTAATGCGTCCCTCCCCCCGCTCTACACGCGGGCGGTGTCGCGTGCGCGTGGCGTGCGCCCGCCGCGGCGGCCCGGCGCGGGCGCGGCATCTCGCAGAACGACCGAGCGGGATGTGTCAGGGGCCCTGACAACGATTCGGATACGACTTCTGGAGTGATGCATTGATGTTTATGAGAGGGCGCTCGGTCGCGTATGCGAAGTACGCACTCGCATATGCACGCGAACGATGCGATGCGCTATCCCCTTATGCCACAACGGGATGCACACGATTCGCGTTCTGTCAACCCCCGCCGCCGCTCCGTTGTGGCCCTGACCTGCGCCGTTGATCACGCCGTTACCGAGTCGCATGTTAAACTGTGAACATCGAAAGGGGCACGGGACACATGATTTTTAAGGTCGGAGACACCGTCGTTTACCCCCACCACGGAGCGGCGCTGATCGAAGCTATCGAAACCCGCACCATCAAGGGTGTACAAAAGGAGTATCTGGTCCTGAAGGTCGCACAGGGCGACCTGACCGTTCGGGTTCCCGCAGAGAACGCAGAGTATGTCGGCGTCCGCGACGTCGTCGGCCAGGAGGGCCTCGACAAGGTCTTCCAGGTACTGCGAGCTCCGCACACCGAGGAGCCGACCAACTGGTCCCGCCGCTACAAGGCCAACCTCGAGAAGCTCGCCTCCGGCGATGTGAACAAGGTGGCCGAGGTCGTCCGCGACCTGTGGCGTCGTGAGCAGGACCGCGGCCTGTCCGCTGGTGAGAAGCGGATGCTGGCCAAGGCCCGGCAGATTCTCGTCGGTGAGCTCGCGCTCGCGGAAGGTACCGACGACGTCAAGGCCGAGACCCTGCTCGACGAGGTTCTCGCAGCGGCCTCCTGACCGTGAAAACTACACCCGGCGACGGCAGTCGTGTCGTCGCTCTGGTTCCTGCCGCCGGCATGGGCGTGCGTCTCGGTGAGAACAAGCCGAAGGCGTTCGTCCACGTCGGCGGCAGTCCCATGCTCACTCGGGCGGTCCAGGGGCTGATCGATTCCGGATCTGTCGACGACGTTGTGGTTATGGTGCCCGCCGAACTCGTCGCCGAGACCCGCGCCCTGCTGCCCGCTTCCGCCGTGCCCGTGCACGTCGTGGCGGGCGGGGCCGAGCGCACCGATTCGGTGCGGGCCGGTCTCGCGGCCGCGCCCGACGCCACCCTGGCGCTGGTGCACGACGCCGCCCGGGCCCTGACTCCCCCGGCGCTCATCACCCGCGTGGTGGAGGCGCTGCGCGCGGGCGCGCGGGCCGTGGTGCCCGCGCTGCCGGTGACCGACACCATCAAGTCCGTGGACGCGGCCGGTGCCGTGACGGGTACCCCGGATCGATCCGGGCTGCGCGCCATCCAGACTCCGCAGGGCTTCGATGCCGCGCTGCTGCGCGCCGCCTACGCTGTGGGTACACAGGCGACAGATGACGCGGGGTTGGTGGAAATGCTCGGTGCGACCGTTCACACGGTGCTCGGTGACGCCCTGGCTTTCAAGATCACTACGCCGTTGGACCTGGTTCTCGCCAATACCCTTGCCGCGCGCCGTGATACGGCCGACACCGCAGGTGGGCTGGACACGACACGCGAAGCGGTGATCGCCCCGTGATGGATCCCATGGCGTTGCGCACCGGCATCGGCAGCGATGTGCACCCCGTCGAATCCGGCCGGCCCTGCTGGATGGCGGGCCTGCTGTTCGAGGGCGACAACGGCTGCGCGGGACATTCCGACGGTGATGTCGCGGCGCACGCGCTGTGCGACGCGCTGCTGTCGGCCGCCGGACTGGGCGATGTGGGCGCGGTTTTCGGCACGGGACGCCCCGAATGGGCGGGCGTGTCCGGCGCGGCCATGCTGAAAGAAGTCCGCCGTCTGCTCGACGAGGCCGGATTCACAATTGTCAATGCGGCTGTACAGGTAATTGGGAATCGCCCGAAAATCGGCCCGCGACGGGCCGAGGCGCAGCAGGTGCTGGGCGAGATTCTGGGTGCGCCGGTCTCGGTGTCCGGCACCACGACCGACGGATTGGGCCTCACCGGCCGCGGCGAGGGCGTGGCGGCGGTCGCCACCGCGCTGCTGTGTTGTCGCGCCTGACGCACCCGTCATCCGCCCATTTCCCAACAGCTAGGATGCTCTGTCGTGACTCTGCGCCTTTTCGACACCGAGACGCGGACCCTGCGTGAATTCACGCCGCTGGTCCCTGGCAAAGCCTCGGTGTACCTGTGCGGCGCGACCGTTCAGGGGGAACCCCACATCGGGCACGTGCGCAGCGGCGTCGCCTTCGATGTGCTCCGACGGTGGCTGGCCGCCAATGATTTCGACGTCGCCTTCATTCGCAATGTCACCGATATCGACGACAAGATTCTGAACAAGGCCGCCGAGCACGGCCGCCCGTGGTGGGAGTGGGCCGCGACCCACGAGCGCGCCTTCGACCGCGCCTACGAGACGCTCGGCGTGCTGCCGCCGTCCGGCGAGCCGCGCGCCACCGGGCACATCACCCAGATGGCAGGGATGATGGAGCGGCTCATCGAACGCGGCCACGCCTACGCCTCCGAGGGCAATGTCTATTTCGACGTACTGAGCTTCCCGGACTACGGAAAGTTGTCCGGGCACAAGCTCGATGACGTGCACCAGGGCGAGAGCGCGGGCCAGGGCAAGAAGGATCCGCGCGACTTCACGCTGTGGAAGGCCGCCAAGCCGGGCGAGCCCAGCTGGCCGTCGCCGTGGGGTCCGGGTCGCCCGGGCTGGCATCTGGAATGCTCCGCCATGGCCGAGTTCTATCTCGGACCGGAATTCGATATTCATTGCGGCGGAATGGATCTGGTTTTCCCGCACCACGAGAACGAAATCGCGCAGTCGCGCGCGGCCGGGGACGGATTCGCCCGCTACTGGCTGCACAACGGCTGGGTGACCATGGGCGGCGAGAAGATGTCCAAGTCGCTCGGCAATGTGCTGTCCATTCCGAATGTGCTGGAACGGGTCGGGGTGCGCGCGGTCGAGCTGCGCTACTACCTGGGCAGCGTGAGCTACCGGTCCATGATCGAGTATTCCGATCAGGCGCTGACCGAGGCGGCCGCCGGATACCAGCGGCTGGAGGCCTTCGTGCTCCGAGTGGCCGAGCGCACGGGCGAGGTTCCGGTCGGCACCTGGACCCCGGCCTTCGGGGACGCGCTGAACGACGACCTCGGAGTTCCGCAGGCGCTGGCCGCGATTCACGGCGTGGTGACCGAGGGCAACAAGGCGCTCGACGCGGGTGACCTCTCGGGCGCGCGGATGCTGGCCGGGCAGGTCCGGGCCATGCTCGGCATTCTCGGTGTGGATCCGCTCGACGAGCACTGGGCCGCGCCCGCCGACAATTCCGCCGCCATCGCCGCGCTCGATGTGCTGATCGGCGCGGAACTGCAGCGGCGGCAGCAGGCGCGCGCCGACAAGGACTGGGCCACCGCCGACGCGGTCCGCGACCGGCTCTCGGCCGCGGGCGTCGAGGTCACCGACACGCCGCAGGGCGCGGAGTGGTCCCTGGCCAAGGAGAAGAAGTGAGCGGTTCCGCATCGGCGGAACCGGTATAGCTCGAATACCGCGTCAGGTCGCCCGGATACCGCGTGGGCCAGCTCGCGCGGTGTGGCGGAGCGCACCGAATTCGGGGTGGCGACCCAGCGTGGGGCACAATTCGTAGCGTCCCTCCGGCAATGCCGCGCGGCTCGTGGCCGGCCGGAGGCGCTGCTCTGGGGCAGCGCGAAAGTTCAGACAGGGGCGCAGCCGTTCGCTGCGCCGACCGGAGGCAGGTTTCCCGCATGATCGACCGTGAGCGGGTTCGTCCCGCGGCCGGGCCGAGGCGGGATACCCGCGAAATACGGAAGGCGAAGTGATGGCAGGCAATTCCCAGCGACGCGGGGCGACGCGCAAGTCCGGCAGCAAGAAGGGGCAGACCGTCGGTTCCGGCGGGCAGCGCCGCCGCGGGCTCGAGGGCAAGGGCGCGACGCCCAAGGCCGAGGACCGCACGTACCACCCGGCCGCGAAGCGCGCCAAGGTGAAGGCCAAGGCGCAGGCGTCGGCCGCCACCACCCGGTCGCGCAATGCGGCCCGGCCCATCGCGGGCCGCAAGGACAACGAGGGTCCGGAGCTGGTGCTCGGCCGTAACCCGGTGGTGGAGTGCCTGCGCGCGGGTGTGCCCGCCACCGCGCTCTATATCGCCAATGGCGCCGAGAACGACGACCGGCTCAGCGAGGCGGTGAAGACGGCCGCGGAGATCGGTATCTCGATCCTGGAGGTGCCGCGCACCGACCTGGACAAGATGAGCCACAACGGCATGCATCAGGGCATGGCGCTGCAGGTGCCGCCGTACCGGTACGCCCACCCGGACGATCTGGTCGACCGGGTGCACAACTCGGGCGAGCCGGCGCTGCTGGTGGCGCTGGACAATATCTCCGATCCGCGCAATCTGGGTGCGGTCATCCGCTCGGTGGCGGCCTTCGGCGGGCAGGGTGTGGTGATCCCGCAGCGGCGCAGCGCCAGTGTCACCGCGGTGGCGTGGCGCACCAGTGCGGGTGCGGCAGCGCGGCTTCCGGTCGCGCGGGCCACGAATCTGACTCGCACGCTGAAGGATTGGGCGAACAAGGGCTACCAGATCGTCGGCCTCGACGCGGGCGGCGACACCACCCTCGACGAATTCGACGGCAGCGCACCGACGGTCATCGTGGTCGGCTCGGAGGGCAAGGGCTTGTCGCGCCTGGTACGCGAGACCTGCGATTCGATCCTGAGCATTCCGATGGCGGGCCCGGTCGAGTCGCTCAACGCCTCGGTGGCGGCGGGCGTGGTGCTGGCCGAGGTGGCGCGGCAGCGCCGAGCCTGATTCGGTCACTCGACCACCACACATCGGGGCTCTTTAGCCTCGATAACCAAGTGGCGCAAGCGAACACCGCGCGTCAGCCTGCCGCGGCGGGCCTTTCGCCCGTAAACTCGGGCGGTGGTCTTCGATCAGCCGCCCCTCGGATCCCCCGTCGAGCACGAGCATGCGACGGCCGTCCTGCTGCTGGGTGCGCTCAGCGTGTTCTGTTGCGGCGCGCTGGGTCCCGTCGCCTGGGCGCTCGGACGGCGCGCGCTGAACGAGATCGAGGAGGGCGGGGGCCGCTTCGGTGGCCGGGTGCAGGTCCTGGTGGGCTATGTCCTCGGCGTTCTCGGGACCTGTCTGATGGTGGTCTTCGCCTGCATCTTCCTGCTGATGGTCATCAGCGGGCGCGCCTAGCCGAACGGCCCGATCAGGCCCGGTCAGTCCAGACCGGGCCGGCGCTCGCCACCCGTCACGGCATCCCAGGCGGGCCATTCGCCACTGACGCTGCCGGTCCACTTGGGCGGGCGGCGGTCCTTGAGGGCCGCGACGCCCTCCCCGCCGTCGGTGCTCTTGGCGACGTAGTCGTTGAGCTCGGTTTCCAAGCGGCCCACGGTTTCCGGGGCCATGGTGGGGGCCTCCCACAGCAGACGCTTGGACAGGGCCACCGGGAGCGGGGCCGAACCATGGGCGATGTCGTGGGCCACCTCGAGGGCGGTGGGCAGCACCTCGGCGGCGTGCAGGCAGGAATTGGCGATGCCCAGCGAGTATGCCTCGTCGCCGTCGAAGGTGCGGCCGGTCAGCAGCAGGTCGGCGGCGCGGGCGCTGCCGATCAGGCGGGGCAGGGTCCAGTGCGCGAACCCGTCGGCGAGCGCGCCGCGGCGAACCTGGTTGAGCGCGTACACGGCGTCGCGGGCGACATAGCGCAGGTCGCACTGCAGCGCGATCTCCAGGCCGATGCCCACCGCGTGACCGTTCACCGCCGCGATGACCGGTTTCCGGATCCGGAACGGCGGCGGATCGATCAGGCCGTTGACCTCGCCGACCTTCAGCGACAGGTCCGCGCCCGCGCAGAACGCGGGCGGGGTCCCGGTGATGACGACCGCGCCGATGGCGTCGTCTTCGTCACAGCGGCGCAGCGACGCACCGAGTTCCGACGCCATGGCCGGGGTCAGTGCGTTCTGCTGGGCAGGCCGATTGAGCGTGAGCACGGCGACGCCGCCGGAGACGTCCACGTGCAATTCCGAACTCATGCTGGAAGATTATGCCCTCTGTGTTCAACTTGCCCTCCGCTTCGCTCCGGGCGGGTTCGCGGCGCTGGAGGTCTCGATTCTTCCCTCCCTCCGCTCCTCCGCTTCCCTCCCCCGCTCCGCTCAGTCCAGAATCGAGACGCGCCGCGAACCTTTTGGGTTTCGCCAATGAAGGCCGGTCCGACTGGGCAGACCGGGCTTTCATCCGCGCAGGATCTGCCGCCCGATGGCGTACTTGTGCACCTCGGTCGGGCCGTCGTAGAGCCGGAAGGCGCGCATGTCGCGGAAGATCATCTCGACCACGGTCTCGTCGGAGATACCGATGCCGCCGAGTACCTGGACGCAGCGGTCGGTGACCTTGAACAGCTCCTCGGAGACGTAGGACTTGGCGATGGAGGATTCGTGGCGGGCCTTGTGGCCCTGATCCATCAGCCAGCACGCGTGCCAGATGGTCAGCCGGCACTGGTGCAGCGCAATCTCGTTGTCCGCCAACATGAACGACACGCCCTGATGCTCGCCGATGGGCTTGCCGAAAGCGGTCCGGGTCTTGGCGTAGTCGACCGCGATGGCCTGCGCCCGCTCGGCCGCGCCCAGCCAGCGCATGCAGTGGGTGAGGCGGGCCGGGGCCAGCCGCAACTGGGCGTAGCGCAGCGCCTGGCCGGTCTCGCCGAGCACGGATTCCCTGGGCAGCACCAGGTTGTCGAAGCGCACCACCGCATGGCCGCCGACATAGTTGCGGTCCATGGTGTTCATGACGCGTTCGATCACGATCCCGGGCGCGTCGCCCTCGCAGAGGAACAGGGTGGGGCCCTCGGGCAGGTGCGGGTTGGCGGCCAAGCGCGCCATGATGATCCAGGTCTTGGCGCCGTCGGCGCCGGTGATCAGCCACTTGCGGCCGTTGATGGTGAAGTTCTCGCCGTCGAAGGTGGCCTCGGTGGCGAGCTGGTTGGGGTCGGAGCCGGCGCCGCCCGGCTCGGTCATGGCGAAGACGCTGCGCTGGTGGCCGTCGATCACCGGCTGCAGGAAGCGTTGCGTCTGTTCCGGATTCGCGATCTTGGAGAGCAGGAACATATTGCCCTCGTCGGGCGCGGCGCAGTTCATGGCGACGGGCCCGAGGGTGGACCAGCCGGCCGCCTCGTACAGCACGGCCTGCTCGATGTGGGTCAGGCCGCGCCCGCCCAGCTCGACCGGGGCCTGGATGGTGAGCAGCTTCTCGGCGCGGGCCAGCTCGACCAGTTCCTGCCGCAGCTCGTCGTTGGGGCCGTGCGCGGTCAGGCGCGGATCACGCTCGAAGGGCACGATCTTGTCGATGACGAACCGGCGAACCCGATCGCGTTCGGCAGCAAGGTCGGCGGGAATCGAGAAGTCGATCATCGTTTGTCACCATCCGTCAGGAGTCGCGGTCGAGCCGAGCATACGACGACCACCCCACCCGACTGAAGGCACCCGCCATCAAACGAGGACGCGGCGCAGGAAATCCTCGACTTCGGCCCGGTAGGCAGCGGGTTGATCGTCGTGAACGAGGTGACCGGCGTCGGGAATGACGACGTGGCGGGCATCCGGGTGGAGCTCGGCCATCTCGCGCATCTGCCCCGGCGGGGTGATGGTGTGCTCGCCCTCGATCAGCAGGGCCGGGGCGGTGACGGATTTCCACTGCGCCCAGAAATCGCGCGTGCCCCATTCCTCGGAGATGTCCCGGAAGGTCGGCACCTCACCGTGCAGGCGGTAGCCGTCGGGGCCCCGCCGGAACGAGTCGAGGAAGTAGCGGCCCGCGACCGGGCCGAAGAATTCCAGCACGGCCCGCTCGTCCGGAAACGGTTGCGGCCAAGCCGAAATCACGGCCGCCCAGCTCTCCGCGGTGCGTCCCTGGAAGTCCGGCGCCATGTCCTCGACCACCAGTGCCCGTACCCGCTCCGGGTGCGCCGCGGCGAACATCCACCCGTGCAGTCCACCCATCGAATGCCCGATCACCACCATGGGTTCGGCGATGTCCGAGGTCGCCGCGGCCAGATCGGCCACGAACGCCTCGGTGGTGAGCTCGGCGGGCGCCGGACGTCCATGCCCGGCGGCATCGAACGTGTACACATGCCCGAATTCGCGCAGCCAGGGCAGCTGGGCCCGCCAGGTCCGGGCGCTGCCCATCAATCCGTGCAGCAGCAGGATCGGCGCACCCGCGCCGCCTTCGTCGTACAACATCGCCTCGACCATGTGTTCCGATTTGGTTATTGCCTCGAACGATACGTCGCGGGCGCGGAGTACATTCGCACCCATGGCAGTCGTCAAGATCAACGCAATCGAGGTTCCCGAGGGCGCGGGCCCCGAACTGGAGAAGCGCTTCGCGCACCGTGCGCACGCGGTGGAGAACTCGCCGGGGTTCCTGGGTTTCCAGCTGCTCCGCCCGGTCTCCGGCGACAACCGGTATTTCGTTGTCACGCAGTGGGATTCGGAGGAGTCCTTCGCGGCGTGGCGGGACGGCCCGGCGCGCGAGGCGCACGCGGGCGAGGCACGCAAGCCGGTCTCCACCGGCGCGTCGCTGCTGGAGTTCGAGGTCGTCCTGGACGTGCCGGGCAAGAACGCCTGATCAACGCCATCGTCCACAACCCCGGCCCGCAGTGGTTCCCGGCCGACGACAGCGTCAGCCGGGAACTCGCGAGTTACGCCTCGAAGGTGGCATCCAGCTCGATGGTGTCGACGCCGGCCAGCGCCTTGGACACCGGGCAGCCCGCCTTGGCGTCCTCGGCGGCGGCCAGGAAGCCGGCCTCGTCGATGCCCGACGCCTTGCCGGCCACGGTCAGCTTGATCTTGGAGATGCGGAAGCCGCCGGCCGGGTCCGGGCCCAGGGTCACGTCGGCGGTGATATCCAGGCTCTGCACGGTGCCGCCGGCATTGCCGATCTGAGCCGACAGCGCCATGGCGTAGCAGGAGGAGTGCGCGGCCGCGATGAGCTCTTCGGGGCTGGTGGTGCCGTCGGCCGCGTCGGCGGTGCGCTTCGGGAACGAGACGTCGTACTTGCCGACGCCCGAGCTGACCAGCTCGACCTGACCGGAACCGTCCTGCAGGCCGCCGGACCAGGCGGTACGCGCGCTACGTGTAGGCATCACTGTCCTTTCGTGAGAGGGGGAACTCAACATCTCGAGGCTCTCGGAGGCTACGCCCCCGAACCCCCGGGAAATCGGTACGGGTCGAACCTACTCCGCTCGAAAGCGTGGCGGGCTCATGATCATTCGGTGTTCATCCCTCAGACGGCCGCGGCCGTGCGGTGGTCCCAGTGCTCGAGCACCCGCGGCCACGACTTCTCGTGCCGGTCCCGCGTCATGTCGTTCGGGAAGCCGGCGTGGGTGAGGAGTAGGGCGGTGCCCGCGCCGTGCGCCGAAAGTTCCAGGGTGAGGACGGTTTCCGTGCCCTCGGTGCCGCCGGTGACCCAGGTCAGCTCGACCAGGTGGTCGGGTTCCAGCCGCAGGAATCTGCCGTAGTGCGGGTGGCCGCCACCCGCGGTGAAGAAGAACGGCTGGTTCACCACCGGGCGCATGAGGATCGAACCCGGGTCGGCGAACCAGAGTCCGAACTGCTGGGTGCACTGGTGGTAGAGCTCGGCGGGCGAGGCCGCCATGATACGTTCCGCGACCAGGAAGAACGGTCGCGCGGCGAGGTCGGGTGGCCGCAGGGGCGCAACGTCCATGGGGCGCGACGATACCGCCCCGGCCCGCGCTCACCCGGGATTGGTGACCCGAGCCAGCACGATGCCGCCGATGATCATGGACAGCGCCAGCACCCGGCCCGCGCTCACCGGGTCCTGCTGCACCACGATGCCCAGCCCGATCGCGCCCACCGCGCCGATGCCGGTGAAGATGGCGTATGCGGTGCCCACCGGCAGCGACTGCATGGCATAGGACAGCAGGTACACCGCGACCGCCGCGAGCACGAAGCACAGCAGGGTGGGCAGCGGCTTGGTGAAATTCTGGGTCGGCTTGATGGACTGCGACCACGCGATCTCCACCACGCCGGCCAAACCCAGGACGAGCCAGTTCATTTCAGTACTCCTTCCCCAGGGTGCGAGCGGTGGCGAGCGCGGCGGCACAGGAGGCGTCGTGCTCGTCGCGCAGGTGGGCCAGCGCCGGATCCTGGCGCGAGTTCACCAGTTCGGCATGGACGAAAACCGTGTCGTCGACGCCGAAATGGCCTGTGAAGAAGTCGCGGAGGTAGCGCTCCTGATAGTCGTAGATCGCCTTCGGCGCGCCCGGCGAGTACGCGCCGCCACGCGCGGTGACGACCACGAATCGGGTGGGGGCCAGCGACATTCGCGGGAAGGTGATCTGATCCAGCCACGCCTTGAGGCTCGCCGGAATCGAGTAGTTGTACATCGGCGTGCCGATCAGCACGACATCGGCGGCGCGGATCTCTGCCAGCAGTGGCTCGACGATCTCCCAGGCCCGCTGCTGCGCAGGGGAATCCACCAGTTCGGCCAGGTGGTCGAGATCGGTGCGACCGTGGGCCAGCACCCGGTCGCACAGTTCGGTCCAGCCCTCGCCGATGAACGGGATCGGCTCGGCGGCCAGGTCGCGGTGGACGTAGGCGGCGCCGGGGTGTTCGGCACGCCAAGCAGTCGCGAAGGCGGCGCTCAGCCGGCGGCTGACCGAGGTGCGGCGGGCGCTGGCGTCGAGGTGCAGCAGGGCGGTCATGGTCGAGACTCCGATCAAATGGACGTTGTGTCCGTTTACTTCTCCGACGGTAGGCCACAACCGGACGAATTGTCCACTTATTCCCCGAGGGCTACAGTGAGCTGCATGAACACCCCCGGCCTGCCACTACTCGACGATCGGTCCGCGCCCGCCGAGCGCGCCGACGCCGCCCGCAATCGGGCCAAGGTGCTGACCGCAGCCGCGGAACTGTTCGCCGGGCGCGACCCGCGCACCGTCACCATGGACGACATCGCCAAGGCGGCCGGGGTCGGGCGGGGGACGCTGTACCGGCGCTATCCGGACGTGGGATCCATCGCCGTCGCGCTGCTCGACGAGCACGAGCGGGCACTCCAGGAGCAGCTGCTGCGCGGCGAGCCACCGCTCGGGCCGGGCGCGCCGCCCGTCGAACGACTGGCCGCGTTCTACGCCGCGATGGTCGAATTGCTCGATACGCACGCCCATCTGGTCCTCGGTGCGGAGACCGGCGGTGCGCGTTTCCGTACCGGGGCCTATCAGTTCTGGGCAGTGCACGTGCGCGCCCTGCTGACCGAAGCCGGTGTGGCCGAACCCGATTCGCTCGTTGACCCGCTGCTCGCACCGCTCGCCGCCGAGGTGTACCGGCATCAGCGCGAACGCGGGCTCGGGTCCGGGCAGATCGCCGCGGGCCTGGCGAAACTCGCACACGGCGTGCTGGATCCGGCGGGCTGACACGACGACACGACCGCTCACCGGGCGGGTGAACGGCCGCATCGCGCGGTATTCGCCTGCCTCACACCATGTCACGGCGTCGAATCAGCCAGATCGTTCCGGCCGCGAAGACGACGACATACGCGGCCAGCACCAGCAGGGACTCGCCGCGGCCCAGGACATCCAGGACACCCGGGGTGGCCGGGCCGCCCACGGTGCGCAGGGAACCCGCCAGAGAGCCGGCGGCCGTGCCGGGCAGGTGGTCGGTGACGGCCCGGATGGGCGCGAAGATCGCCGCGACGCCGCGCAGCAGATTCTCCACCACCAGCACCCACACCAGGCCCAGTCCCACCGCCAGCGCGGGACCCCGGGCGACCGCCCCGATCAGCGCGCCCGCCAGCGTCCACATGCCCAGAATGGCGGCGCCGGAGCCGATTCCGAGCAGCATCCGGCCCACTGACGGCAGCGCCAGGGACTGACCCTGGGTGCCGGCGATGAGCGCGGCCACGCCGGTGTCGATCACGAAGGCGGCCAGCACCAGCGCGACCACCGTCACCGCCAGGCTCAGCACCACCGCGCCGATCACATGCACCCGCGAAGGCCCCTGTGTGAGTGCGGTTTTCCAGCTGCCCCAGCCGTAGCCGCTGCCCACCGCGAGCGCGCCCAGCACCAGCATGAGCGCCCCGCCGAACATGGCCATGCCCTGCGTGAACACCTCCGGCACGGCCGCGGGCAGCATCTGCTGCAGGAGCAGCTCACGCGGCAGGCCGTTGGACATGCGGGTGGTGCTGCCGGTGGTGTAGGCGAGGTAGTTGAACAGGTAGGCGAAGGTGAGATTCAACAGGATCCAGGTGCCGAGCACGATCCAGAAGGCGGGCCACTTGCGCAGTCGCAGCAATTCGGCCCGGGTGCTGGCCAGTAGGTCGGTCATTTCGCCGTCTCCGTCATCTCGAAAAAGACTTCTTCCAAGGACTTTTCGTCGGTGCGCAGCTCGAGCAGCTCCGCGCCCGCCTCGATGACCGCGCGCGCCACCACGGGGGCGTTCGCGGCCCCGGCGTCGACACGAATACCGTTGGCGGTCACCAGCGCCGACCGCTCCCCCACCACCGCGCGCACCGCCGGGAAGGCCACCTCCAGTGGCTCCGCGCGCACCAGAAGCGAGGCCGTGCCACGCAATTCGCGCACCGTCGACTCGACCAGCAGTCGCCCGGCGGAGATGACGCCGACGCGGTCACAGATCTCCTGCACCTCGCTGAGCAGGTGGCTGGACAGCACCACGGTGTGCCCGTCGGCGGCGAGTCCGGTGATGAGCTCCCGCATCTCGGCCATGCCCGCCGGATCCAGGCCATTGGTGGGTTCGTCGAGAATCAGCAGATCGGGGCGGCCGAGCAGGGCGGCCGCGACACCGAGGCGCTGCTTCATGCCGAGCGAATAGGTGCGGAACCGGTCCTTGCCGCGGGCGCTGAGGGCCACCCGGTCCAGGGCGTCGGCGACCGCGTCGTCGCCGACACCCCGGTAACGGGCCAGGACGCGCAGGTTGTCCCGGCCCGACAGGTAGGGGTAGAAGCCGGGGCCCTCGATGAGAACGCCGGTGCGGCGCAAGGTTTCCGGGTCGCCGGGCTGCCGCCCGAGCACGGTCGCGCTGCCGGACGACGGACGGATGAGACCGACCAGCATGCGCAGTGTGGTGGTCTTGCCCGCGCCATTGGGACCCAGGAAACCGTAGATTTCACCGCGGCGGACGCTCATGCTCACGGCGTCCACGGCGGTGTGGGAGCCGTAGCGCTTGGTCAGCCGATCGGTGACGACGATCGCTTCGTTCATGGGCTCAACGATCCGCCGCCACGCACGGGAAAAAATCCGTCGCAACGCGCGATCCGGCGTACGTATCTGGACGTATTTGGCCGCGACACAGTGCCACTGCCCGCAGACGGCGCTACGGTGCAGCTATGGACACACGCGGGGGAAGGCTCGGGCGGCGCGACGTGCTCCCGGCGCTGGCGGTGGGGGCGATACAACTCGGCTTCGGGACCTTGGCCAATCATCACCAGACGGTGGTGCGCCAGCTCGATGTGTACGGATATGTGCTGCTCATCGCCGGTCCGGCGCTGCTGGTACTACGCCGGCGCCGCCCGCTGGAAGTGTTCTACGCGACGCTGGCCGCGGCGGTCGCGTACCTACTGCTCGGTTACGGCTACGGGCCGATCTTCGTGTCGCTCATCGTCGCCTTCCTGACCGCCGCCGTCCTCGGATCCCGTTGGTACACCTATCCGTTCGTGGCCGCGGGCTACCTGCTCATGGTGTGGCCGGTGCCCGGCTGGCGCGGGTACCACACCGGCACCTGGCAGGAATTCGGTTTGCTCGCCTGGCTTTTCGTGCTCGCCGCGGCGGGCGAGGGCATCCGGCAGCGACGCGCCGCCGTCATCGCCCGGCGGCAGCGCGGCGAGGCAGCCCGCCGCGAGGAACACGCCGAGCGCGAACGCGAACAGGCCCAGCGCGCACTGGAATCGGCCGAGCGGGAACAGCGGGTCACCGAGGAGCGCCTGGCCATCGCGCGCGAACTGCACGACGTACTCGCGCACAGCCTGTCCCTGATCAATGTGCAGTCCTCGGTCGCGCTGGAACTGCTCGACCGCAAGCCCGAACAGGCCGCCACCGCGCTGGCCGCCATCAAATCCGCCAGCAAGGACGCGCTCGGTGAGGTGAACGCACTGCTGCGCTCCATTCGCGGCGGCACCGCCACCGTGACCGCGCCGACCGCACCCACCATCGGCATCACCGACCTCGACAAGCTCACCGGACCGGCCCGCGCCGCCGGGCTGGAGGTGCACACCATGGTGACCGGTGGGCCGCGCCGGCTGCCGGCCGTGGTCGACGTGGCCGCCGCCCGGATCGTGCAGGAGTCGCTCACCAATGTGGTGCGGCACGCGCCCGGCGCGAGCGTGCTCGTCACCGTGCACTACGCCGCCGAGCGGCTGCAGCTCACCATCGACAACACCCGGCCCACCCGCCAGCCCGCGCCGCAGTCGCCGACCGGCGGCCACGGCATCACCGGCATGACCGAACGCGCCCACGCCCTGGGCGGGCAACTGTCCGCAGAACCGAAGGCCGACGGCGGATTTCGGGTGAAGGCCCGGCTGCCCACCCACCTCGTGCGGAACGAACCGATTGCGTGAGCACGGAATTGGAGGACGCGTCATGCCCATCCGGGTGGTGATCGCCGATGATCAGGCGCTGGTGCGAGCGGGCTTCGTGGCGCTGCTCGGCGCGCAGCAGGACGTCGAGGTGGTGGGCGAGGCCGACAATGGCGCCCAGGCCCTCGACCTGGCCCGCGAACTCGTGCCCGATGTCGTACTGATGGACATCCGCATGCCGGTGCTGGACGGCCTCGCCGCCACCCGCGCCATCGCCGCCGATCCGGTCCTCGCCGCGGTGAAGGTCGTCGTCCTGACCACCTTCGAACTCGACGAATACGTCTTCGAGGCCATGCGTTCCGGCGCCACCGGCTTCCTCGTCAAGCACACCGAACCCGCCGACCTGGTCAAGGCCGTGCGCGTGGTCGCGGGCGGTGACGCGCTGCTCTCCCCCAGCGTCACCCGGCGCCTGGTCGCCGAATTCGCCGCGCACGCCAAACCCGCACCCGCGGCCGAATTCTCGGAACTCACCGACCGCGAACGCGAGGTCATGACCCTGGTCGCCGAGGGCCTCACCAATGCCGAGATCGCCGACCGGCTCTACATGAGCCCCGCCACCGCCCGCACCCACGTCAGCCGGATCCTGGTGAAGCTGGGTGCGCGTGACCGCACCCAGCTCGTCGTCATGGCCTACGAATCCGGTCTGGTCAGGCCGGGCTGGCAGTAGCGCCGAACTCGGCGGCCGCCGGAATCACCTCGCGGCCGAGCACTTCCAGCGCCGTGAGGTCGTCGACGCCCGCCACCCGGCCGATGACGAGGTCGATCCCCATGTCCGCCAGCCACTTCAGCTGCCCCAGCACCTGACCGACGCCCCCTCCGCCCGGGCCGGGATCGAAGGCGAAGGCACAGCTCTTGCGGATCTCGCGCGGATCGCGGCCGATCTCCACGCACATCCGGTCCAGCAGCGCGATCTTGGCGGGCAGGTCCGGGCCGGGGCGGAGGCTCGCCACATCCGCGTAGCGCGCCACCAGCGGCAGCGTGCGGCGCTCTCCGTCCCCGCCGATGAGTATCGGCGGATGCGGCCGATACGCGCCCTGCGGCGAATTCCGCACGGCCTGCGGCGCGTTCAGCGGACGCTCCACCTGAAAGTGCTTGCCGAGTACGGATTCCGAAGCGCCCCGCTCATCGGTCCACATGGCCAGGCAGATCCGCAGCGCCTCGTCCAGCATCTCGTAGCGGTCGCGCAGCGGCGGGAACGGCAGGCCGTAGCCCTCCACATCACCCGTGGAGGTGCCCGCACCGATCCCCAGCCAGGCCCGGCCGCCGGACAGCACATCCAGGGTGGTGACCAGCTTCCCGAGCATGGCCGGATGCCGATAGTGCACCCCGGACACCAGTGCGGTCAGCTCCACCCGCGACGTGTGCGCCGCGACGAACGACAGCGTCGAATACGCCTCCAGCACATTCTGTTCCACACGGCCCAGCCACGGGCTCTGCCAGAGATGGTCACCCACCGCGATAACCGAGAAACCACTGTCCTCTGCCGTGCGGACCACCTCCGCCAGCCGCGATCCGATCAGTTCCGAAGGGGTGTCCATCGCGAAGTTCGTCAGATGCAATCCGAGTTCCATGGCTCTCACCCTCCGCCCCGCGGAAGCGCGAATCATCCGTCCGGAGAACACATCCGGCGTACGTCTCGGTGCGTAGTCACCGTGCTGCGCCCAGCTCCAAACCCCTCCGGATAGCCTGCTCCACCGGCGAATACGCGCCGTCCGGGCGGTCCAGCACGCACGGCTCGCGCAGCAGCAACGGCGGCTGGGCCATGAACTTCGGGCGGCCGACGCGATTGGGCTGGGCAGCGTGTACCAGGAAGGGATGGCAGAGGTAGACATCGCCGGCCCGGCCGGTCGCGACGGCCTCGGGGAGATCGGCCGTGGCGGTGTAGAACTCGTGGAGGTCGAACATGGTGGTACCCGCCTCGCCGAGCGGCTCCAGCACCGGCGCCAGCCGCAGGTGCGAGCCGACCCGGATACGCGTCGGGGCGTCATCGACGCCGACATCGGAGAACAGGAACAGCATCAGCAGGGCGCGGCCCTCGGAGTGGATGTTCACGCGCCAGCTCAGGTAGTCGTCGGGGGCGGCATCGCCGGGAAAGCTCACGTCGACGTGCCAGCCGTCGTCGCCCGGGGGCTCCGGGCTGGGGAATCGAATCGGCCAGCTGCCCAGGGTTTTCCGGGGGAACCAGCGGCCGGGACCGACCAGTTGATCGAAGGCGGCGAGCAGCGGCGGCGCGGTGACCGCCCGCGCGAAGGGCTCCTGGGCGTGGTCCCACAGCCGGATGACCGGCCGGGTCCAGGTCGACGGCTCCTCCGGGTCGCAACCGGTTGCGCGCCAGAGGATCTCGCGGCCCGCGGCGGCCGTCTCGGCGGAGAAGGCTCCCTCGACCTTCACGAATCCCTCGGTGATGAAGTCCTCGATCTGTGTCTCGGAGAGCATGCTGCCGCCCTTTCCGCGCCCGGTCCCTCCGGACAGCTATCCGAGCATGGGCGATACCAGGATCGCGCCGCCACCGAATTTCTCGCCCGGGCAAAAAAGCCCCGCCCTCCCGAAGGAGAACGGGGCTTTCGTTGTCGCTGAGGCCTATTCGACCCGAGGCCGAGCCTTTACTCGCCCGAGGCGGAGGCCGGAGCCTCACCCGCGAGGGCGGCGACCGGCTTGTCCTCGACGCCGGAGTCCGACTTCTTGGTCAGCTTGGCCTTCGCCGTGAACGTGAACTTGGCGTTCTCGCCCTGGCCTTCGCCGTCCCAGCCCTCGACGTCCACCACCACGACCTGACCGGCGCCCAGTTCGCCGAAGAGGATCTTCTCCGACAGCTGGTCCTCGATCTCGCGCTGAATGGTGCGACGCAGCGGACGGGCGCCCAGGACCGGGTCGAAACCGCGCTTGGCCAGCAGGCTCTTGGCCTGCGGAGACAGCTCGATCTCCATGTCCTTGTTCCGCAGCTGATTGGCGACGCGGCCGATCATCAGGTCGACCATCTCGATGATCTGGTCCTGGGTCAGCTGGTGGAACACGATCACGTCGTCGATGCGGTTCAGGAACTCCGGGCGGAAATGCTTCTTCAGCTCGTCGTTGACCTTGAGCTTCATCCGCTCGTAGTTCGAGCCCTCGGCATTGCTCTGGGCGAAGCCGAGGCCGACCGCCTTCGAGATGTCGGAGGTGCCGAGGTTCGAGGTGAAGATCAGCACGGTGTTCTTGAAGTCGACCGTACGACCCTGACCGTCGGTGAGCCGGCCATCCTCGAGGACCTGCAACAGGGTGTTGTAGATCTCCTGGTGCGCCTTCTCGATCTCGTCGAACAGCACCACCGAGAACGGCTTGCGGCGCACCTTCTCGGTGAGCTGGCCGCCCTCCTCGTAGCCCACGTAGCCCGGAGGGGCACCGAACAGGCGCGAGGCGGTGAAGCGGTCGTGGAACTCGCCCATGTCGATCTGGATGAGCGCGTCGTCGTCGCCGAACAGGAAGTTCGCCAGCGCCTTCGACAGCTCGGTCTTACCGACACCGGACGGACCGGCGAAGATGAACGAGCCCGACGGACGCTTCGGGTCCTTCAGACCGGCACGGGTGCGGCGGATGGCCTTGGACACGGCCTTGACCGCGTCCTCCTGGCCGATGATCCGCTTGTGCAGCTCGTCCTCCATGCGGAGCAGACGGGTGGTCTCCTCCTCGGTGAGCTTGAACACCGGGATACCGGTCCAGTTGGCCAGCACCTCCGCGATCTGCTCGTCGTCGACCTCGGCCACGACGTCCAGATCGCCGGAGCGCCACTGCTTTTCGCGCTCGGCCCGCTTGGCGACGAGCTGCTTCTCCTTATCGCGCAGACGCGCGGCCTTCTCGAAGTCCTGCGCGTCGATCGCGGACTCCTTCTCCCGGCGCGCCTCGGCGATCTTGTCGTCGAACTCGCGCAGGTCCGGCGGCGCGGTCATCCGGCGGATGCGCATGCGCGCACCGGCCTCGTCGATGAGGTCGATCGCCTTGTCCGGCAGGAAGCGGTCGTTGATGTAGCGATCCGCGAGGGTAGCGGCGGCGACGAGAGCGCCATCGGTGATGGAAACCCGGTGGTGCGCCTCGTAGCGGTCGCGCAGACCCTTCAGGATGTTGATGGTGTGCTCGACCGTCGGCTCGCCCACCTGGACCGGCTGGAACCGGCGCTCCAGGGCGGCGTCCTTCTCGATGTACTTGCGGTACTCGTCGAGGGTGGTGGCGCCGATGGTCTGCAGCTCACCGCGAGCCAGCTTGGGCTTCAGGATCGAGGCCGCGTCGATCGCGCCCTCGGCCGCGCCCGCACCCACCAGGGTGTGCAGCTCGTCGATGAACAGGATGATGTCGCCGCGGGTGTTGATCTCCTTGAGCACCTTCTTCAGGCGCTCCTCGAAATCACCGCGGTAGCGGCTGCCCGCGACCAGGGAACCCAGGTCGAGGGTGTACAGCTGCTTGTCCTTGAGCGTCTCCGGCACCTCGCCGTTGACGATGGCCTGGGCGAGACCCTCCACGACGGCGGTTTTACCGACGCCGGGCTCACCGATCAGGACCGGGTTGTTCTTGGTACGGCGGCTCAGCACCTGCATCACGCGCTCGATTTCCTTCGAGCGGCCGATGACCGGGTCGAGCTTGCCCTCGAGGGCGGCCTGGGTCAGGTTGCGGCCGAACTGGTCCAGCACCAGCGAGGTGGACGGAGTGCCCTGCTCGCCGCGCGAACCGGAACCCTCGACCGGCTCCTTGCCCTGGTAACCCGACAGCAGCTGGATGACCTGCTGGCGCACCCGGTTCAGGTCCGCGCCCAGCTTGACCAGCACCTGCGCCGCGACGCCCTCACCCTCGCGGATCAGGCCGAGCAGAATGTGCTCGGTGCCGATGTAGTTGTGCCCGAGCTGCAGCGCCTCGCGCAGTGACAGCTCCAGCACCTTCTTGGCACGCGGGGTGAAGGGAATGTGGCCGGACGGGGCCTGCTGGCCCTGGCCGATGATCTCCTCGACCTGCGAACGCACACCCTCCAGCGAGATGCCAAGGGACTCCAGCGACTTCGCCGCGACGCCCTCGCCCTCGTGGATCAGGCCCAGCAGGATGTGCTCGGTGCCGATGTAGTTGTGGTTGAGCATCCGGGCCTCTTCTTGGGCCAGGACAACGACCCGCCGCGCGCGGTCGGTGAACCTCTCGAACATCGCTCCCTCACTCTCCTGCTCCGCCATCACTGGCATCCGGCGCTTCAGACCCTGTGCTGCCCTTCTGGTCGCCAGCCTGCCATGAAGCCCTGGGGTTGCATCCCCCGACTCCACTCTAGTTGCCGGGGGTCACGCACGTCGTCCGTCCACCCTATTGCGAACCGGCGACAGTACGACTCATTCAGTCATAACGGGGCAGTTGCGCGGACCGTTTCCGAATCGGCTACGCCCACAGCGAACAGTCGCGTTCGGGGTTCCTCAGTCCCCGGTGACGGGCGGGACGAACTCGCACGGCACCGGCTGGGCATGCTCCGGATCGAGCGCGTTCAGGGCCATCATGGCCGCGCGGTGACTGCCGGCGATGGCCATGTGATCGGAGAAGTCGACAGGGCAACCGTCCTGCATCAGATCATTGGTGACGTTCGGGGCCGGGACCAGCGCGATGGCGGGCCATACCGCCTCGTCGAAGTTGGAGGCCAGGTTGGTGTAGGTGACCGAGGGGTCGTAGACGCCGTCGGCGTTCAGGGCATTGATGAACGAGGAGTTGCCGAGCATCTCCGGGCACGCCTGGCACACGACGCCCATGGCGGCCAGATTGTCCACCTGGTCGGCACTCGCGCCGAGCTGCCGCCCGAAGGCGCGCACGACGTTCATCTGGTCGCCGAAGATACCCAGCCACGGGGGCGCGATGGCCACGAAGCGGTTGACCTTGCCGGAGCCGCCGAGCCGCTTGATGTAGTACTCGCCGACCGTGTTGCCCTGTGAGTGGGCGACGAAGTCGACCTGCGCCGCACCGGTCGCGGACAGCACGCGGCTCACAAAGGCGCCCAGCTGCGCGGCGCTCTCGGGGATCGGCTTCATGCCGCCCAGCGCGGACAGCGGCCAGGGCACGTCGAGGGCTCCGTAGGTCAGCGCGTAGACGCAGTAACCCTGGTTGGCGAGCAGCGGCGCGTAGGCGCCCCAGTTGGTCTGTGCACCGCCCGCGGTGCCGTGGACGAGCACCACCGGATCCGGGTGCGCCGCACTGGGTTTGCAGGACCAGTCATTGGCGCCGGGCAGCGAGCCACCGGGATTGGTGAGCTCATTGGGGATGCCCGCGAAGAAGTTGAAAGTGACCGGGTATTCCGCTCGGGCGGTACCGCTCGCACCGATCCACAGGACCGCCAGAACCGCCATGATCAGCAGCGATCCCGGCGTTCCTCGCATGGGCATCCTTCTCATGTTCCCTCCCAATTTAGAACGCGTTCCGCATACCTAATCAGGAAACAAGCACGAGGGATGGATTACTGGCGGGTAAGTTCTGAAACCTGTTTCAGTGCAGAAAACGGCGGCGGCCGGGCCCCGCAGGCGGCTTGCGAGGCCGCATCCGGGGTCCCGGCCACCGCCGGAATCGGACCGAACTACTGCTGACCGGAGGCGAATCCGGGCTGGGCCGGGAAAGCCTGCTGCGCCGGAACGGACCACGCGGCCGGAGCCGAGTACACGCCCGGCGCCGGCGGGAAGCCCGGCTGCGCGGTGGGCGCGACGGTGGTGACCACGGCGGCCGCGCTCGCCTTGGCATGCTGCACGCCGGCCACGAACAGCGCGCCCGTCAGCACCAGGAACGCGAGCGTGTGGAGCACCGCGCGGACGATATTCCAAGCCACCCACGAGCTTTCGAACTGCGAGCGCACCGCCGCCAGATCCGGGATCTGCCCGACGTCACCGGCATTGGCCAGCTGATTGTTGAGCGGCACGTTCAGGCCCGAGGTGACGCAGAAGGCGATCACATTGAGGGCCAGCGCGACCCCGATCCAGATCAGCGTGGTGCGGTTGTCCTTGCCCAGGTGCAGGGCCGCGGCCAGCACGGTGAAGCCGACCGTGCCCATGAATCCGAGCATGAACCACGGATTGATGATGACCACGTTGATCTTCTGCATGACATCGATGAAGGTGCGGTCGTCGGACTGGCCCAGGGCCGTCATCACCGAGGTCGCGTAGGCGTAGAACACCCCGGCGATCAGTCCGGTGGTCAGCGTCGCCGCCACCAGCGCGGCGGTGCGAAATGCGAACATGGTTCTCTCCTGACTGGATCTGCCACCCGTGTTCCTCCCGGGTGATCGACTACATCCAGTCAATCGCCGACGGGCACGGAAACCCATGGCTCAGAAGCTCGCACGCATGCGCAGGGGTCCAACAGGCACGGGCAGTACCAGGATCGGCGAATCAGAGGTCGCGTTCGGAGATGACGCCGGACTGCATGGCCAGGTTGGCGAGGCGGACCCGCTTCTGGTTCTGCGGGAGGTCCTCGACACCGAACTTCGCGAACAGCGCGCGGAGGTGGGTCTTGATGGCGTCGACGCTGAGGAAGAGTTCCGCCGCGATCTGCTGGTTGGAGGCGGGTGAGGCGAACCCGTCATTGCTCCGCAGCGGCCGGCAGAGCGCGATCAATACCGACCGCTGGGTTTCGGTGAGCGAGCGCAGCGTCGGCAGCCCGCCGGTGGAGGTCTGCGTGACATCGCCTGCGGCGCCGCTGAAGTCGTGGAAGGTGACCCGCGAGGTGCCCATCCGGATGACGTCCCCCGGCTGCAGGCGATGGCGGCCGACCAGGCGATCCCCGTTGACGAAAGTGCCGTTGCGGGAAAGGCCGTCGTCGACGATGGTCCAGTGTGCGCCGAGGTACTCGGCGGTCGCGTGCAGCCGCGACACCTCGACATCCCAGAACAGGGACAGGTCGGCCTGAGGCGATCGCCCGATGGTGATTCGCGGCTGGTCCGGGGACAGCATCAGCTCATGCTGACGTCCCTCTTGATCCTTGACCCGGAGGAAGGAACCGTGGAAAGCGGTCACTGCGCCGATACCTCTTCTCTACTTCCAGCCAGTGACATCGTCCGCACGTTTCAATGGTGCCTGGCCTCCCCGGCACTAGCAAGATCGCAGTCGATCCTCCGGTTATACGCAAAGCGTATGAAGAAAACCACTGCCGCCCGGGCACGCACGAAACACCCGGACGGCAGTCGAATCGGCGACTAGTCGGACAACTAGTTCTTAGCAGCGGCCTTGTTGTAAGCCTCGGTGATGTCAGCGGAGATACGACCACGAGCGGACACCTTGTGACCATTCCGGCGCGCCCATTCGCGAATGGCCGCGCTTTGTTCGCGATCGATCGACACCCGGTTCTTCGGGCCCGCGGCCGGAGCACCGGCCACCTTGGTACGACGCCGGCCACTCACACGCCGAGCGGCCGAAACCCAACTGTCCAGACCCTCCCGCAGCTTGGCCGCATTCTCCGTCGACAAGTCGATCTCGTACGAGACGCCATCGATTGCGAACTCGATGGTCTCGTCCGCGATGGACTCACCGTCGACATCGTCGATCAAGCTAACGGTGACCTTCTTTGCCATGAGATGAACGTCCTCTCGAAATCGTGCGACCCGCATAGTCAGGCCGATTACCCGACGCCAGAATACCGCTAATTCCGATAGTCCCAGAACAGGCCCCGGAAATGCAATCCGGAGAACTATCGGGCTGCCGGACGCACAATTGGAAAGAGTATCGTTTCCCGGATTCCCAGGCCAGTCAGGGCCATCAGCAAACGATCGATACCCATACCCGTTCCGGTTGTGGGAGGCATACCGTGCTCCATCGCGGTGAGGAAGTCCTCGTCCAGGCGCATGGCCTCCTCGTCACCGGCCGCGGCCAAACGCGCCTGATCCATGAAACGGTCCCGCTGGATCACCGGATCCACGAGTTCGGAATAGCCGGTGGCCAGTTCGAAGCCGCGCACGTACAGGTCCCACTTCTCGGTAACCCCGGGCTTGCTCCGATGCTGGCGCGTCAGCGGCGATGTCTCGACCGGGAAGTCCCGTACGAAAGTCGGCGCGTACAGCTTGTCACCGTAGACGTGCTCCCACAGTTCCTCGACCAGTTTGCCGTGCCCGTAGCCCTTGCCCTCCGGAATTTCCAGCCCGACCCGGTCCGCGAGTGCCAGCAATTCCTCGACCGACGTTTCCGGGGTGACCTCGGTACCGATCGACTCCGACAGCGACGGGTACATCTCCACCGTCGCCCACTCGCCGGACAGATCGTATTCGGTGCCGTCGGCGAGCGTCACGACCTGCGTGCCGTAGACCTCCTGCGCGACTTCCTGGATCAATTCCCGCATCATCGTGGCGGAATCGTCGTAGGTGCCGTACGCCTCGTAGGTTTCCAGCATTGCGAACTCGGGCGAATGGGTCGAGTCCGCGCCCTCGTTGCGGAAGTTCCGGTTGATCTCGAAGACCTTCTCGATGCCGCCGACCACGCAACGCTTCAGGAACAGCTCCGGAGCGATGCGCAGGAACAGCTCCATATCGAGCGCGTTCGAGTGCGTGGCGAACGGACGGGCCGCGGCGCCACCGTGAATGGTCTGCAGCATCGGGGTCTCGACCTCGAGGAAACCTCTGCGCTCCAACGCATTTCGCAGCGCGCGCACGGCCGCGACGCGGGTGCGGGCCATCTCGCGGGCCTCCGGGCGCAGGATCAGGTCGACATAGCGCTGGCGGACGCGCGACTCCTCGCCCATCTCCTTGTGGGCCACCGGCAGCGGGCGCAGCGACTTCGCCGCCATCTCCCACGTATCGGCCATCACACTCAATTCGCCCGTGCGCGAGGCGATCACCTCGCCGTGCACGTACACGAAGTCACCCAGGTCGACATCGGACTTCCAGGCCGCCAGCGACTCCGCGCCGACGCCATTGAGGCTGATCATCGCCTGCAGCTTGGTGCCGTCGCCCTCCTGCAGGGTGGCGAAACACAGTTTGCCGGTATTTCGGACGAAAATGACGCGCCCCGCAATCCCGACCGTCTGACCGGTCTGGGTATCGGCCGCCAGATCCGGGTACGCCTCGCGAATTTCACCGAGGGTGTGGGTGCGGTTCACCACCACCGGATAGGCCTCACGGCCCTCCCCGAGCAACCGCTCGCGCTTCTCGCGGCGAATCCGCATCTGCTCGGGAACGTCATGCTCCACGGGGGCCGCCGCGGCACGCTTTTGCCCAGCAGGAACGGGGTTGCTCGAGGGAGAAGAAGGAGTGGAGGTGCTCACGGGTCTCAAGACTATCCTGCGGCGGAATTTCTTTTTTCCACCGCCTCCCTGCCGCTTCGGCTACAGCCAGGCGAGGGTCGCGACCTCGCGTTCGAAGTGCGGGGCAGTGGCCGCGACGGTCAGCAGGCCCGCCGCTTTCAAGGCCTGATATCCGCCCTCGAGATCGGTGGCGCGGCGCAGGCCCAGCTGTTGCAGGGAGGCGGCGGCCAGGCTCGAGGTGTATCCCTCCGAGCAGACGATGATCCATTCCATGTCGTGGTGCTCGGCCATGGCCAGACGCGCGGAACTCGACGGATCCAAACGCCATTCCAGGACATTTCGCTCGATCACCAGCGCGCCCGGCAGGGTGCCCTCGCGCATCCGCTGCGCCTGCGGGCGAATATCCACCAGAATCGCGCCGCGGGCGATGGCCTGCGGGATTTCGATCGGAAGCAGGCGACTCAGCTGCCCGCGGGCCTGGGCGAGCATGCCGTCGATCGTCATGTGGGTCATTCGAGTTCGCCTTCGGGCTGGTCGGTGAGGACGGAACGGGTGCGCCGCAGGGTGCCGTGGCCGGTGACCTCGTAATAGGACATGGCCGTCAGCGGCGGGGAATAGGCGTGCACGCTCAGAGTCGGATTCAGCGGGCCGGTGATGCCGGCCTCCGCCTCGGGGGCACGCACCACGTCGTGCACCCAGCCGAGCGGGAAAGAGGCCTGATCACCCGCGGTGAGGGTGCGGCGGCGCAGGTCCCGGCCGTTCCAGCGATATTCCGACAGCGCGCCGGAGAGCACGGTCAGCGCTCCCAGCGAGCCGGCGTGGTCGTGTAGTTCGGTGTATTTGCCCTCGACCCAGCTGATCAGCCAGATGTCCACCTCGTCATCGGCGACAAGCCTTGTGGCCCAGCGGTTTTCGGTGGGCCACAGGCCGCCGTCGGGCAGCAGGTGGTCGTAGCGGCCCTCCAGCACGTCCTGGGCGCCCTCATCGGTCAGGCGCAGCAGGTCGGCCGGACGCAGCCGGGTCGGCAGGGCGGAGGCGGTGGCCCGCTCGGTGACCTCGGGCAGGAGCGGCGAGGCGGCGGCGCGGGTATCGACAGGGAGGGAAAAAACAGAGGAACGCATGAGCGAAACTCCAAGAAGTGTGTTTGTGGTCGGGGGCTATACGAAGCCTCGACGACCGTCGAGGCGAATCAGCCTCGACAACACTCCTGGGTGCTCACACGGAAATACACGTCGGCGAGTCTAACAGCGGTTCGCCGGGAATCACCAGGGCTCCCGGCGACGACTGCGTCACTTTTATTCCAGCCGGTCTGTTCAGGGCCGGGCGGCGCTGGGCTCGGGCCGGGTCCGGCGCTGCTGATTGCGCTCGTAGACCAGGCGCAGGCCGTCCAGTGTCAGATGCGGCTCGTGATGCTCGATGGTCTCCGACTCCGGCACGATCAGCGGCGCGGTCGCGCCCGTCGCCACCACCGCCACATCGTCGCCGGAGAAGGCGTCGATATCGCGAATGCGATCGATCAGGCCGTCCACCAGGCCCGCGAAACCGAAAATGGCGCCCGACTGCAGGCACTCCATGCTGTTCTTGCCCACCACCGACCGCGGGCGAGTCAGCTCCGCACGGCGCAGCGCACTGCGGGCGATCAGCGCCTCGGTGGAAATCTCCACCCCGGGCGCGATACTGCCGCCGAGGAATTCCCCCTTGGCCGACACCAGATCCACACAGATGGCCGTCCCGAAATCCACCACGATGGCCGGCGAGTGGAAACGGTGATATGCCGCAAGACAATTCACGATGCGGTCCGCACCGACCTCCTTGGGATTGTCCACCAGCAGCGGAATACCCGTGCGCACACCGGGTTCCACCAGCACGTGCGGGACATGAGCCCAATAGCGGGACAGCATTTCACGCAGCTCGCGCAGCACCGGCGGCACCGTGGACAGCGCCGCGACGCCCACCACCTGTTCGGCGTCCGCGCCGATCAGGCCGCGCACCTGCAGCGCGAATTCGTCCGCGGTCAGCAGCGGATTGGTGTGCATCCGCCAGTGCCGCACCAGCTTCGCGTGGTCTCCGCTGCCGGAGAACAGGCCCAGCTCGATGCTGGTGTTGCGGACATCGATGGTCAGCAGCATGGCCCGCCGCTCAGGCCAGCGAGAGCGAACGCGGCGAGATCAGGTCGGACCCCTCCGGGGCGTGCGCCGGATCGGTGCCCAGCTCGATCGGGCGATTGCGCTCATCGACGAAGACCACGTTCGGGGCGTAGTTCTTCAGCTCGGCCTCGTCCATCATGCCGTAGGCGATCAGGATGACCAGGTCGCCGGGATGCACGAGATGCGCTGCGGCGCCGTTGATTCCGATCACGCCGGAACCGCGCTCGCCGGCGATCACATAGGTCTCGAGGCGGGCCCCGTTGGTGATGTCGACAATGCTGACCTTCTCGCCCTCGAGCAGGTCGGCGGCATCCAGCAGGTCCTGGTCCACCGTCACCGAACCCACGTAGTGCAGGTCGGCGTGAGTCACCGTGGCGCGGTGGATCTTCGACGTCATCATGGTGCGCAACATCGTCGTCGCCTTCCTAGAGAGCTGCCTGGGCAGGCTGATCGGGGGCAGTGGGGTGGCCATCGAGCGGCTTGCCGATGGAGACGGGCATGTTGTCGATCAGGCGGGTGGTGCCGACCCGGGCCGCGACCAGCAGCCGGGCATTGCCGGTCGGCCACTGTTCGGAGAAGTCCGCACCCCGCAGGGCCAGATAGTCGACCTGGATGTCCGGCGCGAGATCCAGCACCGACTGCGCGGTCTCCAGCACGGCCTCCGGACCCCGGCCCGCCGCGTGCCGGCCGGCCAGCAACGCCGCCGACAGGGCGGTGGCCAGCTCGCGCTCCTCCGCGCTCAGGTAGCGGTTGCGGGAGGACTTGGCCAGACCGTCCGCCTCGCGGACGGTCGCCGCCGGCACGATCTTCACGTCCATGTTCAGGTCGACGACCATCTGCCGGATCAGCGCCAGCTGCTGGTAGTCCTTCTCGCCGAAGAACGCCTCGTGCGGCATGCAGATATTGAAGAGCTTCGACACGACGGTCAGCACACCGGAGAAGTGGCCCGGGCGGGTCGCGCCCTCGAGGATCTCGCCGTAGGCACCGGCCTGCACCGTGGTGCGAGTGCCGAACGGGTACATGTCCTTCGCGCTCGGCGCGAACACCAGCTCCACGCCCTCGCCGCGCAGCAGTTCCACATCCGCGTCCAGGGTGCGCGGGTACTTGTCGAGATCCTCGTTCGCGCCGAACTGCAGCGGGTTCACGAAGATCGACACGATGACCGTGGTGTTGGTCAGCTTCGCCAGCCGCACCAGCTCCAGATGGCCCTCGTGCAGCGCGCCCATGGTCGGCACCAGCGCGATCCGGCGGCCCACCGACCGCAGCGCCTTCACGACCTTGGTCATGACGGCCGGATCGTGCAGCACGGTCAGCTCGCCGCGCTTGTATGTGCCAATCAGCTTGGGGTCCATGGGCGTCAGTGTCCTTTCTCCAGCAGATCGATCAGGGCGGGATTGGTCTTGGCGCGCTCGGCCGAACGCAGCGACAGGGCGCGATAGCCCGCGGCCAGCCGGGGATTCAGGGCTTCGAGAGCCTCCAGATGCGCGGCCACCGCGGCCACATCGCCGCGCGCCACCGGACCCGTCAACGCGGCGGGGCCGCGGCGCAGGGCATTGTCGAGGGCGGCCGAGGCCAGCGGCGCGAGCATGCGCTCGGCCAGGCCGTTCGGCTGATCGTCGACCGTCTGCTGACCCAGCAGACCCGGACCGGACAGCGCGGCGCGCAACGCCTCGACCGCATCCACGATCAAGGTCACCAGATGGTTGCTGCCGTGTGCGAGAGCCGCGTGATAGAGGGTGCGGTTCTCCTCCGCGACCCGCACCGGCTCGCCGCCCATCTCGATCACCAGCGACTGCCCGATGGCATAGCCGATGTCGTCGGCGGCGGTCACGCCGAAGCAGGCATTGGCCAGGCGGGCCACATCCTCGTCGTGTCCCGTGAACGTCATGGCCGGATGAATCGCCAGCGGCAGCGTGCCCAGTGCGGTCAGCGGCGCCAGCACGCCGACCCCGTTCGCGCCGGACGTGTGCACCACGATGGTGCCCGCGCGCACCGCGGTCGCGGCCGCCAAACCCGCGACCAGACCCGGCAATTCACTGTCGGGCACCGCGAGAATCAGCAGCTCACTGCGGCCGGCCACCTCCTCGGCGGGCAGGATGCGGGAATCCGGCAGGCGCGTGGTGGCACGACGCACCGAGGCATCCGAAATCGCGGACACCCCGAACACGACATGACCGGCACGCTCCAGTGCCACACCCAGCGCGGATCCGACGCGTCCCGCCGAGACGATGCCCACCGTCAAGCGTGCAGGCGCAGGATCGGTCCCGCAGACATCCTTGTCCGAGGTCACTTTGTCCTCTCGAAAGTCGTTCCAGTCCCGCCTTGCGGGTACCGGACGTTACTCGAGCGAGGATATCGCCGCCGATTCGCCAGAGCTACCCACTGTGGGATAGGCAACTCTCGCGACTCTCAGGGGCTCCGCCCCCGCACCCCCTCGCGACTCTCGGGGGTCCGCGCCTGAACGCCCTCGGGCTTCTTGGGGGCGCTGCCCCGAATCCCCGGTGGACTTCCTGTCAGTTGCTGTTCTCGGACTTGAGATTGGCCATGATCTCGGCGACCGAGAGGCGGTGGGTGCCTTCGGCGCCGGCGTCGTCCTCTGAGCGGCGGCGACGGCGGGCCGTGGCCCGGCCCACCGGGGCCGAGGGGGTGGGGTCGGGGGTCAAGCGCGGGACGGGGCCGTTGGTGGCGGTGCCGTTGGCCGCGGCGGTGCCATTGGTGGCGGCATTGCCATTGGTGGGCGCGCTGCCGTTGGTGCCGGCATTGCCGTTGGCCGCGGAGGCGGCGGCGGATTCGTTGGCGGCCTCCGGGTTCGGGGGCGGGGTGGGTGAATCCGGTTCGGCGGCGGCCCGTTCGGCCTCGTAGTCCTGGTGCATGGCGTCGGTGATGATCGACGTCTCGGCGGTGACCGGGTCGTCGAAGGGGGTGGCGAAGGCCGGCGGTTCGGGGTGCGCGGGATCGAACTTCGGGGCCATGCGGGCGCGCGGGTCGTCGTCGTCCTCGGCCTGGTCGGGGGACGACCACGGGTCCCAGGGATCCGCGTCCGGCCAGTTATCGTTCGCCGCCTCGGGGGCCGAACCGGCCTCGCTGCTCGGAAGTTCTTGGACCCGAACGGCATCCGCACGCAGGGCCGGACGCTCGGAGGGCAGATCGCCGTCGAACAGACGCTGCAGGCTCTCGCGCAGGACCGTGAGTTCGGCACGCAGCGCGGCCATCTCCGCGGCGTCGGCGCCCACCTCGTGGCGGACCCGGGTCTCCACGCCGAGCTCGTATTCGCGGCGGGCAGCAACCTCGCGCTCCAGCTGCAGTTGGTAGACCTTCTGGAGGTCACCCACTTTTGCCTTGTCGACGGCCGCCTCCCTGCGATAACGGGTGGCAGCGAGCGCGCCGATGGCGGCCGCCCAGAGGGCCGCGACCAGGCCCACCCGGATCAGGTGGAGGTTGTCACTGAAGACCAGGAAAACGCTGGCAACCAGTCCGAGGAGAAGCAGAAAGCCGGTGAAGAACTTTCCCGCATCCTCCCGGCGGCGACGGGAAGCACTGCTACGGGAGGGTGAAACCATGTCCGCCAGCGTAGCTTGATCTCGGGAGTGCGGTCCCCACCTTGGCGATGATCAGTGCCAATCCGTTAGCTATGAAGTAGCCGCCTCATCGGGCGGTTCAATGGGAGCGCGGCAGCAATACTCCAGCCACAGGGCCGCGGCCACCAGGGCCACCCCGCCCAGCAGACCCACCACCGCGCCCGGCGTATCCGAAGCCGCCGCACGCAGATCCGAGCGCTGCATGAGCAGCCACACCAGGAAACCCAGCCAGATCCCGCCCACCAGCGACCCCACCTGCGCCGACGCCTTCGCCAGCGCCACCGCCCGGGCCGCCGTGATCGCATGCAGCTGCCCCGAACCGGGACCGATCCCGTGATTCTCCTTACGCTGCCGAATCACGAAGGCCAGCACCGCCTCGAGCAGCGCCACCGGCAACAGCGAGGCGCCCGAGAACACCGAGATCGGCGGGAAACTCGAATACGCCATATTGGTGGCGACCCAGGCCACGATCGCCGCCAGCAGCACATTCGCACACAGATCGAGAATGCGGGTCGGCTTCACCGCAGCAGCTCCGGCGTCACGGCGTCCAGCCCAGCGTCAGCTCGGTGCGGCGCACCCCGCTCACCTCGGCGGAATCCAAGGCGGACAGCCACTCTCGCAGCGTGCGCAGCGCGCCGGTCGCCTCCAGCTCCGCATCGGGATCGATCTCCAGCCACGGCACCAGCACGAACGCGCGATGGTGGGCCTGCGGATGCGGCAGCGTCAGCACCGGATCCAGGCTGCGCACCACCACCCGGCCGTCGCGGCGGCGCGACTCGGCCTGCACCACGTCCACATCGAGAGTGCGTGCGCCCCAGCGGACTTCCCGGATCCGGCCCGCGGCCTGCTCCAGCTCCTGACCCAGGCGTAGCCAGTCCGAGGGCTCCATGGCCGCGTCCTCGGCCACCAGCACGGCATTCAGGTAGTCCTGCTGCGGCACCCCGCCCCACGGCGGGGTCGAGTACACCGACGAGACCGCCACCACGCGCGGGCCCAGCGCCTCCACGACACTGCGCAGATGCGCCAGCCGGTCACCGAGATTGGATCCGATCGACAGGACAACGCGGGTCACCGCTCTACTCCTCCGGTTCGCGACGACGGGACGTGACTACACGGACGTCTTCGAAGGTATGTGGAATCGGCGCAAAAGGCTTGTGCAGCACCACTTCCACGGCCTGGATGCGCGGATCGGCCATCACCTCGTCGGCGATGGCCGAGACCACCGTCTCGATCAGATCCTTCGGCTCCCCGGCCACGATCTGCACCACCTGCTCGGCCAGCTCGCCGTAGTGGACGGTGTCGGCGATGTCGTCCGACTTCGCGGCGGCGGTGAAATCCGTCCACAGCGTCAGATCCACGACGAACTCCTGGCCGTCGCGCTTCTCGAAGTCGAAGACACCGTGATGGCCGAAGACGCGCAGCCCGCGCAATTCGATACGGTCACCCGGCAATTCGATACGGTCACCCGGCGATCCGGCGCGATCGACGCTCACAGCCGCTCCCCCGTCTCCCGCTCCCGTACATACCGCTCCCGCAGGCGCCGGGCCGCATTCGTGGTCGCGTCGACCACCGCGATGGCGTCCAGCGACGATCGGACATCGTGCACCCGCACACCCCAGGCGCCGTGCTCGGCGGCCAGGGCGGAAATCGTGGCCGTGGCGACCTCGCGGCCGTCCGGCGGGCGCGGGCCCTCGGCATCGGCCAGCAGGCCGCCGAGGAAACGCTTGCGGGAGGCCCCGATCAGGATCGGCAGGCCCGCGTCCATCATCTCGGTCATGCGATAGAACAGGCCGCCCAGCAACTCCCAGTTGTGGTCGGCGTTCTTGGCGAAGCCCAGGCCCGGGTCCAGCACCAGCTGCCCGAATTCGACGCCGCCCGCGAGGGCGAACTCGACCTGCGCGTTCAGCTCCTCCCAGACCTTGGACACCACATCGTCGTACTGCTCGGCGGGACCGGCGTGACGGTAGTCCGCCTCGGCCCGCCAGTGCATGAGGATCCACGGGATCCTGGTCGCCGCAACGACTTTCACCATGTTCGGGTCGGCACGCCCGCCCGACACGTCGTTGACCATGGACACGCCCGCCGCGATGGCGGCCTCGGCCACGCTCGCCCGCATGGTGTCCACGCTCGTCGGCACCCCGGCCGCGGCCAGCTGCCGGATCACCGGAACCACCCGCGCCGCTTCGGTTTCCGGGTCGATGCGAATCGCGCCGGGCCGGGTGGACTCGCCGCCGACATCGATGATGTCCGCGCCCATCTCGTACAGCTCGAGACCGTGTGCCACCGCCAGACCCGGATCCAGGTAGCGGCCGCCGTCGGAGAACGAGTCGCTGGTGACGTTCACGACGCCCATCACCACGCACGAGCGGCCCCCACGAGGAACAACCAGGTTGGCCCCCCGTGTACCGCTCTCGGCCATGGTCGGTGCGCTCACTTTCGCAGAATGAGATCCAGGGCCTCCGCGCGAGAAGAGGCGTTGGTCTGCAGCATGCCGCGCACCGCCGAGGTGGTGGTGGAGGCGCCCGGCTTGCGGATACCGCGCATCGCCATGCACAGATGCTCGGCCTCGATCACCACGATGGCACCGCGCGGATCCAGCTTCTCCATCACCGCATCGGCGATCTGGCTGGTCAGCCGCTCCTGCACCTGCGGGCGCTTGGCGTACAGATCGACCAGGCGGGCCAGCTTCGACAGTCCGGTCACCCGGCCGTGCGGGCCCGGAATGTAGCCGACGTGCGCGACACCGTGGAACGCCACCAGGTGGTGCTCACAGGTCGAGTACATGGGAATGTCGCGAACCAGCACCAGCTCCTGGTGCCCCTCCTCGAAGGTGGTGTTGAGCACCTCGGACGGATCGGTGAACAGTCCGGCGAACATCTCCCGGTAGGCCCGAGCCACCCGGGACGGGGTTTCGGCGAGCCCGGGGCGATCCGGGTTCTCGCCGACCGCGATCAGCAGCTCCCGCACGGCAGCCTCCGCACGGTCCTGATCGAACGGTCGACCGGTGTCGAGCGCGATCAGGCCGGACACGACACGATTGTTGGTGGCCGACAATCGACACCTCCTGTATTGACTTGCCGCACGTGCACACGCGGCCTGGACGCGGTCGCCGAACCACTCGGGCGGATCCGGACGGGGGCGTTCACCCAGCGTCCGAACCCCGCCCGAGGCGGGCCGCGAACCCATTTAGCCTATCGGGACCGCGGTCAGCGACGACCGTTCGGTCCGTCCCAACCGTTCTTCTCGTCCTCGTCATTCCCGGACGCCGGCTGCGCGGCCTGATGCTCCGGCTGCGAGTAGCCCGGTTGATACTGAGCGCCCGGCTGATAGCGCTGGTTGCCCGCGGGCGCCCAGCCGCCGTACGCGCCGCGCGGCTGCGGGGCCTGAGCCTCGTCCTCCTGCGGCGGCCAGCCCGGCGCCGACCAACCGGCCGGGGCGCCGTAGTCCGGACGCGAACCGTGCGTCGTCGGCGCACCGTGCCGCGGATAGGCCGGAGCCTGCGGCAGCGGATAGCCCTGCGGCGCGGGTGCCGGATAACCGCCGTACTGCGGCTGCGCGGAGCCGTAGACCGGTTCCGGATAGCCGTTGGCGGGCTGCACCACCGGATGCGACGGCCGCGAGCTCTCCTCCGGCCACGGCTCACCGCGCTCGGCGGCCAGCTCACGCGGGGTCTTCACCGGCGGGCGATCGGACGGGGTGCGGTCACCGAAATCGTTGAAAGCCGTGATGCGCGGCCGCTTTTCGACCGTCGTCAGCACTTCCTCGAGATCCTTGCGGTGCAGGGTCTCGCGTTCCAGCAGCGCGGTGGCCAGGGAGTCCAGCTCGTCGCGGTACTCGTTGAGCACCGCCCACGCCTCGGTGTGCGCGGCCTCGATGAGGTTGCGCACCTCCTCGTCGATCTCGCGAGCCACCTCGTGCGAGTAGCCCGAGGCCATGCCCATGGACCGGCCCAGGAACGGGTCGCCCTGCTCCTCGCCGTAGCGGACCGCGCCCAGGCGGGCGCTCATGCCGTACTCGGTGACCATCGCGCGCGCGATCTTGGTGGCCTGGTCGATATCGGACGAGGCGCCCGTGGTCGGCTCGTGGAACACCAGCTCCTCGGCCGCGCGGCCGCCCATGGCCATGACCAGGCGGGCGATCATCTCCGAGCGGGTCATCAGGCCCTTGTCGTCCTCGGGCACCGTCATCGCGTGACCGCCGGTGCGGCCGCGGGCCAGGATGGTGACCTTGTAGACGGGCTCGATATCGGGCATCGCCCAGGCGGCCAGGGTGTGACCGGCCTCGTGGTAGGCGGTGATCTTCTTCTCGTGCTCGCTGATCACCCGCGACTTGCGGCGGGGACCGCCGATGACACGGTCGACCGACTCCTCCAGGGCCGCACCGGTGATCACATTGCCGTGTTCACGCGCGGTGAGCAGCGCGGCCTCGTTGATCACATTGGCCAGGTCCGCACCCGACATGCCGACGGTGCGCTTGGCCAGACCCTCCAGGTCGGCGTCGGTCGCGATCGGCTTGCCCTTGGAGTGCACCTGCAGAATCGCGCGGCGGCCGTTCAGGTCCGGGTTGCCGACCGGGATCTGCCGGTCGAAACGGCCCGGGCGCAACAGCGCCGGGTCCAGGATGTCGGGCCGGTTGGTGGCCGCCATGATGATGACGCCGGTGCGCTCACCGAAGCCGTCCATCTCCACCAGCAGCTGGTTCAGGGTCTGCTCGCGCTCGTCGTGACCGCCGCCCAGGCCGGCGCCACGCTGACGGCCGACCGCGTCGATCTCGTCCACGAAGATGATGCAGGGGCTGTTCTGCTTGGCCTGATCGAACAGGTCGCGCACGCGGGAGGCGCCGACACCGACGAACATCTCGACGAAGTCCGAACCCGAGATGGTGAAGAACGGCACCCCGGCCTCACCGGCAACGGCCTTGGCCAGCAACGTCTTACCGGTACCGGGCGGGCCGTAGAGCAGCACGCCCTTGGGGATCTTCGCGCCCAGCGCCTGATACCGGGCCGGGTTCTGCAGGAAGTCCTTGATCTCGTAGAGCTCTTCGATGGCCTCGTCGGCGCCCGCCACATCCTGGAAGGTGGTCTTGGGCATGTCCTTCGACAGCAGCTTGGCCTTCGACTTGCCGAAGCCCATCATGCCGCCGCGGCCGCCGCCCTGCATGCGCGCCATCACGAAGATGAACAGGCCCAGCAGAATCACCATGGGCAGCATGAACAGCAGAATCTGACTCAGCCAGGAATCCTGCTTGACAGCGGTGTTGACCTTGGCGCCGGAATCCTGCGCGGCCTTGAAGACCTGCGCGGACACCTCGCCGCCGCCCGGATACTTGGCGATGAGCTTGGTCTCGCCCTTGGTGGCATCATTGCCGTTCTTCAGCGTGATGCGCAGTTGCTGTTCTTTGTCGTCGATCTGGACCGAATCGACATTCGACTTGTCCTGGAGCTGGGAAAGCGCCACCGAGGTATCGACGCTATGCCAGCCGCGCGTGTCGTTGCTGAAATAGCTGACCAACCAGATCACGAGCAGAAAGCCCGCGACTATGGCCAGGTTGCGGAACACAGTCTTGCGGTTCATAGAGCGTCGGCCGGCGGCCAGTCCTTTCCGGGGGGTGTATCCGGTTTGCCTGCGATGCTTGCGTGGCACGCCCGTTCCGGCGAACGGATGCGGACATGCCACGTTACCGCGTACGGTCTAGTCGTTACATCGCGCAGTTCGGCAGCTAGTGCAGTTCAACAGGTAAACGGCTGGAGAACGCGGGTGGTTCCCCGACCATCTGCGGCAACACACTGGGTCGATCACCCCCTGGTGTCGGACCGAGTGGTCACAATCATGGCATGGTCGTCTCATCGTGAGTGACGACACAACAGAGCGCAGGGGGTATGGACATAGTCGAGCTACGGACACCCACAGCGATTGTGCGTCATGGCAACGGGCGTTTGACGGTGCTGCGGCCTGGAACCGACGGCGAGCGCGTGCTCGACGTGCCGGTAAGCGACCTGCTCAAGGTGCGTTTGAACCGGCGCGCCGATGACGCCGTCGTCATCGAAATATATTTGTGCTACCCGACCCCCGTCCTGACCGGCGTCCCCGCCGACCGGACCCCGCTGCCGGTGCTCATCGCCGAGCACGATGTGCCCGCCGCCACCGTCATCGTCGAGCGCATCAATAATCAGATCCTGGCCACCCAGCGACTGGACGTGGCCGCCCCCGACCTCACCCCGCCCGCGCCCTCCTGGGGACGCAGCGGGCCCGCCCGCGCGGACGTGGATCGCGCGGTGCGCCGGATGGCGCCCAAGCGGGACGCCAAGGCGGCCGTCGCCGCGCTGCAGCGCTATGTCACCCCCGGCGAATACGTGCTGGAGACCGCCCTCGTCACCGCGCAGGCGCCCGCGCCCCGGGCCACCGGACTGCTCGCGATCACCACCACCCGGATGATCTTCGTCTCGTTGAGCTCGGGCAAGCGTTTCGCCCACGAGCTGCCGGTGGCGACCCTGCTGTGGGCGCGCACCACCGACGACGCCGAGGCACCGGGCGCCGTGCTCGCCGAGTACGGCGTCGAGGTCAGCGACGGCAATCTGACCTGGCATTTCACCGGTACCGACCGGGCCGACACCGATCGGGTAACGAGCGCTTTGAATTTCGCCATCCAGCGCGAGGTGGCCGACGGCGCCGCCGGGCCGGCGGATCCGGGCGTGGCGAAGCTGTACTCCGAATGGGAATTGCTGGTCGAGCGGCATTCGCTCGGCATGGTCGACGATGCGCAGTTCCAGCGGTACGGACGCGGAATTCTCCGGTCCCTGCCCGATTGAGCATCGGGCGGATCGAGTGAGAAGGTTTGGGGGTCGAGCCCCCCAAACCCGACCGACTTATTCGTCCGGTTGCAGCGCGATACGCCGCCACGGGCTGGTGGGGCGCATCCACAGGCGCAGCAATTCCATCCGCCGGTCCACGCCACCGGATTTCAGTTCCGCGAGGTCCTCGCACGCCTGCCAGTAGGTCCACCCGGCGAGATAGGCATCGCCGAATTGCCGCCAGTTCCGGTATTTCCGCTGGGCCGGGGGCAGTGCGCGCATGAGGTAATCCCAGGCGACATCTGCGTCGAGGTAGCCCGCGGTGTAGGCCATGCGGGCGACGGCGACCACGCGGGCCAGATCCCAGGCCTGGATGTCGGTGGGCAGCGGGCGCACCAGATGGTCGGTGAGGCCGAGTTTGATGGCCTGCGACCAGATGTCGTAATCGCGGACCAGCGCTTCCGGATTCTCCATGCCACGGAACGAGCCGACCTGCCGGAGGAACGCGCGATGCCGATCGGCGCGCTCACCGAAGCGATCCCGTTCAGGGGAGTTGATGGCCGCCGTGACGAGTGGATGCACGAGCGCGTAGAGCGGGCCGTGCATACCGTCCAGCAGCTGTTCCATCGAGGCCATGGCCTCGGTGCCGTCGGTGATGCCCCAGGCGCCGGTGAGGGTGTCGATGGCAAGTTCGCGGCGATCGCCGAGGGGATGGTCGCGTTCGGGGCCGAGCAGCAGGGCGTCGTGGAAGGCGTCCCAGCGGGAGGAGTAGAAGCCGCCGAGCGCGAGGGCGCGCAGTTCGTCGTCGGAGACCTGCGCACCGGACCAGTGATCGTCCTCGCGCTGGTCCAGCTCCGGGTACGGAAAAGTCGTCAGCGTGGGCACGTCGCGGGCAGCCATACCCCGATTGTTCCCCATCGATCTTGGAGTGGCCCGCTATTCGCCGATCGCGTGTGCCACACCGGCCGCGTCGGGTGCGAATAATCGGCAAACCATTCGGTTCGGAATTCCGGCGGCCACTGTGCGACATCCTCGCGGGCGCTGCGCGGCACACTCACGCAATTGTCTGAATCTTGCCCTGTCACAGCGGGTAATCGGGCGCTAACCTCTGGGGGCATGAGTGGGAACATCACCCTCCTCCGCGGGCTGAGTCCGGCCGCCACGGAGCAGGAAATCTACGCCGCCGCACAGGAATACGTACGGAAAGTCGGTGGGGTGTCGGGATTGACGACGGCCACCAAGGCCGCGGTGGACAAGGCGGTGGCCGCCATTGCCGCGGCCACCACGCAATTGCTGGCGGAATTACCGGAGCGCCGGGCCTCCGAAGGCGAGCCGCCCACCCGGCGACGCGCCGCCCGGGACACCGTCGCGGAGGAAGCGAGCTGACGCTCGCGGACTCACACGCCGTAGACCGCCACGCAGTCGAGCGCGACCTCCAGTTTCGTACCACGCTGGTCGAGAGAGTGACCGAGTAGTTCTTCTATGCGCTGAATCCGGTATCGCACCGTGTTCTTGTGCACGCCGAGCAGTTTCGCGGCCGCGTCCGGGCTGCGGCGGGCTCGCAGGTAGGCATGCAAGGTTTCCCGCAGTCGCGCCGACTGCGCGTCGGGTGCGGCGAGTGCGCCCAGTTCCCTGTCGATGAGCGACCGCATGGCGGTCTCGTCGGATCCCGCCAGATAGGCGACCTCGACCTCCGAGTAGTGCAGTGCCCGCGGCAGGCCCGGGCGGGCGCGCTCGGCGACCTGCCGGGCGGCGACCGCCTCGCGGTGGCCCGCCCGGAAGCCGGTGGCGTGCGCGGCGGGCCCGCCGATCGCCACCCGCACGGGCGCGTCCACCGACCACACCGGATCGCCGGGCTCGGGCAGCGCGTCGTCCACGCCGATCCACGCCCACAGCGCGGTCGCACCCGAGGGCACGGTGAGCAGGCTGCCGTTGCCGAGCGTGCCCGCGTAGCGGGCCACGATCCGGTCGAGCCGGCCGACGGCCTCGCCGGTGCCGTCCGACGGCAGCGGCGCGGCATCCTCGTCCGTCCACAGCACCAAGGCCAGATGTCGCTGTGACAGCCGGTATCCGAGCCGGCCCGAAGCGGTTTCGATATCCACCTCGGCGCCGTCCAGCAGGGCGCGCACGATCTCGGCGCGCTGGGTGAGCGCGGCGCGCAGGCCGCGTTCCCGCTCGGCCATATAGGTGTCGGTGAGAGCCTCGACCGACGTGCTGACCCAGCGCGTGGTGCGGTCGAAAAGCCTCAGCAGCACCGATCTTTCGATGTCCTGCGGCAGTTGCCGCTGCTCGAGCACCTCGGTCATGTAGTCGATGACCGCCTCCTGACCGAGGTGGTAGACGCGCAGCAGCAGCCGCACGTCGTAGCCGCGGCGGGCGACGGTGCGGGCGAAGGCGTGCGCCTCCGGCGGGACCGGGTATTCGAACAGGTCCTGGGTGAGGCCGCTGAGCACGGCGACCGCGTGGGCCCGGCTGCTGGCGGCCAGGTCGCGGCGCATATCGCGGTCCCGCATCTCCGGGATGCGGGCGATGATGGCGTCGTCGAGGCGGGTGACGACCTGTTCCAGGGTTTCGGCCGGAAGGGTTTCCGCGACGAAATCGGCGATCCAGAGCCGGATCTCCGCCGGGTTCGCGGGGGTCGCCACGGGCACTCCTCCGAGATTGTACTCAGAGCACAAAACCGACCGGAACAATTGACCCGAGTGGCCAAGCATGGGCTCACGAAATTGTGTCACGATCATAGTCCAGTGAGCTGGGGCACAGCTCGCCGTCGCAACGTAGCGCACGTGGGGAGAGGCACATCGTGACCAATACCGAACCCGCCGCGGGCACCGCTCGCAAGACAGGGACCCGCAAGCCGGCCGGGACCGCCGTCAACACCCCGAAGCCGGGAGCCACCCCGAAACCGGAGGCGGCCCCGGCGCCCGCCACCGAACTCGAGGTCCGCAATCCGGCGACCGGCGCACTCGCGGGCACGGTGCCGATCGATTCGGCGGAGACGGTCGCCGCCAAGGTCGCCGCCCTGCGCGCGCAGCAGCCCGCCTGGGAGGCCCTGGGTCCCGACGGGCGCAAGGAGTGGCTGCTGAAGCTGCAGGACTGGCTGGTGGACAACACCGATCGCCTGGCCGACGTGCTGCAGTCCGAGACCGGCAAGGCCCGGGTGGACTCGCTCATCGACCCGGCGTTCTCGGTCGACCTGACCGGTTACTACGCCCGCCGCGCCGCGAAATTCCTTGCCGACGAACACCCTTCGCCGCACAGCCCGCTGGCCCGGGTCAAGCAGCTGACCACCGTGTTCCGGCCCTACCAGGTGGTCGGTGTGATCACGCCGTGGAACTTCCCGCTGGCCATGCCGGTCATCGATGTGATCCCGGCGCTGGCCGCGGGCGCTGCGGTCATCCTGAAACCTTCTGAGGTGACACCGCTTTCGGCGGTCGAGCTGGCGCGCGGCTGGCGCGAGATCGGCGCACCGCCGGTTTTCGAGGTGGTCACCGGCGCGGGCGAGACGGGCGCGGCCGTGGTCGGGAACGCCGACTACATCCAGTTCACCGGTTCCACCGCCACCGGCCGCAAGATCGCCGCGGCCTGCACCGAGCGGATGATCCCGTACAGCCTGGAACTCGGCGGCAAGGACCCGGCCATCGTGCTGGCCGACGCCGACCTGGATCGCGCCGCGCACGGCATCGCCTTCGGCGGGCTGTTCAACGCCGGGCAGGTGTGCATCTCGGTCGAGCGCGTGTACGTGGAAGCGCCTGTCTACGACGAGTTCCTGGCGAAGCTGACCGCCGCCGTCAAGGAGGTCCGCCAGGGCGTGGACGGCCGCCAACCCCGGTACGACATGGGCGCACTCGCCAACGAGAACCAGGCGCAGATCGTGCAGCGGCACGTCGAGGAGGCCGTCGAGGCGGGTGCGCGCGTCACCACCGGCGGCAAGCGCACCGGCGTCGGCACGCTCTTCGAACCGACCGTGCTCGCCGACGTGGACCACACCATGACCTGCATGACCGAGGAGACCTTCGGGCCCACGCTGCCGGTCATGAAGGTGGCCGACGAGGCGGAAGCCATTCGCCTGGCCAATGATTCGATCTACGGCCTGTCCGCCTCGGTCTGGTCCGGCGACAAGGATCGCGCCGAACGCGTTGCGCGCCAACTGAACGCGGGCGCGGTGAACATCAACGACGTGTTCGCCAATATGTTCAGCTTCGCGCTGCCCATGGGCGGCTGGGGCCTGTCCGGCACCGGCGCGCGCTGGGGCGGGGCCAACGGCGTGCGCAAGTACTGCCGTCAGCAGGCCATCACCAAGCCGATCCTGCCCACGCAAACCAAAGAGCCGCTGTGGTTCCCGTATTCGCCGGCCAAGCTGACCATCGCCATGGGCGCCATGCGGGCCGCGGGCACCCGCGGACTGCGGCGGATCAACCTGCCCGCCATCATCAAGACCGTGCGGGGGATGTGATGACCGACTTCGGAACGATCGCCGGCAAGGTCGTGGTGATCACCGGCGGTGCGCGCGGCATCGGCCTGGCCACCGCGACCGCCCTGCAGGCCCTCGGCGCCAGGATCGCCATCGGCGATATCGACGAGACCACCGTCAAGGAGTCCGGCGCCGCACGGGGTTTCGACGTCTACGACCGGCTGGACGTCACCGACCACCAGTCCTTCGACGCCTTCCTCGACGAGGTCGAGCGCCGCCTCGGCCCGATCGACGTGCTCATCAACAATGCCGGGATCATGCCCACCGGCCGCGTGGTGGACGAACCGGATCAGATCACCCGCCGCATTCTCGACATCAATGTGTACGGCGTGATCCTCGGCTCCAAGCTGGCCATCGGGCGCATGCTGCCGCGCGGGCGCGGGCACGTCATCAATATCGCCTCGCTCGCCGGCGAGACCCACATTCCGGGCCTGGCCACCTACAACGCCAGCAAGCACGCGGTGCTGGGCTTCACCGACACCCTGCGCGAGGAGTACCGGGGCACCGGGCTGCGCTTCTCCTCGGTGCTGCCGACGCTCACCAGAACCGAACTGGGATCCGGGGTTACGGGGCCCAAGCTGCTGCGCCCGGCCGAGCCGGAGGAGATCGCCGACGCCATCACCAAGCTGATCGTGGAGCCGCGCTCCAAGGTTCGCGTCACGGCGGTGGCGGGCATCATCTCGCAGGTGGTGGGTCTGCTGCCGCAGTCGGTGGGCGATGCCATCGGGCGCGCGCTGGGCGCGCAGAGCGCGTTCCTGGACGATGTGGACTCCGACGCGCGCAAGGCCTATGAGAACCGGGTGCGCGAGTAGCTCACCGTAGGGTCGGCGGCATGGGTAGCAGGAGTGCGGTTTTCGCCGGATTGTCGACACTGGATCTCGCCTATGCCGTCGACCGGTATCCCGCCGAGGACTCCAAGACCCAGGCCGCCGACCTGTTCCTCGGCGCGGGCGGACCGGCGGCCAATGCGGCGGTGACCTATGCCTTCCTGTCCGGCGCGACACCGGCCCTGGTGACCGCGCTGGGCAAACATCCACTGGCGGAACTGATTCGCGGTGATCTGCAGCGGCACGGGGTCACCGCCGTGGACCTCACGCCCGACGGCGATCAGCAGCCGCCGGTGTCCTCGATCATCGTCGCCACCGCGGCGGCCACCCGGACCATCGTGTCGCTGGACGGATCCCGGATCCATCCAGCCCTCGACGAGACCGCGGCCGCGGTGCTCGACAGCGCCACAGTGCTGCTGGTGGACGGCCACTATCCCGAACCCGCGCTACGGCTGGCGACGGCGGCGCGGGCGGCGGGCGTGCCCGTGGTGCTGGATGCCGGCCGCTGGCGTCCGGTGCACGGCGCGCTGCTGCCGGTCGTCGATATCGCCATCTGCTCGAGTGCCTTCACTCCGCCTGGGGTACAGGGTGATTCGGCCGGTGAGGTGTTCGACCACCTGCACGCGGCGGGACCGCGGCTGGTCGCGATCACCGGTGGTGGTGGCCCGATCCGATACTCGATGCCCGGCGAACGCGGCGAGATCCCTGTTCCCGCGGCACCGGCGGTGGACACCCTCGGGGCGGGCGACATTCTGCACGGCGCGTTCTGCCATTTTCACGAGCGCGGCGCGGGTTTCCCGGTCGCGCTGCGGCGCGCGGCCGCGGTGGCGACGGCCTCCTGCGGTTTCCCCGGCACCCGGGAGTGGATGCGGCACTTCGATATTCGGTCGACTGGATAGCGCGCTCAGTCGATGCGGTAGCCGCGTCCGGCCTTGCGCAGCACCAGATCGGCACGGGTGCGGGTGGATTCGACGAGGGCGGCATTGCGGAGGTCGCTGTGCGCCACCTTGGTCCGCGCGGCCTCGGGGGTGCGGCCGCCGCGAATGTGGCGGCGCAACAGGCGTTGTTCGAGGATCGGCCGCGGCACGTCCAGGTACCAGGTCTCGTCGAGCAGCGGGCGCACGGCGGCCCAGGCCGGGTGGGCGCGGTCGTCGAGCAGCAGGTAGTTGCCCTCGGTCACCACGATGGCTTGGCGATCGAACACGACGCCGCCGGGGACCGGTTCGTGGATCTCGCGATCGTAGGTGGGCCAGGACACCGGCGTGCCCGGCGCGGTCTCGCGAATGGTGCGCAGCCGGGCCACATAGCCGTCGGCGTCGAAGGTGTCGGGTTCGCCCTTGCGATCGAGGAATCCGGCGGCGCGCAGCTGGGCGTTGGTGAGGTGGAATCCGTCCATGGGCGCGACTTCGGCGATCGAAGCGCCGGCAGCCAGGTTCAGTTCGTCGCGAATGCCGCGGGCGAGGGTGGATTTGCCGGCACCGGGCGGGCCCGCGATACCGAGCAGAAACCGACCGGAATGCCCGTCGGCGCGGCGGCGAACGCGAGCCGCCAACTCCGCCAACGAGGTTTCGACACTGCCACGTATCGCCACCCCTCCGAGCCTACGGGGAATCAATGCCCGCCTTCGGGAATGGCGCGCACCAGCGCCTGCAGGTCCTCCTCCAGCAGCCGCGAGAGCCGGTAGGTCAGCACGAACGCCAGCACGCCGCCGACACTGATCAGCCGCAGCGGCACGATCACCAGCGACAGATCGGCGGTCGACACGAAGGTCACGCTGGCCACCGCCAGCAGCGGCACCGACGCGGCCGCGGCGAGATAGAAGTTGCTGCGCCGGGCCAGCGCCGACAGCTGCCGCCGATCGGCGGGCCCCACCGAACCGCGCGCCAGCAGCTGCGGATACAGCGACCGCACCGCGTACACCATGATCAGGAAGAACGGATAGGCCAGCGCGATGGTCGCACACACCACCTGCGCGGTGAAGAAGTGCGCGAAGGCATTGTGCGGCAACCGCGCTCCCGTACCCGACAGGGCCAGCGGCCACGCCACCCCGGCGATCAGCCACATGGCGAAGGGCACCCACACCGCCCGCTCCCCCATCAGCAACGTGTCGGCGCGGGCGTGGGCCAGCTGGGCCGGGGTGTACCGGTGCCCACGGGCCAAGCGGTAGGAGACGGTCAGCGGCCGCCGCGCCAGCCACAACAGCAGCAGCGCCGCCAGCGGGAAGGCGACCAGATTGTTCACCAGCGCCACCTGCTCGAACCGCTGCTGGTCCACCAGCGGCAGCTCGTTCACGATGAGACTCTGGTTGATCCGGACGTTGTACCAGCTGGCCACGGCATTCGGCAGGCCCACGCACAGCATCGCGATCGGCACCGGCCAGCCGCGCAACCGGGCCCACAGCGTGTGCGGCGGCGGATCCACCAGATCCCGGGCCCGCGGGTCGAGGCACAGGTTCAGCTGCCCGGCCAGCTGGCCGCCGGTCTGCCAGCGCCGCGCGGGATCGGGTCGCAGGCATTCCAGCAGCACCCGCCGCAGCGCGGCCGGGGTGTCGGCGGGCAGGGTGTCCAGGGCCGCCGCGGGCACGCCCGCCGTCCGCTGGGCCAGCATCGCCCGCACCGCCCCGGCATCGGTCCCGGCATCCGCATCGTCGAATGGCAGTGCGCCGGTGAGCATTTCCCACAGCACGAGTCCGAGCGAGTAGATGTCGCCGCGGGTATCCGGCAGCGGCGCAGCCGGATCCAGCTGCGCGGCCAGCGCCTCCGGCGACCGATACCGCAGCGCCCCGGCATCATTCGCGCCCGCCCCGAGGAACGCCCCACTCCAGTACACCGGCCCCAGCGCGAAATCCGCGAGCTTGGGCACCCCTTCCGCCGTGAAGAGCACATTGCCGGGCCGGATGTCGCGATGCAGCACCCCCTGCCGCAACCCGTAGTCGAGCGCCTCCGCCAGCCGCCGTCCCACCCACGCCACGGTTTCCGGCCAGCTCAGCCCGGCGATCTCCGCCCGCACCCGGGACCCGGCCGGCCGGATCTCACCCTTGGCCTCCATTGCCGCGTCGATGGCCCGCAGCAGCAGTCCGCCATCGGCGCTGTCGCGCCCGGCCGTCGCGGATTCCTGCCGGAGCCGGGCCAGCACGCCATCGACGGTGCCGCCGGGCAGATACTGCATGTACAACAGCCGCAACGGTTTTCCGGTGCTGCCGTCGGCGATCAGGCGCTGGTCGAAGACCCGCACGATGTGCTGGTGGTCGAGTTGCGCGACGGTGTCGGTGTCGCTGTCCACGCCCGCCTCCACCCGCACCGCGACCAGCCGCTGCATGGACCGCTGCCGGGCCAGGAACATGCGGCTGTGTTCGCGGCCGCCGAGATCGGTGAGCAGGTCGAAATCGTCGAGGCGGCGGCCGGTTCCGATGCCCTCGGGTAGCACGGGCGGCGGGGGCGGCGGAGTGTCGCCGGTGAAGCGGCGGCGGATCTCGGTGGCCGCCTCCGGGTACTCGGAGGTGAAGCTGTCCACGTCCACCGGCCGGAAGCGGCTGCGGGCCACGTACTCCTCGCAGACCAGGTCGGCGAAGTCCGGGCTGGTCCCCACCTCCGGGAATTCCCTGCGGTACTCCGCGAGCCGCTTCTCCATTCCGGCGCGCCGCCAGCGCTGCCGCATGTCCACCCGCACCAGATCGGTGAGGACCGCGAGCCGCACCTCGTGCCCGTCGGGCAGGTAACCGGCCAGGGGCGGCGGTTCGTCGCGGTCGCCGCGCAGGGTGGATTCCCAGTCGGCAGCGAAGCGGGCGAGGGCTTGCGCTGCGAGTTCGCTCACGATTCGGTACCCGCCCCGTTTCCGGGCGCCCGCGACGAGGGGGTCGACGACACCACCCGCTCCAGCGCCGCCAGGTCGGCCTCCAGCGCCCGGAACATGGCATAGATCAGGACGAAGGCCGCGATCCCGCCGACACTGAGCACCCGCACCGCGACGATCACCTGCGGAATGTCGTCCGGCGGGAGGAACGTCACGCCCGCCACCGCCAGCAACGGGACCGACGCCGCGACCGCCAGATAGGTGGTGCAGCGGTGGCCCAGCCGGTGCAGCCACACCGCGTCCTCGGCGCTGATGTCCCCGTGCCGCAGGAACATCGGATAGATGCACCGCACCAGATAGAAAGCCACCAGGAAGAACGGATACGCCACGGCGATGGCCCCGCACACCACCAGCGACACCAGGAAGTGCACCATGCCACGGGCCGGCAGGTCGGGAGCCGTCATGCGCAGCACCGTCGGGAAGGTGATGCCCGCGATCACCCACAGCGAGAACACCACCAGGGAGATGCGCTCCCCGGCCAGCAACACGTCCGCGCGGGCTCTGCGCAGCGTCTCCTGGTCGTATTCGCGGCCCAGGCGCACCCCGCGCGGCACAAAGATCAGGGACCGGCACAGATAGGCGATGACGGCCGTCCCGAGCGGGAAGAACACCAGGTTCACCGTGGTCGTGGTGAGCATGAAGGTGTGCATGGCCGACTCGGACAGGTGATTGATGATGAAGGCCCGGTTGTGCGCGATGTTGTACAGCGACGCCAGCAGGTTCGGCACCACGATGGCCAGCGTGACCAGCGGAATCATCCACGGCCGCAACCGCATCCGCCAGCTGTGCGGCGGCGGGTCGACCAGGTCGCGGGCACGTTCGTCCAGGCACATCTCGAGCTGTGTGGCCAGGACCCCGCCGCTGCTCCAGCGCTGTTCGCGGGCCGGCTCCAGGCAGGTGAGCAGGACCCGGCGCAGCGCGGCGGGGCAGTCGGGCGGCACCCGGTCGAGGGCGGCGGTGTCGACGCCGCCGCGCCGCCGCGCCAGCATGGCATCGAGGGTGGTGCGGTCGCCGTGGTCGCCGGGCCCGGCGGTGGTGTCGTCGAAGGGCTTCGCCCCCGTGAGCAGCTCCCACAGCACCACGCCGAGGGAGAAGATATCGGCGCGGGTGTCCAGGTCGCCGGCGCTGATGGCGGTGCCGGGATGGCACGCGTCCAGCTGTTCCGGGGACATGTAGGACAGCGAACCGCCGAAGTACGCGACCGGGCCGGCGCTGTCGATACTCCGGCTGAAGCTGATGTTGAAGTCGGCCAGCTTCGGTACCGCCTCGGCGGTGAGCAGTACATTCGCGGGCTTCACGTCCCGGTGCAGGACCCCGTGCCCGTCCGCGTAGTCCAGTGCCTCGGCCAGCCGGCGGCCCAGCCACGCCACGGTTTCCGGCCAGGACAGCCCGGCCAGCTCGGCGCGCACGCTGGAGTCGGTGGGCCGGATCTCGCCCTTCTCCTCCATGGCCGCGTCGACCGCGTCCAGCAGCAGCTGTCCGGTGCGTTGCGCGGGCGAGGTGGCCCGCACCCGGCGCAGCACGCCGAGCAGGGTGCCGCCGGGCAGGAACTGCATGTACAGCAGACGCAGGCGGCGCCCGGATTCGGTGCGCCGGTCCGACATCAGCCGCTGGTCGAAGACGCGCACGATGTAGTCGTGGTCGAGCTGGGCCAGGGTCTGCGGCTCGGTGCCGTGGTCGGCGGAGATCTTCACCGCCACCAGCCGCTGCAGGGAGCGCTGCCGGGCCAGGAAGACCCGGGCGAACGCCCCGGAACCAAGACTGGTCAGCAGGTCGAAATCATCGATGCGCTGCCCGATTTCGATGCGATCGAGCAGTTCCCCGGTCTCGGGCGTGGTGATCCCGCCGGTGGCACGGGTGGGCTCGGCCGGTGCGCCGACCAGCTGCGAGGGATCCTCGTACAGCGTCACCTCACCCGGTTCGGGTACCCGGGTGGTGTCGCCGTCCACGGTCGGCCCGGTCCGGGCGGTCGGCTCGAGCTGCGTCCGCTCGAGCTGTGTCCGGTCGGAGCGTTCGACCCCGAAGTCACCGCGCGTGGATTCGTCCAGCCCGGCCCGCCGCGTGCTCTGATCGTCGTCGTCGGCATTCAGCAGTTCCCGCAGCTCGGTCGCCTGATCCGGATATTCGCGCAGGCAGTCGCGCGGATCCACGCGCTCGCCGCTGTGCCGGCGGATGACGAACTCCTCGTACACCAGCCCGGCGGGCAGATCCCGGTCCGCGAGTTCGGGGAATTCGGCGCAGTAGTCGCGCAGCCGTTTGGGCGGGGAGACCTCGGTTCCGGCGGGTCGGTGCAGCCAGCGGTGGCGCATGTCCACCCGGATGAGCTCGATCAGCGCACCCCGCCGCAGCGTGGTGGCGTCGGGCAGATAGTCGGCGATCCGGGGCGGGGCCGCAGTGGAGTCCCACGCCGCCGTGAAGGCGGCGATCGCACTCGATTCCGTTTTTGCCGAGTAACCGCCGGAACGGTGGTCGGAACCAGAAGCCATGTCCGCACCCCTCTGGCTCGGCACGGATGTCGTCGATCCGCACTGTCGATCCGAGGATGTCGTGGATTCTGAGATTGGGACAAAGAAACCGCCACACCCCACACCATCATCCCCGACTGCTAGCCGGAATGATAACTTGCGGCTCACGAGCGGATCACCCGATTTCGACACGAGGCGACGGGGGAAGACCAGCATGCACGACGAGGGCACGGCGCTAGCGGCTGAAATCGCCACAGCCGGCACCGCCGAGGAGGTAGCGGTGGCACGCATCACGGCTGATTCCGACACCCCATCCGACCGTCCCCCCGTGGACCTGACCACGGCCACCGGCATCGCCGCGGCCGTCCAGAACGGCTCGATCTCCCCCGAGGACGCGGTCGGCGCGGCGCTGGACCGGATTCGCGCCCGCGATCGGAAATTGAACGCCTTCAGTCTCGTTCGCGAGGAAGCGGCCCGCGCCGAGGCCCGCACGGTGGCCGAACGACCGGATCTGGACATGCTGCCGCTGGCCGGCGTGCCGATCGCGGTGAAGAACAATATCGACGTCGCCGGCGAGGTCACCCGGGGCGGCTCGCTGGCCGGTCCCGATACCCCCGCGACCGGCGACCACCCGGTCGTGCGCCGGCTGCGGGCCGCGGGCGCGGTCGTCGTGGGCCTCACCACGGTGCCCGAATTCGGGCTCTGGGGTGTCACTGACGGCCCGGGCAGCATCACCCGCAGCCCGTGGAACACCCGCTACTCCGCGGGCGGCTCGTCGGGCGGTTCCGGCGCGGCGGTCGGCTCCGGCATGGTCCCGATCGCGCACGGCAATGACGGGCTCGGCTCGGTCCGCATTCCGGCCGCCTGCTGCGGCGTGGTCGGCCTCAAGCCCGGCCGCGGTCTGGTGCCCGCCGAGGTGGGGCTGGACTCGTGGGGCGGGATGACCGAGAACGGGGTCCTCGCAACAACGGTCGCGGATACCGCGCTCATGCTCTCGGTGCTCGCGGACCGCCCCGACCTGGCCGATCTGGAGACGCCCTCGACGCTGCGCATCGGCCTGGCCACCGGGGCTCCGACACCACTCGGCCATATCGACCTGGCCTGGACCGCCGCCGCCGACAAGGCCGCCGCGGCCGCCTCCCGGGCGGGCCACATCATCGGCGTCGCCGAACTCCCGTACCAGGGCTCGACTTTCGCGCTGCTGCTGCGCTGGCTCGGCAATGCTGCCCGCGAGGCCGCGACCGTCCAGCATCCGGATCTCCTGCAGCGCCGCACCCGGGTGCACGTCGCCCTCGGCAGGGCGGTGCTGAAGTCCGGACTGCTGCGCCCGTCGCAGGTCGATCGTGTGGAGGCCCGGCTGCTCGACTATTTCGAGCGCTACGACGTGGTCATCACGCCCACCCTCGCGACCCCTGCCCCGCGCGCCCGCCGCTGGCATTCCCGCCCCTGGCTGGCGAATGTCCTTACGAACACGAAGTTCTCGCCGTTCACGCCACTGTGGAACCTGGTCGGCTGGCCCGCGCTGTCACTACCCATGGGCCTGCACCCCCGCACCGGCACCCCGGTCGCGGCGCAGATCGCGGGCCCGCCCGGCAGCGAGTCGACCATCCTCCGGCTGGCCGCGCAGATCGAGGCCGCCCACCCCTGGCAGCGCGTCGCTCCCTGAGCACACCCCGGCACAGCGCGCCCGGATACAGCACAGCACGCCCGGATACAGCACAGCGCCGCGTCACTCGGTGACGCGGCGCTGTTCTTCTGTCTCGATCCCGTACTCCCGGACGGACCGCGGCAACCTCCGACCCTCTGCCGCCGCCCGTTTCGACCGGTCCGGGCCGGGGCCTACTGGGCCGCGACCGGTTCCTTCTCGGCGAAGCCGCCGTCGAGGACGCGGACGGCGAACTCGAGGATGGTGGGGCGGTCGTCGTCGGCGCGCCAGGCCACCGCCAGTTCGCAGGGGGCCAGGCCGGCGACCGGGCGGGCGGTGAGGCCGGGCCAGCGGTACATGGGAACATTGTTCTCGGCCAGCAGGCACACGCCCAGGCCGAGGCTGACCGCCTCGAGACGCTCCTCGGCGGTGGCCGCTTCCGCGCCGATCTTGGCCTGGCGGCCGCCGCGGGCGTCCGCACCGAGCCAGAAGTCCCGTGCCGCACCGGCTTCGGCGGGCATGGCGATGAAGGGCTCGTCGATCAGGTCGGCGAAGTCGATCTGCTCCTGGCCGGCCAGGGCGTGGTTCTCGGGCAGCAGCACCCAGCGCGGTTCGGTGCGCAGCACCTGCCAGCGGTAGCGGCTGGTGTCGGGCACCGGCAGCCACATGAGCGCGAGGTCGGCCTGACGGCCGGCCAGCCCGCTGGACGGGTCGGTCCAGGACGCGGAGTGCAGGGCGAGCCGGTGGCCGCTGGCGCTCTCCAGGTCGGTGATCAGGCCGCGGCCGATGGAGGACTGGATGCCGACGCGCAGCACCTCACCGGCCTCCTGCAGGGCGACATTGGTGACTTCCCACAGTTCCAGAATCTTCCGCGCGCCTTCGAGGAGTTCCTTGCCGGCGACGGTCAGGGCCACGCTGCGCTGGTTGCGGTCGAACAGCACGACGTCGAGCTGGCGCTCCAGCTGACGGATCTGTCGTGACAGGGTGGGTTGTGCGATGTGCAGCCGTTGAGCGGCGTTGGTGAAATGCAGTTCCTCAGCGACGGCGACGAAATACCGCAGGTCGCGCAAATGCGGGTCCATAGCCCCTTGCTATCAGAATCGGTCTTGATTTTCCAGCCGTATCTGACCCAAAAGTTTGCAACTGGATCAGAAAACAGCCGTCAGGTTTGTTACAGACAGCATAGGACTCCCCTGAAACATTCTGTTAACCGGACCCGCGAATTCCTGGCCATTCACCGACGCCCACCCACCCACCCCCTAGCGGACACTTGACCAGCAGTTACACATAAACCCGGCCCATGCCGGATTCCCGCTCGACCCGGGCGCTGACATCCAGCAACGACCACTCCCCCCGGCCCACGCCCCAAACCAGCCCATCGAGTGAGTTTCGTCACATCAACGCAGAAGGCCGCTCCCGGTAACCGGTAGCGGCCTTCGTTTCGATCCTCGAGAGTTGTTACTCCCCGCCGTAGACCTTCGGGTCCAGGGTGCCGATGTACGGCAGATCACGGTAGCGCTCTGCGTAGTCGAGGCCGTAGCCCACCACGAACTCGTTCGGGATGTCGAAGCCCACGGCCATCACGTCAACCTGGGTGCGCAGCGCGTCGGGCTTGCGCAGCAGGGTCACCACCTCGAGCGAGGCCGGGTTGCGGCTGGACAGGTTGCGCAGCAGCCACGACAGCGTCAGGCCGGAGTCGATGATGTCCTCGACGATCAGCACATTGCGCCCGGCGATGTCCTTGTCCAGGTCCTTCATGATGCGCACCACGCCCGAGGACGAGGTGGAGGACCCGTAGGACGAGACGGCCATGAACTCCATCTGCGTCGGCACGGTGAGCTTCTTGGCCAGGTCGGTCATGAAGAAGATGGCGCCCTTGAGCACGCCCACCAGCAGCAGGTCGCCCTCGGGGGCATCGGCGGGATAGCGCTTGGCGACCAGTTCGGCCAGTTCCTCGACCTTGTCGGCGATCTGTTCCTCGCTGATCAGCACCGACGCGATGTCGTCCCCGTACACGTCCGCTGGTTTCCCTTCAGTGATGTCGACCCGAATCCGGGTTCACTCCGAACCGAGTATGAGCCTGCCATGTTCACGCGCGGCAACCAACCTCGTCCCACTGGGCGAACCGCCCACCGCGACCCCGCCCTGCCCCCGCCACCGCGTGACCAGCGCCTCGACCGCCCGTAAATTGCTGTCCGTCAATGATTTTGCGCCACGCTCGAGCAACCATTCGCGAATGACGCGGCGGCGGACCGCGGGCGCGGCAGTGGCGAGCATCTCGATTCGCAGCCCGTCACCGTCCCGGGCGGCTGCCAGCAACTCTCCGGCGAGCGCGTCCAGCACCTCCCCGTCCTCCCGCAGGTGCGCTGCCGTGCGCGCGAGCGCGGCGGCCACGCCACCGCCGAGCACGTCCTCGAGCAATGGCAGCACCTCGTGTCGCAGGCGTACCCGGGTGAATTCCGGCGCGCTGTTGTGCGGGTCCTCCCAGGGCGTGATTCCCAGATCCGCGCACAGTTCGCGGGCCACGCTCCGCCGCACCCCCAGCAGTGGCCGCCCCCACGGCGCATCGAATTCCGGCATCCCGCGGATGGACCGCGCCCCCGACCCGCGCCCGAGCCCGAGCAGCACCGTCTCGGCCTGATCGTCCAGCGTGTGCCCGAGCAACACCGGCAATCCCTGCCGCGCCTGGTCCAGCGCCGCGTACCGGGCGCGCCGGGCCGCCGCTTCCGGACCACCCGGGTACCGGGCCTTGCCCGCGCGGTCGCCGAGGCCCGCGGGGCGGTCGCGATCGGCGATGTCGGGGCCCGTCCCGGCACGCTCGACCGTCACGGTCAGTACCCGCGCCGACCGGCAGCCCAGCTTCGACGCCAGCGCGGCCGCCGCGGCGGCCACCTCCGCCGACCCCGCCTGCAAACCGTGGTCCACCGTCAGGGCGTCCACCACGTCCGCCTCCGCACAGGCGGCGGCCGTCAGCGCGACCGAATCCGCCCCACCCGAGAGGGCCACGGCGACCACACCGTCGGGCGCGTACCGTCCCAGCCATTCCCGCACGGCGCGCCGCATCTCCAGTGCGGCAGGCGTCTCGGGCAGCCGGGGCCGATCGTTCACGCCCTGATCGTCGCACGCGGGCCTCGGGGCACGGTGCGGCGGCAACGGCTCAGCCGAGGACGCGGGCGACCCAGCGCTGCGGTTCGCCGATTTCGTCTGTGCGGGGCAGGGTTTCGGGGTCGGTCCAGATGGTGTTGAACCGTGCCATGCCGACGGTGTCGACGACCTCGTCGACGAAGGCCTTGCCGCGCACGTACTGGGCGACCTTGGCGTCCATGCCGAGCAGTGCCCGCAGCAGCCGCTGGATGGGGTTGGCGGGGCGCTTGCGGCGCTGATCGAAGGCGGCACGGATGCGGGCGACCGAGGGCACCACGGCGGGTCCGACGGCGTCCATCACGTGGTCCGCGTGGCCCTCCAGCAGCGTGCCGAGCATGAGCAGGCGGTCGAGGGCTTCACGCTGCGGCGCGGCCTGGGTGGCGCGCAGCAGCCCGATGACGCCGCCGGCCGGGTCGTCGCCGCCGCGGCGGCGCTCCTTCACGGCGTCGACGAGCCGGGCCAGCATGTCGGCGAGGGGTTCGTCGCCCGCCTCACCGAGCACCTCGACATTGCGGCGCATGTAGCCGGCGATCCAAGGGGCGGAAGAGAATTGGACCCGGTGGGTGACCTCGTGCAGGCACACCCAGAGCCGGAAGTCGCTGGGCGGCACGCCGAGTGCGCGTTCCACCGCCATGATGTTGGGCGCGACCAGCAGCAGCGTGCCGTCGGGCCCGGTGAACGGGTCGTACTGGCCGAGGATGGCCGTCGACAGAAACGCCAGCATGGCCCCGGCCTGCAGTCCGGCCGGTTTGCCGACGAGTTTGCCCTTCTCACCGGGTTCCACGCCGCTGCCGGTGAGCTGGGCCATGGATTCGGCGGCGGCGTGGATCCAGCCGGGCCGGTCCACGATCAGCGCATCCGGTACCACCGACCCGTCGTCGAGACCGCTGACCTCGCGGACCGGGCCCTCGGCGCGCACCGAGGCGGCGGCGAGTTCGGCGACCGCGTGTTCGGCCGAGTACCGGGATGTCCGCGGCCCGGCGGGCACCAGCGCGGCGCCGGTGCGGGCGGCCACGTTCCAGTCCACGACACCGGTCAGGTTGGTCCGGGTGCGAGCCGGGGCCACAGGGTTTTCGGATCCGGTCATGTTCATCCACCCGTCAGGAGCAGCCACAGTTGCGCAGTGCGTTGGCGACGGCATCCAGCGCGGGTCGGCTCGCCTCCGGCGGCCGATCGTTCGACATCAAGGCGAACGTCAGGACCCGTCCGTCGCGGTCCAGCACATAACCCACCAACGCACTCGAGACGGACAGAGTTCCGGTTTTGGCCCGGATCCACCCCGCCCCGTCGCGATCCCGGTCGACGTAGCGGGTCGCCAGGGAGCCGGTGCCGCCGGCCACCGGCAGGAAGTCCAGCAGCGGCGCGAGCGGGGAACCGTCGGTGCTGGTCGCGGCCGGGTCGACGGTCGAATTGCCTTGCGGGACAGTACCGTTGGGCAACGCGGCCACGGTCAGCACCCGGTTGAGCAGGCGCGGGGGAATGTGGTCGTCGGTCGAAAGCCCGCTGTTGTCGGCCATTTTCAGGCCGGTCAGATCGAATCCGGCGGCCTGCAGCACGGTCGTCATGGCGGTCACCGCGCCCATGAAGGAGGCTTCCTGCCCGCTCGCCACCGCGACCTCACGGCCGATGGCCTCGGCGAGCACATTGTCGGAGTGCACCATGGCCTGCAGCATGCGTTCCCGCAGCGGCGCGGACTGCACGGCGGCCAGCTGGTTCGCGCTCGCCGGGGCGGTGCCCAGCTTCACCTTGGCGGGATCGACGCCCAGTTCGGTGGCCAGCTTCCGGCCCGCGTCGAGGGCGGGAGTGGGTGTGCGGGGCGAATATTCGACCAGCGGGTCGAGGCGGCCGCCGTCGATCATGACCGGGTCGAGCGGTGCGATGGAGCCGCCCGCGATATCGGCGTTGTCCCAGCCGGGCGCGAAGTTCGGGCCCGCGTACGCGGAGGTGTCGACCACAATGGAGTCCACCCGCTGCCCGGCGTTCTTGATCTGGGCGACCAGGTCCTGCAGTCGGGGCGCGTCCGGGTAGTAGCCCTTGCCGTCCGGCTGCGCGGTGATGGTCGGGTCGCCGCCGCCGACCAGCACGATCTCGCCGGGAGCCGAGCCGGTCACCACCTTCGTGGTGATCCGGTGATCGTCGGTCAGGGCGAGCAGTCCGGCCGCGGTGGTGAGGATCTTGGCGGTGGAGGACGGGATCATGCCCTTGTCCGGGTCCATGGTCCACAGCACCTTGCCGGTGTCCCCGTCGGAGACCGAGGCGGCGAAGATCCCGAGGTCCGGATTGCCGACCACCGGTCCGAGCGCGGCGGCCAGCCCGTTCGCGGAGGCGGCGGGCGCGGTCACCGGGGCGGGCGCGACCTGCGGAATCGGCTTCACGGGCGCGGGCGGATCGGCGATCGTCAACCCCCCGTGCCGGAATTCCTCCGTCCACGGCTTCAGGATCACCGCCACCGCCCCGGCCGCCGCCACGACGACGACCAGCACCAACGACACCACGATCCAGGTTCTGCGCCGCCGCTTGGCCTCCAGACCACCGATGTTCTGCTTGTTCCGACCAAACACCTGCCGCTGTCTCCCTGATACCTGTGGTGGGGCTGATGGCTCTACCGCGGTCCACACTATCCTCGTTGCGCAGTCGTTCCCTTGAACGAGCTGGCGAGTCGGCAGCCATACCGCCCACCGAAAAGGAGATGACGTGGAGTTCGACGTCACCATCGAGATCCCCCGGGGTCAGCGCAACAAGTACGAGGTCGATCACGAGACCGGACGCGTTCGGCTGGACCGCTACCTGTACACGCCGATGATGTACCCGGCCGACTACGGCTACATCGAGAACACCCTCGGCGGCGACGGCGATCCGCTGGATTGCATGGTGCTGCTGCCCGAGTCGGTGTTCCCGGGTGTGCTGGTCGAGGCCCGTCCCGTCGGCGTGCTGATCATGAGCGACGAGGCCGGCATCGACGAGAAGCTGGTGGCGGTGCCCGCCGGCGACAAGCGCTGGGCTCACATCCAGGACGTCGAGGACATCCCGGAGTTCCAGCGCAAGGAGATCGCGCACTTCTTCGAGCACTACAAGGACCTGGAGCCCGGCAAGTGGGTCAAGGTCGAGGGCTGGGAGGGCCGTGCAAAGGCCGAGAAGCTGGTCGACGAGGCCTACGCTCGCCTGAAGGAGCAGGGCGGCCACTGAGCTCCCGCTGACGAGGGGCGGCGCGGATTCCGCGCCGCCCCTTTCGTTTTCCCGAATCCCCCGTCCTACTCGGCAGCGGCCGCGAGCCCGGCGGTCGTGCGCAGCGGGACTTCCTTCCAGAACACCACCAGCACGAACGCCAGCAGGGTGACGGCGGACGTGGTCAGGAAGACCGTCGACAGCGATTCCGCGAATCCCACCTTGAACGGGTGTGCGAGCACGGGATCGAGCTTCTGGATCACCGAACTGTCGTTCAACACCCCCTGCGCCGCCGAGGTGTCGTGCTTCAGAAATCCTTGCGACAGCGCCATATCCGCGGGATTCCCGTCGTGCGCCCCGGCGGCGACGGCATCCTGGAACGTGCGGTCCTTGCCCGCCTCCAGCAGCTGCGCGCGGATATTGGGTCCGAGCCGATCGAACAGGATCGACAGGAACACCGCGGCGCCGAGCGTGCCGCCGATCTGCCGGAAGAAGGTGGCGGCAGCCGTGGATACGCCCATGTCCTTGGGCGGCAACGCATTCTGCAGCGCCACGATGAGCGGCTGCATGAGATTGCCCAGCCCGAAGCCCACGCACAGCATGAACAGCACCACGATCCAGAACGCCGTATCTGCCTTCAGGTAGTGCAGCAGGAACAGCCCGATGGTGATCATGGCCGAGCCCAGCAGCGTGTAGACGCGGTAGTGCCCGGTGCGTGAGATCAATTGCCCCGACACCACCGAGCCGATCATCATGCCCAGCACCATGGGGATCATCTGCAGCCCGCCCAGCATCGGGCTCGCACCCCGATCGGCTTGCAAATACTGTGGCAGCAGCAGGATTCCGCCGAACATGCCCGCGCCCACCACGAACGAGATGACCACGCCGAGCGCGAAGGTGCGGTTGGCGAAGATGCGCAGCGGGACGAGCGCGGCCTCTCCCAGCGCGGCTTCCACCAGGATGAAGGTGATCACCCCGAGCGCGCCGATCAGGTAGCAGACGATGGATCGCGCACTGTCCCAGCCCCATTCGCGCCCCTGCTGGGCCACGATGAGCAGCGGGCTCATGGCGATGATGAGCGCCAGCGCGCCCCAGTAGTCCACGCGGTCACGGGATTTCTCGCGTGGCGGCAGGCGCAGCACCCGGGTCACCACGACCAGGGTGAACAGGCCGATGGGCACGTTCACCAGGAACACCCAGCGCCAGCCCGCGATCCCGAGAATGCTGTGCTGTCCCGCGAGCAGCCCGCCCAGCACCGGCCCGATCACACTCGAGGTACCGAACACGGCCAGGAAATACCCTTGGTACCTGGACCTTTCGCGCGGGCTCACGATGTCGCCCACGATGGTCAGCGCCAGCGACATGAGCCCGCCCGCGCCCAGCCCCTGCAGCGCCCGGAAGGCGGCCAGCTCGTACATGGACTGTGCGAAGGTGCACAGCAGCGAGCCGGTCACGAAGATGGTGATCGAGGCGAGGTAGAAGGGCTTGCGCCCGTACATGTCCGAGAGCTTGCCGTACAGCGGCGTGGCCAGGGTCGCGGTGATCAGATACGCGGTGGTCGCCCAGGCCTGCAGCGAATACCCGTTCAGATCGTCGGCGATGGTGCGGATCGCGGTGGACACGATGGTCTGATCGAGCGCCGCGAGCAGGATGCCCAGCAGTAGCCCGCTGAGGATCACCAGTATTTCGCGATGAGTGAAGCCGCCCGCACCGGTCGACTCGCCCACCTCGGATGTAGCCATGGTCAAACCTCCGGTCCCCCGCCCAAAACGATAGGCCGGGAACCGGAGGCATGGGGTCCTTTTACGAGGCCGGAACCCCCTGGGGTCACTTCCCCTTGAACTCCGGGGGGCGCTTCTCGAAGACCGCCTGGATGGCCTCGGTGAGGTCCTCGGACGGCAGGAACGCCGAGTTCCAGGCCGACACGTAGCGCAGCCCGTCGGCGATCCTGCCGCGCTTGGGCTGGTCGAGGACGTCCTTGATGCCCTGCACCACCAGCGGCGGGTTGGCGGCGATCTCGCGCGCCATGGCGTGGGCGGCGTCCAGCACGGCCTGCTGGTCGGCGTACACGTCGTTGATCAGGCCGATCTTCTCGGCGCGGGCCGCGTCGATGTCCTTGCCGGTGTAGGCGAGTTCACGCACGTGTCCCTCGCCGATGATGCCCGGCAGCCGGTGCAGCGAGCCGATGTCGGCGACGATGGCCACCTTGGCCTCACGCAGGCTGAACTTGGCGTCGGCGCTGGCCAGGCGGACGTCCGCGGCGGCGATGAGGTCCAGTCCGCCGCCGATGCACCAGCCGGAGATCGCCGCGATGACCGGCTTGACGCAATCGGCGACCGCGGTGACCGAGTCCTGCATGCTGCGCACGTGCTTGAGGAAGTCGGTGCGCGGCCCGGCGAGCGCCCGGTCGGCCAGCAGCGGCCCGAACAGCGGGCTCATCGCCGGCAGGTCCAGGCCGTAGGAGAAGTGCGTGCCGGATCCGGTGAGCACGATGGCGCGGATGTCCGGGTCGGCGTCGAGTTCGCCGAAGATCAGCGGCAGTTCGCGCCAGAAGTCGGGGCCCATGGCATTGCCCTTGCCGGGACCGGTGAGCGTCACCTGGGCGATGTGGTCCTTGCTTTCGACCTCGAAAGCCTTCCATTCGGTCATCGGTCCAGCGTATCGGGGGTGCCGGGGGCGTGTCGGGCCGGTGTTAATCCTGTGCTAAATCTGCTGCGTCCCAGTATTTTCGAACCGCTTTCCGGCGGACGATTAGCGGGTCCGCACAACTCGCCCATCCCGTGTGTGAGGTCTGGATGTTGATGCATCACGGAATCGGCCTCGACCGCTTCAATACGCTGCCCCGCCGCCGCGCGATTCATGCCCTCTACGAGTGCTGCTGCAATGTCACCTGGGCCCAGAAGATCGCCGACGGCCGCCCGTACCCGGGCCATGCCGCACTCCAGACGGCCGCCGCGGCGGAGCTGCACGCCCTGTCCGCGATCGACCTGGAACGAGTCTTCGATTCCTGTGCGCACCAGTGGGTTTCGCAGCGCACCGTCGAGGAGCTGGCCCCGATCGTGCGCGACCGCCTCACCGAGCTGCTGGGCCCGGAGGAGGGCTATCCCGACTACTGATCCCCGGCACATCCACCGCAATCGCTCTACCCTGGTTGCCATGCGCAGGTCCCTGCCACCGGTCGCTTCGAAGGTCTCCGACACCTTGATCGCGCGCGGCCATCACGGGGTGATCATCACCCAGCCCAGTCCCACCCACACCGCACAGGAAGCCGCCGACGCGCTCGGCGTGACCGTCGGGGCGATCACCAAATCCCTGGTCTTCCTGCTCGACGACGATCCGGTGCTGCTGCTGGTGTCCGGCGCGCACCAGGTGCATCTGAGCCGCACCGGGGAGCGCCTCGAGGGCACGCTCTCCCGGGCGCCCGCGGCCATGGTCCGCGAGGTGACCGGGCAGCCCATCGGGGGTGTCGCCCCACTCGGGCACCCGACCAATCTGCCGACCTTCGTCGACACGGCGTTGTCGCAGTATCAGGAGTTGTGGGCCGCGGGCGGGCATCCGAACACGCTGTTCCGCACCACCTTCGGGGAATTGGTCCGGATCACCGCGGGCCTGGCCATCGACGTGGACTGAGCACCACCTACCGGCGAGGACCGGGCAATTTCCTACAGGGTGGAATAACCGGGCGCTCGACCACGTAGTTTCGTGACGTGAGCGATTCCCCGACGCCCGGCACCGAGCTACACGTGCCCGACGATCTGAGCGGCATTACCGCGCAGCAGTACCGCGCCGCGATGCGGCACTATCCGGCCGGGGTCACCATCGTCACGCTCGAGTCCGACCAGGGTCCGGTGGGCTTCACCGCCACCTCGTTCGCCTCGCTCTCCGCACAGCCGCCGCTCATCTCGTTCAATATCGCCGAGGCCTCCTCCAGCATCGAGGCCATGCTGCGGGCCGAATCGCTGGTGGTGCATTTCCTGGGCGAGCATCAGAAGCACCTGGCCCAGCGGTTCAGCCGGACCGCCGAGGAGCGTTTTACCGACCGGTCCCTCTGGACGACGCTCGGCAGCGGCGAGCCCGTCCTGCACGGCACGCCCATCTGGGTACGCGCCACGGTCCATCAGCTCCTCCCGATCGGTGACCACACCCTGGTCATCGGCCTGGTCACCCAGGTGCACGACAACACCGAGAACGCCCCGGCGGTCGGCCCGCTGGTGTATTACAACGGCGCATACCACCGCGCCGAGATCGCCGACTGACTCAAGCCGCGGCCGAGGCCGCCGTGCCGATGCCCAGCGCCGCCAGGATCGCCGCGCTCGCCTGCTCCAGCCGCACCCGGACGCGCGGCCGTCGCAGCAACTCCACCGCCCGTGCGGCAGCCACCGCCAGCAGGATCATTTCGATTGCCGCGACACTGGATTCGATGGCCCCGAGCGTGAGCGTGTTGAGGAATGTCACCCGGGTCAGGAACTGCGGCAGCACCGCGAGGTAGAACAATCCCACCTTCGGATTGAAGACACACGACAGCAATCCAGCAGCGAACGCCGAGCGCAGCGACGCCGGCGCGCCCTGCGCCACCGCGACATCCGCCCCGCCGGCCGCCGGGCCCGGCCCGCGCCGATGCGCCAGCAGCGCCCGAACGCCCAGGTACACCAGGTAGATTCCGCCGATCACCTTGAGCGTGCGATACGCGGTCGCCGACTGTTCCAGTAGCGCCGCGACCCCGGCCGCGACCACGGTGGCCCACACGATCCCGCCGAACGCCGAGCCCACCGCGGCCGCGATTCCGGGTCGCGATCCGGCCATCGAGAATCGCAGTACCAGAAAGGTATCCGGCCCCGGTGTGAGCGCGAGCAGCACACACAACCCCACGAAACTCAGTAGCAGCGGAAAACTCATGCCCTCCATGGCAACCCATCACCGCGGCCCGGCGCAAGGGTGAGATCGCCGACCCTGCCCCCGACGAACAGGGTCAACGACGCCCCGCGGAAATGACGAAGGCCGCCGCCCCTGTCGATCAACGGGGGTCGGCGACCTTCGGGGTTGCGAGTTTCAGTTCCGCGCGCTGAATTCCGCACCCAGCTCACGGAACAGGTCAGTGTTCATCGTGAACGCCAGTCGCGCCTCGTCGAGTACGCGATCGACCTCGGGGCCGTCGAGGGGGAGCTGGTCGAGGGCCTCGCGGTAGTCGCGCTTGAACGCGGCCGGGTTGGCGATGTCCTCGAAGACGTAGAACCGCACGCCGTCGCCCTTCTTGGGCAGGTTCCACAGCTTCTCGGCGGTACCGCGAATGACCTGGCCGCCGGAGAGATCGCCCAGGTAGCGGGTGTAGTGGTGGACGACATAGCCGGCCGACCAGTCGCCCGCGCACTCCTCGATGCGGGCGGCGTAGGCGGCGGTGGCGGGCAGCGCGGTCAGTTCATCGCGCCAGTTCGCGCCGCCGAGGTGGGCCAGGTCGGCCTCCAGCGCGGCCAGCCGCGCCAGTTCCGGCTTGACGAACGGACCCGCGACCGGGTCGGAAGCCAGTGCGGCGGAGTGCTTTTCGAGGGCGGCGTAGACGAACCAGAGCTGGGCGGTGTACCGGTAGAAGGCCTCCACCCCGAGCTGCCCGCCGAGCATGTCGCGCATGAACGTGGAGTGTTCCGCCTCGTTGTGCTGCTGCTCGGTCGCGGTGCGAATGAGCGTCGAGAACGGGGTGCTGGTCTCCAGCATGGTCGGGCTCCTCGTGGTCAACTCGGGGGCACCCCACTTTGGCTACCCTAACTCAGACTCCGACCATACGCCCCAGCAACGTTCGCGCGATTCGAACTTTGCGGCCCACCCGATCCAACTTTCGGACGATTTTTCCGAAACGGATGTGCCGTTCGCCACACCCTCTCAGGTCCGCTGCAGCCACTGTGCGGTCTCCCGCAGTGCAGTGGCGGCCCGGGCGAAGTAATCGACCAGCACCGCGAGCCGCTGCGGCCCGTAATCGTCGAACATCTCCGCCATCCGCATCCGCGGGCAGCAGCCTGATCTTCAGCTACATCCTGCAGGACTTCGGTGCGGAATACACCGAGCGCTTTCTCGCACCCGCCGGCCGGGGCGGCGGACGGGTTCCGGACCTCGAACGATGCGTCTGGGCCGAGAAGGTCTGACCCCGCCGGGCCGCGCGGGTCAGGGTTGACAAGCCCGCGATTCGTCTGCCAATCTCTGCGATCAGGTCATGAGTACCAGCGCGAAGCCCCGGCTTGCTGGTCGGCAACCCTCCTCCGCGGTGGGGTGCTCCGGGTGACGACCGGGCCGACGCCCGACCGGGCGCGGCAAGCGCGGACTCTCGATCGTTTCCTGTTTTCCCGATCGCGTGTCCATGAACCCGACGGGATTTCGTGATGACTGCTTTCGCCGACCAGACCTGTGCCGCCCTCGCCGATGTCTCCGGCTGTGACCTGCGGGTCCCGCTGGTGCAGGGCGGGACGGCCGGCTACGCCAACTTCGACTACGCCGCCAGCGCACCCGCATTGCGGCAGGTCACCGACCGGGTCGCGGACCTGCTGCCCTACTACGCCAGCGTGCACCGCGGCGCGGGTTACGCCTCCCGGGTCTCCACCGACTGCTACGAGTCGGCCCGCGGTTCGGTCGCCCGCTTCCTGAACGCGGCCGACGACCAGGTGGTGGTCTTCACCCGCAACACCACCGACTCACTGAACCTGCTCGCCGCCTGCGTGCCCGGTGACACCGTGGTGTTGGACGTCGAGCACCACGCCAACCTGCTGCCCTGGACCCGGCGCGGCCGCCGGGTGGTTCCGGTCGCGGACACCATCGAGGAGACCATCCAGCGCCTGGTCGCCGAGCTGTGCTCGAAACCCGCTGCGCTGCTGGCGGTTACGGGCGCCTCCAATGTGACCGGTGAACTGCTGCCGCTGGAGCGGCTGGCCTGGATCGCCCACCAGTGCGGCACCCGCATCCTGGTGGACGCCGCCCAACTGGCCCCGCATCGCCGAATCGACCTGCGCACCACCGGCATCGACTACCTGGCCTTCTCCGGCCACAAGACCTACGCCCCGTTCGGCGCGGGCGTGCTGGTCGGCCGCCGGGACTGGCTGGACGCGGCCGATCCCTACCTGGCCGGCGGCGGCGCGGTGCGCTCGGTGAGCACCGAGGGCGTCGAATGGGCCCCCGCCCCACAGCGCCACGAGGCCGGTTCCCCGAACGTGCTGGGCGTCGCCGCCCTGGCCGCGGCCTGCGACGCCCTCGCCGAGCTGGACGAGACCACCGTGATCGAGCACGAGCAGTACCTCACCCACCGCCTGCGCTACGGCCTGAAAACCGTTCCGGGCGTGAACTTCCTGCGGATCTGGCGCGATAGCACCGACGCGGTCGGCATTGTCGCCTTCACCGTCGACGGCTTCGAGCCCGGCCAGGTGGCCGCCTACCTCTCCGCCGAGCACGGCATCGGGGTGCGCGATGGCCGCTTCTGCGCCCACCCGCTGCTGTCCCGCCTCGGTGTCGATGCCGCCCTGCGCGCCAGCATCGGCCTGGGCACCACCGCCGCCGACGTCGACCGCCTCGTCAAGGCCATCGCGACCCTGGTGGCGCGCGGCCCGGCGTGGAATTACGCCCGGACCGAAGGACATTGGAACCCGGTCCCCGAGACCCGTCCCTTCGGCAGTTCGGCCGAGGCTGGGGCGGCCTGCGGTTTCTGAACCGGCCCTGAACCGGTCAGGGCACCATGTAGCGGGCCGCGAGCACCTCGACGAGTGGATCGTCGTCGGCCACCGCGTCGAGCACTTCGAGGTCGTCCTGGACGGAGAGCTGCCGGGTGTCCTCCTGATCGGGGTCCGGCGGCCCATCCTCTTCGAGCTGGCGGATCAGCTTCTGCCGCACGCGCTCCTTCAGCGAATCGCTCATACGCAGAGCATGCCCCGCCTAAACCGGCGCGATCCAACCACCCCACGGTGTGTTCCGCACAACCGTGAAAACCAGGAGAAATGCCAGGGCCACCCACACCGCGTACCTGGGCAGCACCTGCGGTAGTCGCGGCGGCACCGGATTGCCCCGCCACCCGCGCACCACCCAGGCGCCCCACCAGGCGATGAAGCCCAGTGTCAACGGGAGCAGCAGCACATTGCTGTGGATGGCGTCGAGGATCCGGCCATCGGTGAGGTTGTGCAGCCCGCGCAACCCACCGCAGCCGGGGCACCAGTATCCGGTCAGTTCGTAGAACGGGCACACCCCGTAGGCCCCCTGCACGTGCGGATCCCGGAAGTGCAACAGCGCCAGCCCGCCGGCCACCGCCCCGCCGGCCAGCAGCGGTAGCCCCACGCCGAGCCACCGCGGCCGGGCGGGCGTTTCCATGACTGCTGCTGCCGTGGTGTCCACGACCATCAACGGTAGCCGCACCACCACCGCCCTGCCAGGTCGCACCGAACTTCGCACCGAGGAGAAGTCGAGCGTGCTTGGGTATGCTGCCCCGGCAATCGTTTTCGAGTTCGGGGGAATTCCACTCATGTCACAGCCACAAGGTGGCGGCCGGGCACGCGGCGCGATCGCCGTGGTCGGCGCCATCGTCATGATCATCGCCATCAGGGTCAGTGTCAACGTCGTCGACCGGGCGTTCGGCCTCATCGGCCTGCTGGCCGTCATTCTCGTCAGCGGCGGCGTCTGGTTCGCGCTCAAGAAGAAGCGGGAGAACGAGCAGACCGCCGCGCCCATGTACACACCGGCGGGGTACACACCGGCGCCGAGCCCCTACGACCAGGCGAACACCCCGGTCCACGGCTACCCCGCCCCGGTCGGCTCCTTTCCGCCGCCGACCGGTGCGCCGGATCAGGGCTACCTGCCGCCGCCCAGTGGTCCGGCGGCGCCGGGCGGAGCCCAGGGGTTCGCGCCGCAGGGCTACCCGGCTCCGCAACCCCAGCCCGGCTACCCCGCGCCGAATCAGCCCGGCTATGCCGCGCAGCCGTCGAATCCGTATGCGCCGCAGGGCTACCCGCCGCCGTCCGGCGGCTACCAGCAGCCGGGCCACCGGCAGCAGGGCGGCTACCGGCAGCCGCCGAACTACCCCCAGCCGCACCAGCGCTAGTCCACCGCGCTCGGTTTCCGAACGGCCCGTACCGGATTCGATACGGGGCGGGCCGTTCGCGTTCCGGCGTCAGCGAATCGGCGCGCGCTCCACCACGGGCGCGGTCAGCACCCCCGCGAGCATGTCCACGATCTCCCCCCACGCGGTCACGTCCCCCGCGGCCACCCGCCCGGCCTCCACGGCCCGCTCGTGGTCGGCCAGCAATGCGAACAGCACGGTCGGCAAGGCGCGTAACCGCCGCAGCCGCAACCGTTTCGGCAGGTCGGTGAGTTCCCGCTCCAGCTGCTGCATGATCACCCGCACCGAGGTGCGCCGCGCGGATTCCAGATTGGCCGCGTCGGTGACGGCCGGATGGGTGTGGATCTGTTCGAGGAACCGCGCGTAGTGATTGATCCCGTGCCGGTCGCTCAGCTCGAGCATGGGGATGACCAGTGCCTCCAGCAGGTCGTGCACGCCGGTCGCGCCCGTTCCGGCCTGTTCGGCCAGTAGTTCCAGCCGCCGCACCTCCAGGGTGGCCAGCCGGTGTTCGACCACGGCCTCGATGAGCCCGTCGCGAGAGCCGAAGTGGTACTGGATCGCCGAGTTGTTCCGCTGCCCCGCGGCTGCCGCGATATCGCGCAGCGGCACCGCCTGTCCGCGCTCGGCGATCAGCTGCTCCGCCGCGAGAATGATGCGCTCGCGCGCTTCTGTCACTGCCATTCGGACACCGTCACTGCCACCTGTCGATCCTTGCCACAGTCTGCACCATAGCCGTTCACCAGCGGATAAAGAACTTATCCTTGACGATTAAGAATAAATGCTTAAGGCTGCTTGTGACTGTCGTCACTCCCAGAAGGACTGAATTCGCGATGATCCTGGACACCTTCCGACTGGACGGCCGCGTCGCCGTCGTGACCGGCGCGGGCCGCGGCATCGGCGCCGCCACCGCGCTCGCCCTCGCCGAAGCCGGTGCGGACGTGGCCATCTCGGCCCGCACCGCCGCTCAGCTCGACGAGGTGGCGGGCAAGATCCACGCGCTCGGCCGCCGCGCCATCACGGTCCCCGCGGACCTGTCGGATCTTTCCGCCGTCACCGCGCTGGCCGAAACCGCCGCCGCCGAACTCGGCCGCATCGACATCGTGGTCAACAATGTCGGCGGCACCATGCCCAACACCTTCCTCACCACCACCCCCGAATTCCTCGAGGAGGCATTCCGTTTCAATGTCTCCACCGCGCACGCCCTGACCCAGGCCGCGGTGCCGCACATGCTGAAGAACGACGGCGGCTCGGTCGTCAATATCTCCTCGATGATGGGCCGCTCCCCCGGACGCGGCTTCCTCGCCTACGGCACCGCCAAGGCCGCCCTCGCGCACTGGACCCGGCTGGCCGCCGCCGACCTGTCCCCCCGCATCCGGGTGAACGCCATCGCGGTCGGCTCGGTGCTCACCTCCGCGCTGGAAGTCGTTGCGCAGCAACCGGAGATCAAGCAGCAGATGGAGGACGCCACCCCGCTGCACCGGCTCGGCGAGCCGTGGGAGATCGCCGCCGCGATCGTCTACCTGAGCTCCCGCGCAGGCGGCTACATCACCGGCAAGGTGCTCGAGGTGGACGGCGGCATCGCCGCACCCAACCTGGACCTTCCCATCCCCGACCTGTAATCCGCCGCGCCGCAGGAGTTTCCCATGAAGTACCGCGTAGTCCAGTGGAGCACCGGCAATGTCGGCCGCCGCACCCTGCGCTCCATCATCGCCCGCCCCGAGCTCGACCTGGTCGGCGTCTGGGTATCCAGCGCCGCCAAGGCCGGCAAGGACGCGGGCGAGCTGGCCGGTCTCGACCGCGAGATCGGCGTCACCGCAACCCAGGACGCCGAGGCGCTCCTGGCCCTGAAGCCCGACTGCATCGTCCACACGGCCATGGCCGACGACCGCCTGATGGAGGCGGTGGAGGATCTGAAGACCTTCCTCCGCGCCGGCATCAATGTCGTCTCCAGCAGCCCCGTCTTCCTGCAGTTCCCCTACGGCACCCTCCCCGACGAGGCCATCGCCCCGATCGTGGAGGCGGCCAACGAGGGCGGCGCCTCCCTGTGGGTCAACGGCATCGACCCCGGCTGGGCCAACGACTGGCTGCCACTGCTGCTGTCCAGCGGCTCCGAGCGCATCGACAAGATCATCTGTTCGGAGGTGATGGACTACTCCACCTACGACAATCCCAAGGTCCTGTTCGACATCATGGGCTTCGGCAGCGCCCTCGACGACTTGCCGCTGCTGCTCCAGCCCGGCGTCCTCACCCTCGCCTGGGGCAGTGTCATCCGCCAGCTGGCCGCCGCCCTCGACATCGAACTCGACGCCGTCACACAGCATTTCGAGCGCCTGCCCGCGAGCGAAGAGCTGAAGGTGGGCAGTCGCACCATCGCCGCCGGCACCGCCGCCGCCCTCCGCTTCCAGGTGCACGGCATCAGCAAGGGCCGCGAGGTCCTCACCCTGGAACACACCACCCGCCTGCACCCCGACCTCGCCCCCGATTGGCCCCAACCGGCCGGAAAGGGTTGCTACCGAGTCGAAGTCAAGGGCGAACCCGACTACCTCCTCGACCTCCAGCTCTACAGCAACGGCGACCACGCCGAAGCCGGCGTCGTCGGCACCGCGGCCCGCCTGGTCAGCGCCATCCCCGCCGTGGTCCAATCCCGCCCCGGCCTCCTGACCGCCATGGATCTCCCCCTGACCACCGGCCGCGGCCTGGTCTCCTGATCCCCCGACGAGAAAAGGTGAGGACCGACAACGGTCCTCACCTTTGTCGTCGGCATCGTCCGGCCGTCGCGCTCATGACGTTTGATCACCGCCCTTGCGTTCCCGAAAAAGCTTGTACACCGCGATGGCGTCATCGCGCGGCTGGTAGCGCATGGGGAGACGCCGCTGGTCCCAGGGCTTGGCGATCTCACCGTAGAAAGTGCTGGGTTCGAAGTACTTGTCGTTTCCGCCGGCCAGATATGGCGCGCAATCCTCGCGGGTGGCCAGGAAAACGACCTGATCGGGCGCGCAGTGATACAGCGCCGCCAGACACATCGGGCACGGATGGGCGATGGCGTACACCGTGCATCCGGTCAGGTACTCCGTGCCCAGCTTCCGGCACGCCTCGCGGATGGCGCGAATCTCCGCGTGATCGGTCGGGTCGTGAGTAGCCTGGACGCAATTCCTGCCTTCGGCGAGGATTTCACCGTCCTTGACGACGACGGTCCCGAACGGCAGTCCGCCCTCGGCGACGCTGGTACGCGCGATCTCGATGGTGCGCTGCACGAAATCCCTGGTCGAATCCGTCATCAGCCGACCGATTCCGGGCGAATCACCGCGCCCGCGGCAACGTCTTCCATCCGCGCCGGGCCGGTTCCCTTGGCCGGGTCCGTCTTCCACGGCCAATCGTTGGAATGGAAGGGCGCCAGAGTCGGCAGCAATGCCTTCTTGCCCCGTTCGGCCATCTCCCGCTCGATGGCCGCCCGGCCGCCACCGCCGAGCAGTTCGACATCCATGAGGAAGTAGTCGCGGAAGAAGACCATGCCGAGCGAACGGTCGGCGACGATGCGGCCGAGCACGTCGAGCATCTTCTCGGGTGTGGTCTCGAATTCCGGTGTCTCGACGAGCAGCAACCGGTCACCCATCGTCTCGGTGCCCATGAACTGGACGAGAATGCTGTACAGGATGTTGTTCTGCCGTGCGATGTACAGCGAATTGCTGACCGCGTAGGTGCGCTCCCAGTCCGTGCCGAGTTGCTCCTTCCACCCTTCGATGACGTTCATCCAATGGCCCACCTGGGCGCCCGAGCCGATGCCGATCGACTTGGCCGAATACGGTACGACACCGCGGATGTACTTCTCGACTTCGTCGTAGCTGTAACCACCCTGCGCGAGGCACTCGTCCATGAAGGTCAGATTGCGCTGCAGAATGGCCCGGAGGAGGGAGCGATCGTCCTCGGAGATATCCAGGGCGTCAAGGCCTTCGAGGGCCGGCCGATGCTGCGCCCGATACATCTCGAGCGGGGCTCGCCACAGCTGATTCGCGTACGCATCGAACAGGTACGGTGAGACGATCTCGTAGATGGCCATGGTGCTGTGGCCCACCGACTTGGCCAGCTGGTACACGATCGGCACCGGCGGCGCGTATTCGGGCTCCCGGCCGGGCTGGTAGAGGATCATCTGCCCGCCTTCGCCGGTGAACAGCGCCAGGATGATGGGCACCTGGTCGCGCATGTTCTGCTTGAATTTCACCAGGGATGTTTCGTAGAGCTGCAACATCGACTCGTTCAACGCGAGGACCGCGTGCTCGGCGACGGTGCGCGCACTCGCGGGCGGCTCGTCGGCGACGACCGGGCGCATGAATTCCGGGACTGCGTGGCCATTGGATTCGGCCATAACGATCACTCCTCCTTCTCACGGCAATTTCCAGAACACGACGGTCACCAGCCAGAACACGACCGCCCAGAACACCATCACCGCGGCAATCAACAGAGCGCCCCGCACATTGGTCGCCGTGGTCGGCGCTTCGGGGTCCGGGTGCAGCCACCGTTCGAGCAATGGATTCACATAGAAAGGCATCGTCACGAAGGTCATGACGAAGCTGGACAACAGGTTTCCGATCGCCATGCCCAGCCACAGCGGGAGCCGCGCCCAAGCCAGCGCCAAGGTGAGTAGCACGACCGTCGGATACAGGCCGACCCACACCGCGATCGACGTCTTCGTCCGCGACGGCGTCCGCGCCCGGCCCCCATGTTCGTCGAACGCGAACCAGCTGCCGAACGAGTTGTCGATCGTGCGTAATCGAAAGTCGCTGAACCGCTTCCCTTCGTCGAGCAACTGCCGGCGCTCGGCCGAGGTCAGCCACCCGTCCAGGTCAGCGGCGGTGTCGTAGCGGTAGAGCATGGTCCACTCGTCCTGCACGCCCTCGATCGGCCGGAAGATCTCGGCACCGCGGAAACCCGGAAACTTGTTCTCCGCCAACCGAAGTCGCTCCTGCCAGGCCAGGAACTCGTCGATGTGCTCAGGCGGGACCCGATGGGTCACCACGGCCGTGACGAGGGTGTCGGGGGGCGCGGCCCCGCCCGTCACGATCTGCTGCGTGGGTGCGCCGTCCAGGTAGCGCCGTCCTTCGGCGAGCCGGTCCTGACGCGTGGCACTGTTGATCCACGCGCGCAGATTCGGGATCGAGTCGAAGCGGTAGATCACCGACCATTGCGGCTGCACGGCTGTCGGCGGGTTGACCTCGGCGGCGATGAATCCCGGATAGTGGGACGCCATGCTGTTCAGCCCGTGCTGCCAGGAGAGGAAAGCTTTTTCGCAGCCGGGCCGGACCGTTTCGCCGATGATGACGGTGGCGGCGTTGATGGCCGACTGCTCGCGGGTCATCGATGTCTCCGGCACTCAGCCGGTCGAGGTCAACCGGACCGGTTGCCGGGACCTGAAGATGCGGTCGGGAGTGAGCGGCAGCTCGCGATATCGGACGCCGGTCGCGTCATATACCGCGTTCGCCAGTGCCGGTGCGACCGGGTTGATGCAGCACTCGGCAATCCCTTTGGACCGCGCCGGACCCACCGAGTCGGTCGAGCCGACCAGGATCACCTCGGTGCGCGGAGTGTCGGCGTAGGTCGGTATGCGGTAGTTGCGCAGCGTCGGATTGGTCATGACGCCGTTTTCGTCGACGAGATAGTTTTCGGTCAGCACGAAGCCGAGTCCTTGTGCCACACCGCCTTCGATCTGACCGCGCACCTGTGCCGGGTTGATGACCACTCCGGCGTCGGTGGCCTGCACGCTGTAGAGGATGCGGACCTCACCGGTCACGCGATGCACCGCGACTCGGAAGGCCTGCGTGTTGGAGGCGAGGCTGCGCGGCGACCCGTACGCCTTGCGCGATTCGGTCAACCGCGTACCCCGGCGGCGGGCGGCCGCCGCCAATTCGGTCAATCCGATACGGGTGTCGCCACAGCGCACGGCATCGTCATCCATGACGCACGCGGCCAAGTCGACCCCGGTATGCGTGGCGGCGAAGCGCAGAATCCGGTCGCGCAACGCGGCGGACGTCCGCTGCACCGCATTGCCGGCCACGAACAGACCCGCGCTCGCGAATGCGCCGGTGTCGAAACCCGTGCGGTCGGTGTCGGCCTGGACGAGCCGGATCCGTGCCGGCGTGGTGCCCAGCTCGGCCGCGGCGATCTGCACGTGCGCCGTCGGTGTCCCCTCACCGAATTCCACAGTGCCCACGGCGATCTCATAGATGCCGTCGTCGCCGAGGGTGGCCAGCCCGACCGAGACATGTTCGGTCGGCGGTGCGGTTTCGTGCATCGACGTGGCTGTGCCGGTGCCGATCTGCCAGTCCTCCCCCAGCGCCTGCCCGTCGGGGTGGGCACGCAGCGCGGCGTCGACCCGGTCGATGCACGCGGCCAGTCCATCCTCCGTGAACGCTACGTCGTTGGCCTCGTCCTCGATCGACAGCAACGCGTCACCGGGCCGAACGATATTGCGGCGGCGCAACTCCAGCGGATCCATGCCGAGGGCGACGGCCAGCTCGTGCATCGCCGACTCCACCGCGAAGACCGGCTGGGTCATACCGTAACCGCGCAGTGCGCCACTGGGCACGGTGTTGGTGTAGACCGAGTAGCCGTCGAATTTCTTGTTGGGACAGCGGTACGCCGCGATCGCGCCGCCTCCAGCGAACAACGTCTCGCCGGCGTGGTTGCCGTAGGCACCGGTATTGGAGACATTACGGAACTCGAAAGCGGTCAGTGTTCCGTCGGACCGCGCCCCCAGCTTCACCGTGATCTTCATCGGATGTCGCGGTGAGGCAGTGGTGAACTCCTCCTCGCGCGTGTATTCCAGACACGTCGGCCGGCCGGTGTCCAGCGTCGCCAGCGCCACCAGATCTTCGCTGATCACTTCCTGCTTACCGCCGAAGGCGCCGCCGACGCGCTTGCAGAACACCCGAATCTGATCGGGTCGCAGGTCGAACAGGTGGGCCAGCTTCCCCTTCGCGATCCAGGGCGATTGCGAACTGGTCCGCACGTGCAGCCGGCCCGCTTCCATCCAGGCGATCGATCCGTGCGTCTCCAGATGGGCATGCTGCACCCGGGGTGAGAAGTACGTGCCTTCGTGAATTACGTCGGCTGCGGCGAATCCCTGTGCGACATCGCCGATTTCGCCGTGTAACTCGACGAGGATGTTGTGCACGGGGTCCTGCACGAACGGGTCGTGGGATTCGTGCAGCTGCGGCGCACCGGATTGCATCGCCTGCTCGGGATCGAATACCGCGGGCAGCACCTCGTAATCGACGGCGACCTTGCGACAGCCCTCCTCCGCGGCACCGATCGATTCGGCCAGCACCGCGACCACCCGTTGGCCGACGAAGCGCACCACGTTGTCCAGGATGTAGGTGTCGTCGGGGTCGACGAGATGATCGGTGTGGATCGCGGTGGAGAACAGCCTCCGGGGCACGTCTTCCCACGTGTACACGCGGTGCACTCCGGGCACGGCCAGCGCCGCGGACTTGTCGATGGAGACGATGCGCGCATGGGCATGGGGTGAGTGCAGCACCTTCAGATGGAGCATCCCGGGCAGCTCGGTGTCCATCGTGTACTCGGCGCGCCCGGCCACCACGTCGGCCCCGGCCGGCGTGCCGACACTGGTGCCGATCGCCCGGCCCGGTGCGGCGACTTCGATGCCGACCACCCCGTTGATCGCGTCCTCGATTGCCCGATAGCCGGTGCAGCGGCACAGGTTTCCCTTCAACGCGTGCGGCAGGTCCTGCTTCTGCTCGTCGGTAAGGGCGGATGCCGTCATGATCATCCCGGCTGTGCAGAAGCCGCACTGGAATCCCGGGGCCTCGAGAAACTGCCGCTGCATCGGGTGCATGTCCTCGGGTGAACCGAGCCCCTCGATCGTCGTGACCTCATGGCCGTCGGCACGGAACGCCGGCGTGAGGCAACTGTGCACCGGACGACCGTCGAGCCAGACCGTGCATGCGCCGCAGTCACCGGCGTCGCACCCCTTCTTCACCCCGAACCAGCCCAGCTGACGCAGGAAAGTCCGCAGGCACTGACCGGGCCGCGGCTCTTGGGAGAACGTCTTCCCGTTGACGACATAGCTCATCGCATGCCTCCGGATTTCACCGCAAGCCGCCAAGTTCGACCCGGATCTCCTCGGCGTAGTGCTTGGCCAGGTGCTTACGGTGACCCGGCGTGCCGTTGGGGTCGGCGAACCAGACATCGGCATGTATCGCGTCGATGTGGTCCTGCAGGGTGTCGGCGTCGGGCACGGTGTCGAACCGCAGCACAACCGGGTGCGTGGTACCCGCCGTGATGGTGAGCAATAGATCACGGGTGCCCGGTGTCTGGGTCGCGACCATGAATATTGTGGAACGGCCGAGCTTGGTCAGGGTGAATCGCCGGTGCGTGTGGCGCTTGCGCAGAGCGTCACCGGGAATGTGCACACTTCGCAGGATTTCCCCGGGCCACAGCGCATTTCGATGGTTGCCGAGGACGAAATCCTTCGCCGCGATCGTTCTCTCGGTTCCGTCCGCGGCCCACACGCGATAGGTCGCCTCGAGCGCCACGGTCAGAGTGATCATCGGTCCGGCCGGCAGGGACATGCAGATATTGCCGCCCACCGTCGCGGCATTCCAGATCTTGAACGACGCCAGGAAGGCTTCACAGCTGGTGCGCAGCAAGCTGCCGGCCGGCCGGCCGGCGGGCGGTACGAACTCGTGCAGTTCCCTGATCGTGCACGTCGCGCCGATCTCGAGGCCCTCGCCGTCGGCCACCAGGTGAGGCCAGCCGAGTTCGGTGAGGTCGACCAGCCTGTGGACGTTCGGCTGCGGCTCGGAGAACAGCCACGTGCCCCCGGCCAGCCACGCGTCTCCGGTGTGCCAGTCCGCACCCGGTCGGCCGGAAGGCGGGCGCAGGACGTCGACGACGGTGTTCAGATCCATACGAGCCCTCCGCCGACACGCCGTCAGGCGCTGCTGAACAGACTGACCGTAGAGTTCCGGGTCGATTCTGGAAACTTTTCTCACACGGGTTCACCGAGTGATTTGTTCGCAATGAATCATGATCGCGTTTTTCCCAGACTGACATTGAGCGGGAGATACTGTCAATATCCGTGGATGGTCGATCACCAGGCGACCTCCGCCGCGCAACGATATGCGCTGACGGCGGGTTGACCTGGATCTTTCGTGGAGCTGACGCATCGGCCAGACCGGGTTCGGATCGGTGTTCCGCGACCGGCCGCCGGGTTCCACGGGCGGCCCGCGTCATGATCACACAGGGCAAGCCTCCGCACGCATGCAATGAGTTCGCATGCCAGGCAGACGATTTCGATCCGCCGGGAGGAATCGAACCCCTCTCGGTCAGCAGCTCACCGCAGTCGACGCCGTGACGCCACAAGTGCTCCAAACGCACTGCCCGCCAATCGATATCGTGCGCAGATAGGAACGCGAAGAAGTCCCGCAGATCGAACGCGGCTCGACAACCGCGAACCCGGCATCCACCACCGTCCACGACTCCGGACCGACACCCGGCGACAACACCTGCTGCACCCGCAACCACGCCCATTCCTCACCCAATCGGCTGAGAACCTTTTGGACGGCGACGCTACGACGGTCAACCCCTGACAAAACAGTCGGCAACGGCGCGTCGTGGACACCCCGAGACAACGCCGTACGACCCAAACATGAAGTGGGACAAATCGTTACGACAACTACATCGAGGACACTAACAGGGAGACCCTAGGGAACATGGGTTCGAATGACCGGTGTCGTGTCTGGTATCTGCACCCGGACGGCTACGCCATCGACAACGACGAGCTGGTCCAGACTCCGCACCGCCGGGTTCTCCCGACTCCGATCTTCTGCTCGGACCCAGAACGCCATTTACTCAGGGCGAGTCGGTCGACCCTCGGATGGACCGCGTGCCGCCTCGCGGGATGTTTCCACGGTCATCTCGTCCACACCTGCGGCCGGTGCGGTACCCGGGTGTATCAGCCGGAACTCGGCCCCGGTTGTAGTCCGTTGGCGTCGTGATCGTGAGGTTGCAGCGGCCGTGCGGCGGGTCGATGACGAGAATCGCACGTTGGGAGGTGCGCCGCCTCCGGCGGCGTGTTCGCACGTCAGAACGCGCTCAGTGCGGTGATCGAGTTGGCATTCGACGCATCGCGAGGATTACCACAAAGGAGGGATCAACCTACACGCTTCGTTGCCGCAGCTGGCCAGGAGAAGCGTGGTATCTGTCCCGGCAGGCCTTGTTGAAGACCGACAGAGTCGAAAAACCGCTGTCGTGGGCGATATCGGCGATGGTTCGGCGTTGATTCTGTGGATCGGAGAGGCGTGCCACCGCCCGTTCGAGACGGGCGGTGAGCAGGTAGCTGTGCGGTGTAGTGCCCGCCAGGCGCATGGCACGTTCGAGCCGGCGGCGCGTGATGCCGAGATCGTCGGCGACGGTTTCCACAGTGACCCGCGGATCATCGGAGCATCTGCGGATGTGCAGGCGCGCATGCCGGGATATCGCGGCCAGTTTCGTGTTCTCCGGGGCCCAGCGTTCGTCCAGAGCAGCAGCCAGCAGCCCGGTCCAGTGCGTGCTGATCTTCAAGAATTGGGTCGCCGTCATCGTGTCGCCGTGGCGGTCGAGCTGTTCGGTGAGCGCAAGCACGGACCCGAGCAGCGGGTCGTGGGCGTCCAATGCCAGATGCGGCGGCCCATCGGGAGACAAGCACAGTGTGTCGGCAGGAACGTTCAGAATCCAGCTCCGCACATGGTCACCGTGGGAGAGCACCATGCGCTGGCCCCAATCGACGACGCCCATCTGACCAGGCCGCAGCAGCACTCGTGTGCCGTGTTGCTCGATGCCGAGGGTTCCGCTGCGCGGGATCAGCAATCGGGCGCTGCGGTCGCCGTCCGCCTCGACCTCGGCCAGCGTGCGTTCGTAGGAAATCTCGGTGGATTCGAACTGCACATTCTGGAAGTCGCCCAACTTATAGTCCGCCAGGCGCTGAACCCGCAGCGCGCCATCGAAGTTCGGCCAATCGCTGAAGTTGACCCGCGCTCCGCCCTGATTGATGGAAACCTGCTCGCGCCAGTACGCCGGTCTGTCGTCCTTCGGCACCTCGGATGTGGTGTCGATTGCCAATTCCAGCTCAGACACCTGCGTCCCCCTTCAGCTTGTCGCAATTCCGGAAGAGGTTCGTCGCAAATCCGGTCGACCCGAATCTATACGCGCACTTAACCTTTGACTAAGTGAGTCGCTGGCCACGCTGCTCGACGAAATCGAACGCGAACAGGGTCGACCGCACCGTTGTCGATCTTGCTGATCTACGAAGGGGGTAGATCAGCAACACCTCACCTTCGCTCGCTCACGCGGGCGCACTCACCGGCCGCGCCTTCACGCGCTGTCGGGCCAGGCGCACCTCACCGGCATCGATGCCCAGCGCCTCGCGATCCGATCACCTCGACGCGGGTGATCTTCGACCTCGGCAGACCCGCGAGCCTGCCGAGCACCCGGCTCCGTGAGCACCGGGCCTATGTCCGCGAATACGACTCCGAACAGGCTCGCCGAGCCGCGCTGGTCGACTTCCTCAACCACTACGACCACCACCGACCCCACGCCGGCATCGGCCACCAGCCGCCGTCCATCAGGCAGCGGCCGATGCGCTGCACCGAGCCGTCAGCGCGGAGTGAACATGTGGGATTCGGACCCCGAAACGACAGCAGGTGGAGAGCGGGATTCGCTCTCCACCTGCTTGTTTGGAGCCGCCTGGGGGAATCGAACCCCCGACCTTTTCATTACGAGTTATCACGTCCCGAGTTTCTCTGGATTGAACGTGGTTGATCGTGGTTCGCAAATCAGCAGGTCGGCAACCATTTTCGAGCCTACGCACAGTCGTCCAGGTTCGGCAAGATTGAATGCCGTTGATCCTGTCGTGCGAACCGTGTGCGAACCGTCATCCGGAGGACGCATGCCGTGCGTTGGACTCATGCGGGCACAACGCCTACGCGCTGCGCGAGCTTGCCCAGGTCCCCGGTCGTCAGGTCCCGTTTCGCTGTCCGCATCATGTGGCCCACCAGCTCACGCACCGGGGACAGGGTGCGTACGTGCTGGGGCGCAGCGTGTTCGGCCCGCAGCAGGGCGTACAGGGAGTCGCGGTAGTCCTTTCGCATGGCGTGCGCCCGACCGATCTCCACGAAGTACTGAGCCTTGCGCCCTTCGTTGGGCAAGTCGACAGGCCGCAGCGTCGGCGCGAGCGCGAGCACTTCGCCCGGCTCCCGGCGCTCCATAGCCGCGCTCATCCGCCACAGCGCCACATTCGCCGGGCCGAACGATTCGTTGCGCGCCATGGAGGTGGCGGCCGCGGCCTCGGCCAGACGGCCCGCCTGTTCCGCCGCCTCGGCCAGATGCGGTTCCGGGTCGGCGCCCATGGTGGCCGCGACGATCGACCCCTGAAGGTGCAGCATCCCGTACGTCTCGATCTCGCCCACCGTGCGCACCTGCGCGGCGATCCGCTCCGCCGTCCCCGTGGTGGTGGCGAGCGCGGCCGGTAGCGCGCCGGGGCGGGACAACAAGATCTGGCCCCGGATGAATGCCGCGGCGGCGATCGGCGCTGGTGCACCAACATGGTTCGCCGCCCGCTCCGCTTCCTGCGCAGCGCTCCAGGCCAGCGCGTGATAGCCGCGTGCCCGCAGCGCCGACGCGACGCCGTAGGCCACCATGCCCAACACGTCCCAGGCTCGCTCGGCGTGCTCAGCCTCGGCGTCGCGGACGTGCCGGTAGGCGTCGGTCAGCATCGGGACAAGCAGCGGCCCAAGGGTGGCGTAATCGCAGTCGTGCCGCAGCTTGGTAGCGCGGCGCGCGTCGGCGGCGAGCTGGTCCAGGGTGCGCGGCGGCCGGGCGTCGGTGACGTTGCCCTGAGCCCACAGGACCGTCTCCAGATCCGGTACGGCGGTGTGGAATCCGGCGGTGGACGGGTCCAGCTTGTCCTGTTCGTGCCCGGTCAGATCACCCATGGTCACGCCCAGCGCCTCGGCCAGGGCCAGCAGGGTGCGCCGCGAATCCACGGGGCGCTCACCGGATTCGTACTTGGCGATCGCACCGCGTGAGAGCCCGGTCCGGTCGGCCAGCACCTGTTGCGTGATGCCGCGCCGCTTCCGGATCTCGCGAACCCGCTGCCCGATGAACAGATCTTCGCCGGTCATGTGCCGCTCCCTCCGATGCGCCTGATAAAGCACAGATTACGTGTGCTGCCAAGCCCTTGTCCCGCAGCGGGACAAAGTCACCTGACCAGGCTGTCAAGGTCAGCTACCGGGGTATCCGCCGCCGGCCTGCTGGCGCTCGGTACCCCGACCACAGACGCATACCCGACCCAAGGGGGTACCGATGGCAACCGGGTCCACGGCGGAGGCGGCGGTGTTGGGCTTGCTCGCGCCCGGCGGAATGCTGACGGCCGCGCAGATCAGCGAACAGGCCCAGATCACCGGGTGGTCGGCCCGCCGGGCGATAGGGCAACTGGAGTCGCGTGGCCTGGTCATGGCCTCGCCGTACGCCTCCCGCTGGTCGATCACCCCCAGAGGGCGCGCAGCCTGGGTAACCAAGTTCCGCAGGTACGCGCAATGACTCGCCGAATGCCTAGGCCCGCAAGGCAATCCGAGCCGCACTGCCTCTGGTCCGAACCTGTGGGCTATCTCCAGCGCGCCGATGGTTCGTGGTCGGTGGTCGGCGCGGACGGGTGGCCGATGGACCTGGATGAGGCAGAGGAACAACGCTGGCCGCGATGACCTGCCGCCCGGGAGATGCCGGGCGCGCCGGAATAAGAGAATAACAACTAGATGAGGTGAATTGCCTTGCGTAGCAACACGATTACCGCTGCTGTCGCTGCCGCTGTGATTGGGGGTGCCCTGACAGCAGTAGCCGCGGCACCGCCCGCGCACGCCGCCAAATCCTGCAACTTCGACTTCAGCTACAACAACATCCCCAGCGTCCGGCCGGAGGTGAAACTCATCCATGCCCGCGGGGCCGCCTACTGCGACGTACCGCCCTCCGAACATGACCTGGTACTCGGCCTCGAGTTGAAGGACATCAACGGGTCCTGGCAGCCCTACCAGGACGCCGGACACAACCGCGATATCCCCGGCGACGCCTACAATCCCAAGTACTACGAACTGGTCGTGCCCTGCTACGTCGGCACCTACCGTATGAGCGTGTCGGTGACCGGGTACCTGGAGGGCAACCCGTTCGCGTACAGCAAATACTCGGGCGAAACTTCGGTCACACCCGATGAATGCCCGAGCCGATGAAAGGGGCACGCGAGCATGCCAGAACCGTTGCTGGACCACGACAAGGCGAACGAACTGATAGGCACCCTGGAGGGGGTGCGTAGGGAGCTTGGCCGATTGACCGGAGGACACCCAGCGATCGCGTTGCTTGAGCAAGCCCGCGATGAAATCGAGTTGACCGGGATACGCAACAATCCACGCCGCACCTACGCCGACTACACACCAGAGCGTGTGTGACCTCGACGCGACCCGCACAGAACGAAACCGCTCCAGCCACGAAACGGCTGGGGCGGTTTCGTTTCGGCGGCGGGTGCCGTGACCTTTTTGTCACGTGACCGAGCACGGCAGTGGGTTGGGACAGGGGGTCGCGTCGGCGCTGCATCGGTTGGCGCGGCAGGGGTGCGGCCCGGACGTGCTGGCGACCAGTTCGGCGACGGGGTAGCCTGCCAGGGAAGCCTGACAGCCACTGAGGGGGATCGACCATGGGCAGGCAGACCAACGACGGCCGCCACGAGGGAGCCGTCGAACAGATCACGTTGGCGGTCGCCGAGCTGGACAAGGCGCAGCGCCGCGTCAACGACACTGTTCGCGCGGCTCGCGCCGATGGTGCGTCCTGGGAGGTGATCGGCCGGGCCGCAGGAATCTCGCGCCAGTCGGCCCATGAGCGATGGGCCAAGATCATGGACTGAGTTCCCGAGTGTGCCCGCCCGTGTGCACTTGACACCGTGAGCGGGCACGGCGTGGTCGGACGTCAGTTCGTTTGGTAGCGTCTACAGACGACAAGGGCCCCGGCGGGTAGCTTCCGCCGGGGCCCTTGTCGTTGCCTGAGGAACGGTTAGGCGATCATGTCGCGGTCCCAGTCTCCGGCGTCCCGCTCGTTGTCCAACCAGTTGGCAAGGTCCACACTGACTCGCGGCTTCAGGGGTGTCGAGATCCAGTCACGAGCGGCGGTGTCGCCGAGAGCGGCGCGGGAGCGCAACTCGGCGGTGATTTGGTCGATCGCATCGTCGGACACTTCGGCGTACTCCGGCTGCTCGGCTGTATACGCAGCTATGGCAGCGCAGGTAATGAGCATCTTGCTACTCGCGTCAGGGTTGAACAGCAGGGGTGCGGTCATGGTCGTTGACATCGTGGTGCCGGTTCTCCTCGGTTGTTGCCAGGGTTCCCTGACAGATTACATCTCCCGTGGTGTACCGGCAAACGGAACGTGTTGGGGCACTGCGTAACTAGCGCTGCGGCCTTTTCGGGCAGTGGCCGAGCACGGTGCGGCGGGGTGCGGCTGCGCCGCGATGGTGTGTGCGGCGGGTGCGGCAGGGGTGCGGCAGGTGCGGCGGCCGGACAGCGGGGTGCTGCGCCCGGGTGATCCACTGTGCGGCCTCGGGTGCGGCGGTGGCCTGCGGCACTGCCCGTGACCTGCGCGGCAGACTGCGGCAGCGCGGGCCGCACCTTGCGTAGTGGATGCCGCACCTGCCGCAGCCTGTGCGGCACAGGTGCGGCAGGTGCGGCAGGTGCGGCACAGGCTACGCCGCGACACCCAACTCGTGCAGCCCTGAGAACGCGTTCGCGATCATCCGCATAGCCTTCCCCATGGGCTCATCGATCGCCCCGAACGGACCGATCGTGATCTGCCAGGCCGGGGCATTACCGCGCGACCAGCCCAGCTCAAGGGCGGTCACCCGGTCGACATAGATTTGGCCGGCAGGCATCCCCTTGACGGTGGAACCGATGCGGTCGCCGAGGAAAAAGTGCCCGTAACCCTGGTCGCCGATCAAATAGGGCTGGCCGTTGGCGATCGTGATCTTGTGGGCGAAGAACCGGCGCGTATTCCACATTCCCGCCCGCAAAGCGATCAGCGAGGAAAGGCTGTACGCCTTGTCTGCGCCGTCCTTGAAGTATTCGTAGTAGTGGGACCAGCCCGCCTCTGCCGCGCGCGGCGCATCCTTGTACGACTGCCACGCGGCGACGGTGTCTTCGTACAGCGGATACAGGGCGGTATCAATGATTTGGCCTGCCGCTCCCGCGCCGTAGACTTCACCGGCCAGAGCGGCGGCCGCGACGTCCCCGGCGAGCTGCACAGCAATGCTCATGGCCTCGTTCACGCCGTAGGCCGAGTGCCCTCCGCACAGGATCTGTACGGCCTTGGTCGGGGAGATCGTGAATTCGCTGTCCTGAATGGTCGAGTGATCGCCGTGCCGGTACACCACCCACGGGTTCGCTGGCAGGGTCCCCAGCCAGCCGGGATTGCGGTATTCGGCCGGGTCGTTCGGGTCGGGCAGGACCGTGTCCGTGTTGTCCAGGAAATCGTTCGCCAGCACTTCGACCGTGTGGACCAGGCCATCGAACAGGTTGCCGCCCTTGGATGTTCCGGAAGAGAATCCGGACTTGTCCACGATGTCGATGACGAGCGCGCCGTGGCGCAGGCTCGCGCCCGGCCAGGGCGGCGGGTCGCCGGTCAGCCACCGGCGGGTAGTGACCACCAGTTCCGCGAGTTCCAGCGTCGGCGCGGCCGCGACGTGGAAGCTCTTCCACCGGGAGATGAAAATGGTCCACATCGAGTCGTCGGAAGCGAAATCCGATGGGGCGACGACGATCGGCCACGTCGACATGTCGAGGTCGAACCATTGGGATGCGTCGAGCGGGTCGTCCGGCAACGCCCACAGCGATCCGGCGAGGCGAAGAATTTGCAGGAAAAGGGCCGTTTTCAATACCCAGCGGGACGGGCCCGGGAGCACGAAATCGCGCGGAAATTGCAGGATGGCCGGGGTGAGTGGGTTGCTCCAGACGTAGATCCGTTTCAGGTGCTCATACGAGTGCATGAATTGCATTTCGACGACGGTGTAACCGTCTTCGCTGGTCTTGATGGACGCTAATTCCAGCGCCCCGTCCCACCGGGCCCCGTCCTTGTCGACGGTGACGTGCACGGTTTCGGTGGTGCGGCTGTCGACGTCCATTACCCACTTGGCGAGGTAGTGGTCATAAGGCAGGACGAGTGTTCCGGTGCCGGACTCGTTCATCAGCCATTTGAAATCGCCGCTGATCTCGGAACCGCAGATACCGCGTAGCTGCCAGTTGCCGTCCCACAGGCGCACCAGCGGTCGTGAATACCGTTGCGCCTTCCGTTTTGCTTTCTCTGCCTGCGCGTTCGCGTAGAGCGAAACCAGGTCCACTGGTTATCCCCTATTGAGTTGTTATTCAGTTGTTTGTTCAGTTGTCGGTGCCGGGCGCGGCCCTACGCGCTGGTGTCGGCGTGGGGCCGCGCCCTGGGGGTGATCCGGGTGTTACTGCGGGTCGAAACCGGCCCACGAGGCGGGCATGGGAGTGGACTCGCCGTGCACGCTGTAGCCGTGGAAGCCGTGGCGTCGACGTTCGGCCCGCTGCTCGCGCAGTTCGGCGACGGACGATTCCGGCACGTTGGCCTGTTCCGCGTGGCCAGCGTTCGGGGCCGCCTGCGCCTGCCACTCGCCGCCCGACGACTGGAAGGTCTGGTGAGCCCGCATTGCCGTTTCGTTCTGCCGGGCGGCCCATTCGGTCTCAGCGGCGTTGCGCTGCACCGCGTCCCGCTCGTCACGCGGCAGGCTCTGGCGTTCCCGGCGCCGCGCCAACAGGTCGGCCACTCCACGGCCGTCGCTGTCGCTGGCGTCCTGCTCGGCGTCGGCGACAGCGGCCACGTCGGTGAACGCGGCGCCGGATCCCAGAGGGGTGAGGTCGGCGAGCCGCGGCGGGTAGGAGTTGGCTCCGCCGGCGGGCGCATTGAAGCCGGACATTTCAAACGAGGTGGGGGTCATGGTGGATCCGATCTGTGTGTTGGTCAGTAGTTGTCGGTGGGCGCGCCCGCCCGGATTGCGGACATCAGCGCGGTCAGCGCGAGCCGGGCGTCCTGGTCGCCGTCGTCCGATTGCGGCGGGGCGAGCGCTAGGAGTTTGTCGGTGCTGATCGCGGAGGCGGTCGCCCATGCTCGCGCGGCCTGCGGGTCGTCGTCGTCGACCGCTTCTTTCAACCGGCCCAGCGCGCCCTCGGCGACGTCAAACCAGCGGTCGGCGAGCCGGGCGCGGCGGTGCTGCGCGTCGAGGACGGTCACCTGGACAGCGGCGGCGGTAGGCCTGCGGTCGAACTCGACGCCGACCAAACGTGCGGCGTCAGTGACCGTGGCCGGGGCGCATCCGAGCTGTCGCGCAATCCTGTTGCGGCTCAAGCCTTCCCGGGCGAGCCGGGCCACGTCGTCGCGGACACGCTCGGCCGCGCTGGGCTTGCGGCCGCTCATCCTGCGGCAGCGAGTTCGTTAGCGATGTCTTCGAGGCACCGGGCGATAGCTTCGAGGCGGTCAACCCACGCCGGGGATGCGGTGCCGTCGGTGGCAAGGATGACACCGATGTAGGCGTTGGCCTCGCCTGCGACGTCTTCGAGAGTGGCGAGCGAGTCGGCGAAGTCGTGTGCGGCGCTCATGCGGCGTCTCCCGCGATGCGGCGCGGCTGGAAGTGGGCGGCCCACTGGCTGGTGCGGCGGCCGTGGAGCTTCTGAAAGTGGCGCGAGAAACACGGGCGGCACTCGGCGCGGCGGGTCCCGTCTTGCCTGACGGTGAACCCGGTCAGCGGGTACGTGGCGCGGCAGGTCGGGCAGGTCGCCGCATCGGGTTGCAGGCGGCGGGGGTAGGTCACGATGACCCCTCTCTATTCAGTTGGGACGGATTAAACTGATTTACGAACTAACCGCTCTGACCTGCGGTTTGCTGGGCGATTAAATTCCTTGGTTCGTACGGGCCGATTTAATGCCCTCACATAACCGCAGGTCAGAGACTTAGTTCTTTAATCCCTTTAATCCGGGGTGATGGCGTAGTAGCGAGTCACGGGCCGACCGCGACCGCTAGGGTTCTTCTTCGTGTCGAGCCGGATCTTCTTCGCGGCCAAACGCGACTGCAACTCTTCGTCAAGCTCGTGGGACTTCTTGTTCTTGCCGAAGAAGTCCCGCGAGATCTCCGTGCGGGTCGCACCATCGGCCCCGCGTTCGCGAATGAAATCGACCAGCCCGTCTTCGCCTGCCGGGGCGGTGTTCTCATCGTCTGCGGCGGTGGAGAACAGCCACGTCGCCGACGCTTCGCAGTACTGCCAGAACGCGAGCGCGGCAGTCACATGCTTGTCGTTGATCACGGTTGAGGACCCGTCGAGCAGCGCGTAGCAGACAGACAGCCGCAAGACCTGCGTCGCAGCGCGTGATACGGCCTGCGCGAGCTTGCCGGGCCGATCCGATGGCAGTCGGGTCGGCCTTTTTCGTCGGCGGGCTATGCGGCCCGGAGGACTTCGACGATTTCGTGGATTTGCGTCCGGGGCAGTGGCGGCAGGTCCTTCAAGAGCTTGCCCGCGTACGCCGAGATACGGGCGGCGGCCGCTTCGTGGCGGCATGCCGTGATCAGGGTGGTGTTGTCCGGGGTGAGTCGCCGAGCGCGGCCGAGCCGTCCCGTTGCGATCGCCGCGCGGCGATCGAGTTCCCGAACGCGGTCCGGAGTGATGGACACGTCGTTATTGCCTTTCAGTGCAGAGGGTGGTAGGATCCCACACCCCTGCACAGCAGTATATACCATGGATTTCGCGGGATGTCAAAAGCATCCAACAGCACTGGTCAGAGGCACTTTTGTAGCCGACATTTGCCGAAACTGCGGCCGTGGCCGTGCGGTCCATAAGTGGCCGGCCGGGCAGGTGCCCTCAGTTGCCCGATGTGCGACAGGACGGGGCCCAACTCACCGGGCCCCGTGACCGTCTCCTCCTCAATGCCTCTCTAGACGCGACCAGACGCCAGACCTAGGCCAAGTACCCGACGCGCGGTGTTCGTGGCTCTCCGTGGCTCTCAGGCGGACATAGCGAGACTTGCGACGTGAGCCCGCCCCCGAACCTGAGCCAGCTCAGCTTCCGCCTGCGCGCGGTACGCCTGGCGCGCCTCCCGTTCGGCCACGACATGCGCCAGCACGGCCGTGCGATCCCAACCGGCCTGCAACATCGCTCCGGCCCCGGTGCGTTCCTTGGCGGACAGCGCGCGAGGCAGGGTCTGGTCCAGCCAGCGCAGCGAGGCGACGGCGCTATGGGCCGCGAGATCCACGATGACCGGCTCGGCGACCGGTTCGACCGGCTCGGCGTCAACGACCGGGACGGCCCAGATCAGGTCGGCGTCCGGGTCCTGCTCGGCGTCAACGATCTCGGCGATCAGCTCGGCGGCACGCTCGGCAACCGGCTTGGCGATGGCGACCGGAACAACGGCCTGGACAGGGGCGACAACCGGGACCGGCTCGGCGACAGCGGCGAGCCAGGGGTGAGCGGCCAGTGCCGGGATGTCCCCGAACGCCGTGTCCAACAGCCCGGCGCTGCGAGCCAGGCAAGCGTCGCGATCCGCGGCGGTGTCGCTGGCGACTGGTGCGGCGGTGGTCGATGCCTGGGCGGCCTTGAAAGGCTCGATCCCGGCACCGTCGATGCGGTCCCACAAAGCGTCACTGTCGATCCAGGGGAACGTCTCGCGAGCGCGGTCCTCGGCGAAGTCAACCACGAACGTACGGAACGCCTTCCCCCACACGCTGCGCTTCTCACCCGCTGCGTGCGCGGAATCCACGAACACGGCCGCGAGGACGTCGACGGGCAGTCCGCGTTCGTATGCGGCCGACCGTGACGAGTTGTTCGGCGTCCACTCAGGGTGCAGCAACCGCGGCTCGGGCGTCTCCTCGCCGTTCATCCACTCCCGATCCCACTTACCTACAGACTGCGCGCGGTTGGCGCTCGCGCCGACCGAGATCCCTTGATCTTTTGTCTTGTTCACTGGGTTCTGGATAAAGGGATCTCGTTCGTGTCCCTTTCCGGGGACCCACGGGGTCCTTTTCTGGGGACCCACGGGGTCCTTTTCTGGGGACCCCTCGCGACCTGCGGCGATGTCGAGGATGGTGTACAGGTTCGACGTCTGCTTGGTGTGCGCGGCGTCCTTCACGAACGACCAATCGCGGCTGTCGTGCTTCGAGCACCAGCGTGGCCGCGACGCGATCAGCTCGGCGTCGACCAGCTCGGCAATGTAGCGGTCGACGCTTGCGACCTTGGCCATGCCGAGGTACTCGGCGATCTTCTCGCGCCCGATAAAGCACAAGCCCGTCTTGTAGTTGGCGCGCTCACGCATCACGGCGTAGACATGGAGGGCCTGCGAGGACACTCCGGAGTGGAGGACGGTCAGGGGGATTTTGACGAACCACAGGGTGGTGTCGGTGGACTCAGCCACGGGGGTATGCCTTTCCGATGGCTGCACCAACCCCTCAGCTCCAACCGGGCGACACGCCCACACCTGAGTTGGTGTGGCGTCGCCCCATGCCGTACGCTAATCCTCGTTGGTGGTTGAGGATTTGGAGCTGCTGGGTGTGCAGCACATCTCGACTTTTGAAAAGCCCTCGGGGTTAGGCTCCCGGGGGCTTTTCCGCTTTCTGTGTGTAGATCTCGGATGCGAGTCTAGTCGCCGGGCTCGCCGCAGCAGCAGAGGGCCCGCACATCGTCGCGGGTCCAGTCGAATTCAGGGGAGGTTTCAAACTTCGGCTGTGGCACAGCGGTTTTCAGGTGGTTTGCAAGGCCGATCCGACTGCCATCGGGTCGGCCTTCAATGTTTGGTGAGATGCGTTGGCGGTCAAGCTGCCTGCTGCTCGAAGGCTTCGAGGTCTTCGAGCCGGTAACGGATCAGCCGATCACCGAGCCGTACCCAGGCTGGCCCCTTACCCACGTGCCGCCAGCGGACAACGGTCTGTTTCGGGAGCTGGTAGCGGTCGGCCACCTGTTCGGTGGTGAGCATGCGGACGACATCGGGGCAGACTGCGGATGACATTGCAGGGGTGTCCTTTCAGATTGAACGGGCGTTGCCGAAATCAAGGTCTACCAGAAATGTTGTTCGGCTCTTTGACATCAGCTGCGTGAATAGCGTTGCAGCGCACGGTATTACGCAGCAATGCGAGTTGCTCTCGGTTCCCGTTGGTTCCCATTAGTTCCCGTTGTTTGTCATTGGTTACCGTCGGTTACATGCCCGCGCGACCGCGGCGGCTGGAATCCAGCCCCAGCCGTGTGGGCGAGTTCACACAAGCGTGAACATCCAACATTGACAGTTCGCACTAAGTGAAAGGGTCGTTGGGATACGCTTGAGCCATGACCAGCACCCCACGCAAGCCGCGCCGCCGCGTCGGCAACGTCCGCGTCGTAGACCGTCACTGGACCGACTACCGGAGCCGTGTTCGAACCTCTCGGTGGCGCACCGACGACAAGGGCAAACTCGTCCCGATCGGTAAGCGCTGGGCTGTGCAGTGGATTGACCCACAGCTCCGAGAGAAGTCGGCCAGCTTCGACAAGCGCGGCGACGCGGACACCTACGCCGACAGGCTGACTAGTGAACTCCAACAAGGCATCTACCACGACCCGCACGAGATCGGCGTCACCTGGGAGCAAGCCGTCGCGACCTGGACAGCCTCACTGTCCAGCAAGGCGAAGAACACGCGCGTCACCCATGAATCCGTGCTGCGCAACCACGTCACCCCGACATTCGCAGGGCGCGAAGTGGCAGGCATCGGCCGCAACGAGGTTGTCGAGTGGGTCGGCAGCCTCACCGACAAGGGACTGAGCCCCGCGACCGTACGCCGATGCTTCATCGCCCTGAAAGGCGTTCTCGCGCTACAGGTCGGCCACAGCATCCGCAACGACCCCACGATCGGCGTGAAGCTACCCAAGCTCACCGAACCCGAAGCGTGCTTCATGACAGCCGAACAGGTGTCACGGTTGGCGCGTGCCGCAGACTACCTGAACGCGTTGCGCAACAACCCGAAACGCAAGGGCCGCGACCGCGGGGCCGAACTCGAATTGCCCACCGACGACAACGGGCTGCCCGTGATCCCGGACACGACGCCATCGCCGGACGGGCTCGCTGTTCGGTTTCTGGCCTACCACGGCTTGCGGTTTGGTGAATTCGCGGCGCTGCGAGTGGCGGACATCGACCTAACCACCGGCTGGGTGACCGTGTCCCGGTCCTACGACGAGATCCACAGCTACGGCCCCACCAAGTCCGGGAAGTCGCGGCGTGTGCCGATCCTGCCGTCGATGCGCTCCGAACTCACCGCATACCTCGAAGGCCGCCCCCGTGACGCCGTGGCGTTCCCTGGCAGCACTGGCGCGCCGCTGCGCCGCAACAACTGGGCCAAGCGGGTATTGACGCCGGCCGCGAACCTCGCCGCGATCGGTGACCATGTCACCCCGCACGATCTGCGGCACACCTACGTGTCGTTGAGCGCGGCGGCCGTGAAGCGACCGGAGATCGTGTCCCAGTTCGCCGGGCACGCGGATGTGGCGTTCACGCTGCGCCGCTACGTCGGCCTTTTCGAGACCGATCTGTCGGCGGCGGCGGACCTGTTGGACGCGGCAATCAAGGGCTGAGTTCGCACCCGCCCGCGCTCGTGCGAACTGGATGCGAACTGGCAGGTGCAGAAACGAGTGAAGGCCCTACCCGGATGTTCCCGGTTAGGGCCTTCTACCTGCTAGTTCACTCTGAGCCGCCTGGGGGAATCGAACCCCCGACCTTTTCATTACGAGTGAAGCGCTCTACCGACTGAGCTAAGGCGGCGTGCCTTCCGGCGGTGCGAGTCTATCGTCTCGCGCCCGAATCGCGAAAACGGGAGCTCGCGGTGATCGGGGACACGCCCGGGTCAGGCGGAACGGGCCGCGATCAGGGCCGCGGCCATGGCGGCGAGGGCGAAGCGCGGCTTCACATTGGTTTCGAGGGCCTCGCGGCAGTCGAGCACCGCCTGGATGGAGAGCAGCAGGCCCTCGGGGCGGACATCGGTCGCGAGTTCGCGGATCTGGTCGGCCATGTCCGGGTGGGTGAGGGTCACGCCGGAGGAGGAATCCGCGGTGGCCGCGCCGAATCGGACCGCGAGCGCGTCCCGGTACAGGCCCGCGACATCGATCAGGGCCCGGTCCAGGGCATCGCGCCCGGTGCGGGTGGCGCGCGACTTCTGGCGTTTCTCCAGGTCTTTCAGCGCACCGGCGGAACCGCGGGTGGCCGAGGCGGTGCCCTTACCGGTGCCGCCCGCGCCCAGCGCGGTGGCCAGTTCCTCGCGTTCCTTCCCGTCGCGCTCGGCACTGACCTGCTTGGCCTCGTCATCGGCCGACTTCACCAGTTCGTCGGCGGCCGCATACGCCGCTGCGGGCCGGGCGGTCGCCGTGACCAGCGCGAGGGCTCGTTTGCGCCGGGCCCGGGCCTGGTCGTCGGTGGCCAGCCGCCGGGCGCGCCCGACGTGTCCACCGCTGATCGAGGCCGCCCAGCCGGCGGTCTTCTGGTCCAGCCCGTCCCGCTCGTGCAGCACCCGCGCGATCGAATCCACCGACGGCGTCGCCAAATGCACGTGCCTGCACCGGGATCGCAGCGTCACCGAAATGTCCTCGGGATCCACCGACGGCGCGCACAGCAGGAACACCGTGCGCTCCGGCGGCTCCTCCACCACCTTGAGCAGCACATTGCCCGCCGCCTCGGTCAACCGGTCGGCGTCCTCGACCACCACCACCTGCCAGCGCCCGGTGCTGGGCCGCCGCGACGCCACCTGCACGATCTCGCGCATCTCCTTGGTGCCGATGCTCAAACCCTCCGGCACCACCCGCCGCACGTCGCCGTGTGTCCCGGCCATGGTGGTCGTGCACGCGTGACACCGCCCGCATCCGGGCGTCCCCTCGTCCGTGCACTGCAGCGCCGCCGCGAAGCACAGCGCCGCGACAGACCGCCCCGATCCGGGCGGCCCGGTGAACAACCACGAATGCGTCATGGCCGACGACGATCCGGCCCCACCCCGCGCCGCCACCGCCGCAGCCGTCAACTCGGACTCGACCGCACCCTGGCCGACCAGCCGATCGAAGACACCCGCCACGCCGACCACCTTAGCCGCCGCCCCCGACAGCCCGGCCGGGAGTCAGTTCGCGCGCTGATATGTCGTGTTCGCGCCGTCCAGGGCCTCGCGGATGATGTCCGCGTGCCCGGAGTGGTGCGCGATCTCCCGGAAGATGTGCAGCAGGATGTAGCGCACGGTGAGCCATTTCCGCTCCGGCGCCCAGGGCGCGGTCGGCGTCGGCACCGAATCCTCGAGGTTGGGTAGCTCGCGGATCAGCTTGCCGGTGTGCTCGGCCACCACCTCCCACTCGGCCAGCAGGCCGGCGACCGTCTGCTCCGGATCCAGCCGATACTCGGAATCCATTCGGGAGACATCGAATTCGGAGTTCGGGTCGCGCTCGACGAGGATGGTGGTCCAGTGCCGCTCGATATTCACCGCATGGCTGAGCAGACCGCCGAGGGTGAGTTCACTGACCGTGGTGCGCTGGCGCGCCTGCTCGTCGTCGATGCCGCGGACGGTGATCCGGAACAGCTCGCGCTGGCTGTCCAGGATCTTGATCAGTTCTTCACGCTCGTGGTCGACGGTCATCGAATGTCCTTCCGCTGGTGCGTGTTCCGGATTACACGCTACGGCAGGCCACCGACAGACACACCGGCCGAAAAGCAAAGCGCCCCCGTCGTGAGGGGGCGCTTCGATCAGGTCAGGACTGCGAGGCCGCGGTCTTCTTCGCCGGCGCCTTCTTGGCCGGGGTCTTCTTGGCCGCCGCTGCCTTCTTGGTGGTGACGCCGTCGGCCGTCTTGGCCGCCGCCTTCTTCGCCGCCGCCTTCTTGACCACGGTCTTGGCCACCGCGGTCTTCTTCGCGGCCGCCTTCTTGGCGGTCTTCTTCGCGGCCTTCTTCACCGGCCCGCGCGCCCGCCGGTCCGCCAGCAGCTCCGAAGCCCGTGCGTCGGTGATGGATTCGACCTCGTCGCCCTTGCGCAGGCTGGCGTTGGTCTCACCGTCGGTGACATACGGGCCGAACCGCCCGTCCTTGATCACCATCGGCTTCTCCGACACCGGGTCCACACCCAGCTCGCGCAGCGGCGGCGCACTGGCCGACTGCCCGCCGCGCCGCTTGGGCTCGGCGTAGATCTTGAGCGCGTCCTCCAGCGTCACCGTGAAGATCTGATCCTCACCGGTGAGCGAGCGTGAGTCCGTGCCCTTCTTCAGATACGGCCCGTATCGCCCGTTCTGCGCGGTGATCTCGTCCCCGGAGGCCGGGTCCACACCCACCACGCGCGGCAGCGACAGCAGCTTGAGCGCGTCGTCCAGGGTCACCGACTCCACGCTCATGGACTTGAACAGCGACCCGGTGCGCGGCTTCGGCTTGTCGGCCGCCTTCTTGGCGGTCTTCTTCGCGGTGGTGTCCAGATCCTCCGCAGGCTCCGGCAGGATCTCGGTGACGTAGGGGCCGAAACGTCCTTCCTTGGCGACGATTTCGTGCCCGGTCGCCGGATCGGTACCCAGCGAGCGACCTTCCTGCGGAGTCGCGAACAGCTTCTCCGCGACCTCGGGCGACAGCTCGTCCGGCGGCAGATCGTCGGGCAGGTTGGCCCGTTGCGACACCGGATTCCCGTCCGGGTCATCGGGATTGACGACCATGCGCTCCAGGTACGGCCCGAACTTGCCGACCCGGACCACCACATCGCGGCCCTCGTCATCGCTGAAGAGCTTGATGGAGTTGACTTCTCGCGCGTCGATGCCGTCGAGTCGTTCGCCCACCATCCTTTTCAGGCCGCCCGACCGCGCCACCGAACCCTCGGCACCGTGATCGCCACCGAAATAGAAGGAGGACAACCAGTTTCCGCGCTGCTCGCGGCCACCGGCGATGGCGTCGAGATCGTCCTCCATGGCGGCGGTGAAGTCGAAGTCCACCAGCCGCCCGAAGTGCTCCTCCAGCAGCCCGATCACCGCGAACGCCACCCACGATGGCACCAGCGCGCTGCCGCGCTTGTACACGTAGCCGCGGTCGAGAATCGTCTTGATGATCGAGGAGTAGGTGGAAGGACGGCCGATGCCGAGATCTTCCAGCGCCTTGATCAGCGAAGCTTCGGTGAAGCGTGCGGGCGGATTGGTGGTGTGCCCGTCCGGCTCGAGCTCGACGGCCGTCACGCCCTGGCCCTCGGTCAGCGCCGGCAGCCGCGATTCGGCGTCGTCGGACTGGCCGCCCGCCTCCTCGTCGACACTCTCCACATACGCCTTGAGGAATCCCGGGAAGGTGATCGTCCGGCCGGACGCCGAAAACACGCACTCCTCACCGCTATTCGCGATGCCGGTAATGCGCACCGTCAGCGTGGTGCCGCGCGCGTCCTGCATCTGCGAGGCCACCGTGCGCTGCCAGATCAGCTCGTACAAACGGAATTCGTCGCCGTCGAGCTTGGCGTGCAACTGTCCCGGCGTGGCGAAGGTGTCGCCGGCGGGACGAATGGCCTCGTGCGCCTCCTGCGCATTCTTGACCTTGCGGGTGTACTGCCGCGGCGTGGGACTCACGTATTCCGCGCCGTACAACTGCGTGGCCTGTGCCCGGGCCGCCTGAATCGCCGACTCCGACAAAGTCGTCGAGTCGGTACGCATATAAGTGATGTAACCGTTCTCGTACAACCGCTGCGCCACCCGCATGGTGCGCTCGGAGGTGAAACGCAGCTTGCGCGCGGCCTCCTGCTGCAGCGTCGAGGTCATGAACGGCGCGTACGGCTTTCGCGTGTACGGCTTGGATTCCACCGAGGAAACCGTGAAATCCACGCCGTGCAGCGATTCCGCAAGCCGCTGCGCATAGCCGGCGTCGAGTACGACGACACCCTGCGATTTCAGCTGTCCGTCGGATCCGAAATCGCGACCGGTCGCCACGCGAGCGCCCTCGACACTGACCAGCCGCGCACCGAAGACCCGCGGATTCCCGCGGTCCTCCTGCCCGCGCCCGCCGGCGTCCAGCTTGGCCGCGATATCCCAGTACTCCGCGGACCGGAACGCCATGCGCTCCCGCTCGCGCTGCACGATGACGCGCGTCGCCACCGACTGCACCCGGCCCGCCGACAGCCGCGGCATGACCTTCTTCCACAGCACCGGCGAGACCTCGTAGCCGTAGAGCCGGTCCAGGATGCGCCGCGTCTCCTGCGCGTCGACCAGATCCTTGTCCAGCTCACGGGTATCGGCCGCAGCGGCCTGAATGGCGGGCTCGGTGATCTCGTGGAACACCATGCGCCGAACCGGCACCTTGGGCTTGAGCGTCTCCAGCAGGTGCCAGGCGATGGCCTCGCCCTCGCGGTCGGGGTCGGTGGCGAGGTAGAGCTCGTCGGCATCGGCCAGCAGGCTCTTCAGCTCACTGACCTTCCCCTTCTTATCGGGGCTGACCACATAAATCGGCTCGAAATCGTGATCGACATCCACGCCGAGCCGAGCCCACTGCTGTCCTTTGTATTTGGCGGGCACATCCGCCGCACCCCGCGGCAGGTCCCGAATATGACCGACCGAGGCCTCCACGACATAGCCGCGGCCCAGGTAGGGGGCGATCTTCTTGGCCTTCGTCGGCGACTCGACAATCACGAGACGACGCAGGGAACGGCCCTGGTCGGGCGCTGCCTGGGGGTTCGGCGCTGCACCGCGGTCTCGTGTTGCCACCGGCGAACACACCTTTCATCTCGATCCGCGTCGGCGCTGGTGTACGCGCTCTACGCGGCTGGGGCAAACGGCCGCGATGTCCGATATCGCTGCCAGCAACGTTTATACCGTGTTCGAAGGCCGTGGCTGGTGCACGGCGACGATGTAGCCCCTGATCGTGATCGAGTGTAATGGGTCCAGATATGGGTCGTCCCCCACCGCCGGGGGCGATGGGGGACGGAACCTGAGGGGTTGGCTCGCTCAGGAGAGCGCGCGAACACCAGTGGCCTGCGGGCCCTTGGTGCCCTGGCCAACCTCGAACTCGACCTTCTGGTTCTCCTCGAGGGTGCGGAAGCCCGACCCCTGGATCTCGGAGTAGTGGACGAAGACGTCAGCGGAGCCGTCCTCGGGCGCGATGAAGCCGAACCCCTTCTCCGCGTTGAACCACTTCACAGTTCCCTGTGCCATTCTGTTCCTTCTCTTTCCATACCGGAACGGCGGACAACTGGGTTCATCCACCGGGTCCGTTGAGACCGCTGTACTCTGTTCCCCCTGCAGGAAAGCACCTAGTACACCGTTCGCAACATCGATCCTGCTGATGGTTTGGACTTTCGATCCGTTCCCTCGAACACAGAAGCTTGCGACCAGGAACCAGTGAACCATGTCTTCCGGGAATTCAACAGCGGAGTTACCCACAATTTGCAAAAAAGTTGATCTTGCGAATGCGCAGGTGAGGGGCATAATGCCCAAATCCGTACTTGAAGTTGGTTTGCTTCCAGATAACAGAGCGAGCATCTGGCAAACGGGGTGTGAGGCAGGTCGCTACTCTGCAGTGAAATGGCAGGTGAGGCCGCGGGCGCACACACGTTTCGCACCCATTGGGCGTGTCGCGGTGACGCTTCGATGAATGGCGGGGATCCGATGCGTCGATCCGGAGACAACAGCGACATCAGCTACGGGAGATCGTTGCTGAATCGTGTCCTTAATAGCGCTCTTTCGGGTGACCCCCGACTCACCCATGTCAGCGAGCTACCGCCGCGCGCGGCGCAGATCACGAAATGGCCCGAATGGACATCTCCGGATGTCATCGCCGCAGTTCAGGCGGCCGGAGTCGCGGAGCCGTGGAGCCACCAGAGCCGGGCCGCGGAATTGGCCGCGGCGGGGCGGCACGTGGTGGTGTCGACCGGGACGGCGTCCGGGAAATCGCTGGCGTATCAGCTGCCGGTTTTGACCGCGCTGCAACAGGATCCGCTGGCCACGGCGCTCTATCTGTCGCCGACCAAAGCGCTGGGGGCCGATCAGCTGCGCATGGTCAACGAGCTGACCAGCGAAGATCCGCTGCGCACCATTCATCCCGCGCCGTATGACGGCGATACGCCGGCGGAAATCCGGCAGTGGGTGCGGGCGCACGCGCGATGGGTGTTCACCAATCCCGACATGCTGCACGTCGGAATGCTGCGGTCTCATCAGCGGTGGGCGCGATTGTTGCGTCAGCTCAAATACATCGTGGTCGACGAATGTCATATCTATCGCGGGGTTTTCGGCTCGCACGTGGCGCTGGTGCTGCGCCGGTTACGGCGACTCGCCGAGCGCTACGGAGCGGATCCGGTTTTCGTGCTGTGCTCGGCGACCACGGCCGATCCGGCGGCCACCGCCGAAAAGCTGATCGGCGCACCGTGTGTCGCGGTCACCGACGACGGGTCGCCGCAGGGCGCGCGGACCGTGGCGCTGTGGGAGCCGCCGTTGCTCGGCAGTGGCGTGACCGGGGAAAACGGTGCGGCGGTGCGGCGTTCGGCCGGGGCCGAGGCCGCCACCGTGATGGCGGATCTGGTGGTCGAGGGGGCACGCACGCTGACCTTCGTGCGGTCACGGCGCAGCGCCGAACTGGTCGCCATGGACACGCGGCGGCTGCTGGCGGAGGTGGATGCCGAGCTCCCCGGGCGTGTCGCGGCCTATCGGGCCGGGTACCTTGCCGAGGACCGGCGGGCGCTGGAGGCGGCGCTCTCGGACGGCTCGCTGCTGGGTGCGGCCACCACGAATGCCCTGGAACTGGGCGTGGACATCGCCGGGCTGGATGCCGTTGTGGTGGCGGGATATCCGGGGACGGTCGCCTCGTTCTGGCAGCAGGCCGGGCGCGCCGGGCGGCGCACCCAGGGGTCGCTGGTGCTGCTCATCGCGCGGGACGACCCGCTGGACACCTACCTCGTGCATCACCCGCAGGCGCTGCTCGGGCGGCCCCTGGAAGCCACCATCACCGACCCGCACAACCCGTACGTGCTCGGGCCGCATCTGCTGTGCGCGGCCATGGAACAGCCGCTCAGCGATGCGGAAGTGCATGCCTTCCAGGCCTGGGAACTGCTGTCCGACCTGGCCGAACAGGGTTTGATCCGGCGGCGCGCGGGCGTGGCGCGGGACGGGTCGGCGCGCTGGTTCGTGACCGCCGACGCACATCCGCACGACGCGGTGGACGTGCGCGGCGGCATCGGCACGGCGGTGGCGGTGGTGGACGGCGAGTCGGGCCGCATGCTGGGCACCACCGACGCCGGGCGCGCTCCGGCCACCCTGCATCCGGGCGCGGTGCACCTGCATCAGGGCGAGAGCTACGTGGTCGACGAGCTGGACCTCGAGGAGGGCGTCGCCCTGGTGCACGCCGACACACCGGGGTGGAGCACCAGTGCGCGGGTGGTCACCTCGCTGGAGATCGAGGCGGTGACCGAGGAGCGCCGATGCGGCTCGGTCACAACGGCTTTGGCGCAGGTGCTGGTGACCCGGCAGGTAGTCGCGTACCTGCGCCGGCTGCCCAGCGGCGAGGTGCTGGACCTGGTGCCGCTGGACCTGCCGGCGCAGACGCTGCCCACCCGGGCCGTGTTCTACACGGTCACGCCGGACCTGCTGGCCCGGGCCGGGATCGACGCCCGACACGCCGCGGGCGCGCTGCACGCGGCCGAACACGCCGCGATCGGCATGCTGCCGCTGGTGGCGACCTGCGATCGGTGGGATATCGGCGGCGTGTCGACCGCCGAACACGCTGATACCGGGCTGCCCACGGTCTTCGTCTACGACGGGCATCCGGGCGGGGCGGGCTTCGCCGAGCGTGGCTTCGTCCGGCTGCGGCACTGGCTGACGGCCACGCTGGGCGCCATCGAGTCCTGCGCGTGCGCGCACGGGTGCCCGTCCTGCGTGCAGTCACCCAAGTGCGGCAACGGCAACAACCCGCTGGACAAGGCCGGTGCGGCCCGGCTACTGCGGGCCGTACTGGCCGAACTAGGGGAAGATGACGACCGCTCTCCCGAATCGTGACACGGCCGTCTCCGCCGTGAGACCGGAGCGCCACACGACCAACCGGTCGGCCTTGTCAGCTGGCTGATATCGGGCGGAATCCGGATGCTGAGGGGTGGCCGCGACACGCCGGACACCCAAGTCGATTAAAAAGGGATGCCATCCTGTTAACTACGGGATTGCTCCGTTCGATAATGTCGCTCCCGGATTTACCTGTGCATTCATTCGAATGAGTCTCCGGGAACGAATTGGAAAGCAATCGATACCCAATCTATTCGCCTCTCGCATTCATCGAATTTCGACATTGATCGACCACCGATGTGGCCCGCGCCATCACATTTATAACCAACCGATCGGTACGAGATATTGCCTCGCTACCTCGGCTCATCCGCCGGGCCCGCCCGCGCGGCCGCGCGCACATCCCGCTCCCCCAGTGGGCCCAGCGATACCCGCCCGGCAACCGTCACCGTCACGTCCCAGCCCAGCACCACGCATCCGGCCGGTCGCACGCCCATCCGGCCGGCGACGTCCGCGGCCCGGCCGCACGCGGCGGAGACGCCGCCATCCAGCGCACCGGCCGCGGCCAGCGCACTCAGATCCGCGGCGGCCTGCACCCGGTGCCGGGCCGCCACCGCCACTCCGACCTGGGCAATCAGGACCGCGACCGCCAGCAGGCCGACCAGGGCCAGGCACGCGGTGACGGTCACGCCACCCGCCTCGCTCCCGGACCGATCCACGGTCGTGCGCCTCATCGGGATGCTCCGGGTTCCCGCGCCGCCACCGCCGCCGCGTGCAGGGTGACCGGAACAAGGGTGGCGCGGGCATTCACCTCGGCCACGACCAGGTCACCCTCGGTGCGGACGACGACCCGGGCACCGGGCGGTGCGACCCGGCGGGCGGTGGCGACTGCGACGTCGTGGTCACCGCGAGCCGCGAGACGGGCCGCCTCGCGGGCGGCATCGACACAACGCACCTGCGCCGATACCGCCAGCAGGGCGCCGACGCCCAGGACCAGGACCGCGACGAGGGCGGCCAGCGCTATGGCCGCCTCCACGGTCGCCATGCCCGCCTCGGCATGGTGAGGTGGTGTGGCATACGTCACTTGACGGGAGTCTTCAGCGCCTTGTCGATGATGTTGGTCAGGGCGCTCACAATGCTGTCTCCGGTGACGACGGTGTACAGCACCGCCCCGAAGGCGGCGGCCGCGATCGTCCCGATCGCGTATTCGGCGGTGCTCATCCCGTGGTCCGCGGTCACGGCGTGCAGCAGCCGGGTCCGCAGTCCCCAGAGCAGGTTTCGGACGGTCGTTCCCATGCTCGCTCCTTCCCTCACCCCGGCACGGCGGATCCGCACCGGCACAGTCGTGAACCTCGCGGCTCCCAGCGGTCACAGCAGACCGCCTTCCAGCACCCGGCCTGCCAGGCCGATCACCACCGGGATGATTCCCAGGCACAGGAAGGCGGGCAGGAAGCAGAGGCCGAGCGGGCCGCCGATCAGCACCCCGGCCCGCTCGGCCCGGGCCGCGGCCACATCCTCGAGCTCGCCCCGGCGGCGCTCCGCCAATTCGGCCACGGCCGTGGCCAATCCGGTTCCCGAGCGCGCCGAGCGGCGGGCCAGCCGCGCCAGCGCCGTCACCGTCTCCTCGGCGGAGCCGGCCGTGGCCTGCTCCCACGCGGTGGCCGGATCCGCGCCCAGCGCCAGCAGGTCGGCAACCCGGCGCAGAGCAGAAGCCAGTGGATCGGGAGCCTCGGATGCGACCGCCGCGGCAGCGGCGGCGGTGGGCAGCCCGGCGCGCAGGCACGCCGCCAGCAGATCGAGGGCGGAGGCGACCCCGAGCGGATCCGGCTCGGCCCGGAACTCCGGTTGCGGCAGTGGATTACCGTGCACCGGGTCCCGCAGTCGGCGCAGCCTGCGGACCGCACCGGTCCGGCCCGGCAGCATGAGCACCGCGATAGCGGCCAGCACCGCGGCCACGGACGGAGTCATCGCAGCACCTTGTCGGTGATGGCATCGGCCCACAGCAGACCGGCGCAGGTCAGGGCGGACCCCAGGGGCAGCAGCAGCGTGCCCGCCGGGGACAGCAACAGCACACGCAGCGGGGACGCACCCATCAGCTCGCCCAGGCCGAGGCCGAGCAGGGGCAGCAGGGCCAGCACCACGGCGGTCGCCCGGGCCCCGGCCAGCGCCGCGGACGTGCGGTCGCGGAAGCGCTTGCGGCCCAGCAGATCCGAACGCGCGGCGGCCAGCAGCTCGGCCAGGGCGAGCCCGTGCCGCTCGGCCACCCGCCAGGCCCCGGCCACTCGGGACAGTTCCCGCGCCACCACCGAGCCGTGACGCCGCAGGCCCTCCGCGCCGGACCCGCCCAACCGGCTCCGCGCGGCGCTGACCGCGAAGGCCCGTGCCACGTCGCCCGCGGTCTCACAGGCCGCCACCTGGGCCGCGGCGCTCGGATGTGCGCCGATCCGCAGCTCCCCGATTACCGCCTCCAGCCCCTCGAGCAGCTGTGCGATCTCGATGCCCCGCTGCCGTTCTCGCCTCATGCGGCGGCACCGAATCAGGACGGTGGCCGCCAGCAGTACCGCGGCCACCACCGGACCGGGGCCGATGAAGAGCATCAGGGGCACCGCCGACAACGGCGCAATGCGAATCATCCAGCTGCGCCTGGTCTTTCGCACGCACTCACGAAACTTGAACAGCCGAGACATGCGCCGCCGAGCCATCGGCGGAGGCACCACGAGCAGCGCCAGCGCGAGGCAGACCGATGCGAGCGCGTGCGGGCCGGATCCCATCAGTCATCTCCGGACTGCTTTGAGCCCGGATCATCTTCGGCGCCAACCGAATCGGTGATACTCGGCCGGCAACCACCATCGCGCCACGCCAGCCGCAATCCCGCGAACCGCGAGCTACGCAGCCCGAAAGGATTGCAGCACAACCGATCCGAGTCGGCAGTGGAGGGCGGAATCGAACTGTGGAACGGCGAATTCGACCGGGGCCGAGGGCAACCGCATGAGCCGGGGCAGTCTTCACTCGCGGGTATCATCTGGAGTCCTTTCGTCGAGGAGTTTCCTGAGGAGCACAGCGCCCGGGGTCGAACGGGTGCCGGCGGTCCATGCGGGTGCGATCCGCACCCGGCCGTCGACCGGGGTGACCACGCCGATTTCGCGGAGCGCGCGACGGCCGTCGGGCCGGCGGTGGACGTGCAGGATCACCTGGATCGCGGCGGCCAGCTGGCTGTGCAGGGCGGGCGCGGGCATACCGCCCAGGGCCGCGAGTGCCTCCAGCCGGGCCGGTACCTCGCCGGGCGAGTTGGCGTGTACGGTCCCCTGCCCCACCGTCGTGGCCGGTATTGAGCGCGGTCAGCAGATCGACGACCTCGGCGCCCCGAACCTCCCCCACCACAATGCGATCAGGGCGCATACGGAGCGCCTGGCGCACCAGATCGCGCACGGTGACCTGGCCCGCGCCCTCGACATTGGCGGGGCGGGCGACCAGGCGGACCACATGCGGATGCGGTGGCGCGAGCTCGGCCGCGTCCTCGACGCAGACGATCCGCTCGGCGGGGGCCACCTTGGCCAGCAGGCCCGACAGCAGTGTGGTCTTCCCCGCGCCGGTGCCACCGACCACCAGGAAGGCGAGCCGGGCACGAATGATGTGCTCCAGCAGGAGCTTCGCGTCCGGTGGCACCGCACCGGCCGCGGCCAGCGCGTCCAGACCCTGGGTGGCGGGGCGCAGCACGCGCAGCGACAGGCAGGTGCCGCCGTGTGCGATCGGCGACAGCACCGCATGCAACCGCACCCCGAAGGAATCCCCCGATGCCGCTTCGGTTCCCGCCAGCCGTCCGTCCACCCACGGCTGCGCATCATCCAGCCGCCGCCCGGCCGCCAGGGCCAATCGCTGCGCCAGCCTCCGCACCGCCGCCTCGTCCGGAAACCGCACCGAGGTACGCCGCAGGCCCCGCCCCCGATCGACCCACACCGAATCCGGCCCGGTGACCAGTACATCGGCCACCTCGGGGTCGTGCAGCAGCGGCTCCAGCACGCCCGCGCCGGTCATCTCGGTCTGCAGCAATCGCAAGGCCCGCAACAGATCCGTGTCCGCGAGCACCCCGCCCGCCTCGGCCCGAATGGCCGCCGCCACCCGCGCCGGATCCGGATCCGCCGCCCCTTCCGCCAGCCGCTCCCGCACCCGCTCCAGCAGCTCGGTCGTCACCAGCTCACTCATTTCCGGACTCCGGCAGGTTCCGGCAGTGGAGAACCGCAGGTCGAACCGTGCGCGCGGGCGATGCGCCACCACGAGGGACCCGGGCCGCCGGGAGGCCGGCCGTAGCGGGGACTCTCGGAAAACAGTGCGGTCAAAGCGGTTTCGGCGGCAGTGCGAAGCGGACCGCGCCGCCGGACGGTCAGGCCCCCGCGTTCCAGGCGCTCGGTCAGGCCCGGCTGCGACGGGACCGCGGTGAGCAGCGGCAGAGCGAGCGCCTCGGCGATATCGGACGGGGCGAGGCCACCGGGCGCGGGGCCCCGGACGATCAAGCGCACATTCGGATTTCGCGCGGTCAGGTAGGCCGCGGCGGATTCGGCCGCGGCGATCGAGCGCAGGCGTGCCTGGGTCACCAGCACCACCAGATCGGCCACATCGAGAACCTGGTCGGTGTGCGGTCCGTGGTCGCTGGACAGGTCCGCGACCACGAGATCACCGGCCGCCCGGCCGCCCTCGAGGACGGCTCGCACCGCCGCGGGCGCGAGTGCCGCCGCCACCGATCCGTCGGCACGGCTCAACTCGACCGCATGATCACCGGTTGCACCGGAGAGCGCCTGCGGACTGAAGACAGCGACGCCGCGATCGACCACGCAAGACGAAGGCCGGTCGAGGTCCGTTGCGAGCGAGGAGGTTCCGTCCGAACAATGCGGGGCGGGATGAAGCATCGGTACGGGCTGCGCGTGGGAAGCGGCACCGCCGACGGAGCTGCGCCCAGGGGCAATCGGGTCCGCGCTTGGCGAGAGCGCGCCGAGTTCGGTTGCGGGAGCGCCTCTTCCGCAAGAGAGCACGGCCAACCCCGCAGTGGCTGGCAGCGCCTCGTGCAGAGCGGGGGCGGAAACGCGGCCGTGTTCGATGGTGAGGTCGGGCCAGCGCAGCCCCGGCGCCCGCTCCAGGCCGAGGAGAAGGTCGAGGCCGCCGCCGTAGGGAGCGCAGTCGACCAGCAGGGTGCGGTCGCGGAAACGGCCTGCGGCCGTGAGGGCTACGGCGGCGGCCAGGACGGAGGCGCCGGATCCCGCGCCCGCGCCGGCCACCGCGAGGACCGCGCCGTCACCGGGGCGCCGGCCGTCGTGTGCGGCGAAGGCGGCGATCAGGGCGTCCGCGGCGGCGGGCAGGGGCAGCACCTGTTCGGCACCGGCCGCGGTGGCGGCCTGCCAATCGAGCAAACCGGGCTCGCCATCGGTCACCAGGAGAATTCCCTGGCGGCGCGGGTGGGCGGCGGACGCACAGCTATGTGCGGCAGCGGTATCGACGATGATCACGGACGCATTGGTCCAGGCGTGGCGGCCCGGCGGCGGCACGCGCTCGTCGAGCGGGCGGTCGGCCGCGGCGGCGATGCGGCGAATCTCGTCGCGCAGGCGGGGATCGGCGACCAGCGACAGGGCCGGTGGGGTGGTGGCATCGGAGTTCATGCAGGTCAGCGTCGCCCGATCGGAGCAGCGGCGAAAGCGCCTCCACGGCGAGTGTGGATAACACGCGGCCTGTGCAGAACTCAGGGAGCGGGAACGGATCCGGAACTGTCCGTAAATAGAGGACGGCCCCAGCCGGGGGGGGAGGAGGCTGGGGCCGTCGGGTTCAGCCCCGGGGGGTCGGGCTGAACGCGCCTGGACCATGTCCAGGTATCTGCGATACTACACCCAAGCCCCGACCGGATTGCAAGTCCGCCCGGCGAGTCTTTTTCCCGCCCCGACGGCCCGGCTTCCCCCTGGCTAACCCGGATGAACCGGGTCTCGCGGTGACTCTCGCCACGCCTGCGGCGGAGGCGAATGAAATGGCGCGGTGCAGAACCATATCCTGGACGACGTGACAGCCGAACGCGGACGAGTCGCCGCCTTCTTCGATCTCGACAAGACGGTGATCGCCAGGTCGAGCGCCTTCGTGTTCAGCAAGCCGTTCCTGGACCAGGGACTGCTCAGCCGGCGGGCCGTGCTGGAGAGCAGCTACGCCCACTTCCTGTTCCTGCTGTCCGGCGCCGATCACGATCAGATGGAGCGCATGCGCGAGCATCTGACCAAGATGTGCGCGGGCTGGGATGTGGACCAGGTGCGCTCGATCGTCGCCGAGACCCTGCACGACATCGTGGACCCGCTCATCTACGCCGAGGCCGCGGATCTCATTGCGGACCACCGGATTCGAGGCCACGACGTGGTGATCGTCTCCGCCTCCGGCGAGGAGATGGTGGCCCCGATCGCCGCGGCGCTGGGTGCGGACCACTTCGCCGCCACCCGCATGGTCATCGAAAACGGCAGGTACGCGGGCGAAGTCGAGTTCTACTGCTACGGCCCGGGCAAGGTCGAGGCCATCGAAAAGCTTGCGGCACAATATGATTACGACCTGTCGCGCTGTTACGCCTACTCCGACTCGGTCACCGATCTGCCCATGCTCGAGGTGGTGGGTCACCCCACGGCGGTGAATCCGGATCGGGGCCTGCGGCGCGAGGCCACCACCCGTGGCTGGCCGATTCTCGCCTTCTCCAATCCGGTGTCGCTGTGGGCGCGGATCCCGGCTCCGACCACCACCACGGTGGCCGCGACCGCCGCGGTCGGGCTCAGCGCGCTGGCGGCCGGAGCGCTCACCTACCGGCTGCTGCGGCGCCGCCGCTGACGCCGACCCGCCGGAAACGCCCGGATGAAAAATGGCGGGACACGCCGAGTTTTCGAAAGTTTCCCCAGGTCTTGATGTGATGGCGCTCACGGGGTAACAATGGAGGCACGGAAGGACGGAAGGCCAAGATCGGATCGGAAGAGAAGATTCGACCTCCCATCCCACCCTTCCCAGCACGGACACCAGGCACCCACGCGGAGCACGCCGCGACAAGGGCAACAGTAGTTGTGGGCCTGCGTTATCCAGGATATCGACGGCAAGGGCCTCGCAATCAATGCGGGGATGAACCGCTGGATCCTGGAGAGCTCGCCGAGGCCGAAGAAAACACAACCAGAAAAGCACGCTTGGTAACCGGGTAGTCCGTGCTAGCGGGCGGTGAGGTCGCAATTCGCGACAACGCCGCCCGCTTTGACGTGTATGAACCCCGGGAACCCTTGGCGTACAGGCAGTTTCGTGATCAGGGGGCTTACCCCGAGGCGGCGTCCGCGATCGAGCGGGCCTCGCGGGCGCCGTCTTCGAGGGCGCCACAGGTGAAGATCACCCAGCCGCCGACGCCCTCCGCGGTTCCCATGCCGAAGGCGGCCGCGGCGTCGAGGTAGGCCTGGCGGCGGCGGAGCCAGAAGACTTCGGGGACGCCGAGGCTGTGCGGGTCCAGGCCACTGGACACGGCGACCAGGCGGGAGGCGGCCCGGGCGACGATGCCGTCGGCGGTGCCGAAGGGCCGCAGGGAGAGCAGTTCGCCGTGGACGACGGCCGCGATCACCGGGGCGGGGGCCTTCGTACTGGTAATGGTCTGGACCAGCAGGTCCAGGCGTTCGGCGACGCCGGGGACATTGCGGGGGCGGCCCAGCTGCTGGTCGTCGTCGACCATGTCGGCGGCGGCGAGCAGGTGCAGGCGGGCGAGAGCCTGGAGCGGGGCGCGCTGCCAGACGCCGACCAGGTTGGTGAGGGCCTCGGCGTCGAGGGCCTGGCCCACGCGCAGCGAGCCGGCCAGGATCGGGTCGTCGACGCGGCCGTCGGCGGGGAGATCGATGGTGCCGCCGTCGATGGCGGCGGAGGAGCGGGCCGCACGGACGGCGGCCTCGGCGGCGGTGGTGGGCCAGCCGCGGCGGTTCGCCCGGTGGCGATGCACCTCGGCGAGGGCGTCACGGGCCTTGTCGGCGGCATCGCGCACGCCGGGCAGGTCGACGAGGGGCTGCAGCGGGTCGGTCACGAGGTACGAGGCTACTGCCGGGTATCGGATCAGCCGCCGACACCCGGTCGGTCATCCCGCGAGCAGGTCGCGACCGGGGATGGCGTCGAGGAGGCGGCGGGTGTATTCGGACTGCGGATTGTCGAACACCTCGGTGGTGGATGCGGCCTCGACCACCCTGCCCTGCTGCATGACCAGGACGTCGTCGGCGATCTGGCGGACCACGGCCAGGTCGTGGGTGATGAACAGGTAGGTGAGGCCGAGATCGGCCTGTAGTTCGTTGAGCAGCTGCAGGATCTGAGCCTGCACCAGCACGTCGAGGGCCGAGACGGCCTCGTCGCAGACCACCAGCTCCGGGGAGAGCGCCAGGGCCCGGGCGATGGCCACCCGCTGGCGCTGGCCGCCGGAGAGCTCGTTCGGGTAGCGGCGCATGACCGAGGCCGGGAGCGAGACCTTGTCGAGCAGGTCGCGCACGGTGGCCTCGCGCTCGGCCGGGGTGCCGAGGCGATGGGTGCGCAGCGGCTCCTCGATGGTCCGGTAGATGGAGTACATCGGGTCGAGGGACCCGTACGGGTCCTGGAACACGGGTTGCACGCGGCGGCGGAAAGCGAAGGCGGCCTTGGCATCCAGGGTCGCCACCTCGCGACCGTCGAAGGTGACGCGGCCGGCGGTGGGCGGCAGCAGGCCCAGCACCATCTGTGCCACCGTGGATTTGCCCGAACCGGATTCGCCGACGATCGCGGTGGTGGTGCCGCGCCGCAGGGTGAACGAGACATCGTCCACCGCGACGAGTTCGGAGGATCGCCACGGCGCGTTGCCGCGAATGCGGAACACCCGCGTGAGGTGGTCCGCGACGAGCAGATCGTCGGGGGCACTGGCGAATTCGGCGTCCTTCTCGGCCAGCTGCCCGGCGACCTGGACGGCCTGCTCCCGGACCTCGGCCCGCTTGCGCACCGAGGACAGCCGCTGCGAGGCCAGTGAGGGCGCGGAGTTCACCAGTTTCTTGGTGTACAGGTGCTGTGGTTCGCGCAGGATCTGCAGGGCCGGACCAGATTCCACCACGCGGCCGCGGTACATGACGACCAGGTGCTCGGCCCGTTCGGCGGCCAGGCCCAGGTCGTGGGTGATGAGCAGGACCGCGGTGCCGAGTTCGGTGGTCAGGCCGTCGAGGTGGTCGAGGATCTGGCGCTGCACGGTGACGTCGAGCGCCGAGGTGGGTTCGTCGGCGATGAGCAGTTTCGGCCGGCAGGACAGGCCGATGGCGATGAGCGCGCGCTGGCGCATGCCGCCGGAGAATTCGTGGGGGTACTGGTTGACCCGGCGTTCGGCATCGGGCATGCCGGCCTCGGCGAGCAGTTCGACGGCCCGCTGCCGGGTGGCCCGGCCCTTGGCAACGCCATTGGCCTCCAGGGTTTCCCGGATCTGGAATCCGACCTTCCACACCGGGTTCAGGTTGGACATGGGGTCCTGCGGTACGAAGCCGATACCGCGCCCGCGCACTCCGACGATCTCGCGGCCGGTGGCCTTCGACAGGTCCTTGCCGTCGAAGAGCACCGAGCCGGAGGTGATCCGGCCGGTGCCGGGCAGCAGGTCGATGATGGCGTGCGCGGTGGTCGATTTGCCGGATCCCGATTCGCCGACGATGGCGACCGTCTGCCCCGGATACACCGTCAGGCTCACCCCGCGCACCGCCGGGATCTCGCGCCGGTCGGCGGTGAAGGCCACGTTCAGATCGCGGACCTCGAGCAATGGTTCGGTCATGGCGCTCACCTCTTGCGGGCCTTGGGGTCGAAGGCGTCGCGCACGGCGTCGCCGAGCATGATGAAGCTGAGCACGGTCAGCGCGAGCGCGGTGGCCGGGTAGAACAGGATGGCCGAGGTGCGAATCTCCTTCTGGTCCACGGCGATATCCGATCCCCACGACACGGTCTGCCGGGTGAGCCCGACGCCCAGATATGACAACGTCGCCTCGGTGACGATGAAGACGCCCAGCGCGATGGTGCTCACCACGATGAGCGGCCCGGCCGAGTTGGGCAGCACGTGCCGCACCAGCGTCCGGAATCTGGAGACGCCCAGGGCCTTTGCCGCCGTGACGTACTCGCTGTTCTTCGACTCGATCACCGCGCCGCGCACGATGCGCGCGGCCTGCGGCCAGCTGAAGGAGGCCAGCGTGAGCATGACCGTCCACACCGTGCGCGAGGCGAGCAGCTGCATGAGCACGATGGAGGCCAGCATGAGCGGCAGCGCGTAGAACACCTCCGAGATCCGCGATACCACCGAATCCAGCAGCCCGCCATAGTATCCGGCGATCGCACCCAGGGCGCCGCCGATGAGTACGTACATCAGCGTCGCGCCGACACCGGTCACCACCGAGGCGCGGGCGCCGTAGATGGTGCGGGCGTAGATGTCGCAGCCCTGCTTGTCGAAACCGAACCAGTGCGCCCCGGACGGCTTCTGCATGCTGAAATCGCCGTTGCAGTAGCGCGGATCCTGGCTGGTGAACAGCTGCGGCCACACGGCGACCAGCACCACCAGCACGATCAGCACCGCCGCCGCGAGGAAGATGGGATTGCGCCGCAGCTGCCGCCAGGCGTCCCGCCACACGCTGGTGGGGGCGGTGGTCTCGTCCAGGGTGTCGGTGGCCAGGACCTGGACCTCGTCCGGCGGCGCCACGAAATGCTCCTGGCCACGGCGCATTTCGCGGACCGCGGGTTGCCGGCTTTCGCGGACCTCGGGTTCAGGCATAGCGAATCCTCGGGTCGAGGGCGGCGTAGAGCAGGTCGACGATCAGGTTGGACAGCAACAGGATCACGATCAGCACCGTCACGAAGGCCACCACCGTGGGCGGTTCCCCGCGCGTAATGGCCTGGTAGAGCGTGCCGCCGACGCCCGGGATATTGAAGATGCCCTCGGTGACCACCGCGCCGCCGAGCAGGAAGCCCAGATCGGTGCCGAGGAAGGTGACCACCGGGATCATCGAGTTGCGCAGGATGTGCACCACGATCACCCGCCTGCGGCTCAGTCCCTTGGCGGAGGCGGTGCGCACGAAGTCGGCGGTCATGTTCTCCGCCACCGCGTTCCGGGTCAGCCGCAACACGTAGGCGAACGACAGCGACGCGAGCACGAACGCCGGTACCAGCAGATCCGTGAAGCTCGCCTTCGCCCCGACGGTCACCGGTGCGATGCCCCACTTCACGCCGAGCAGGAACTGCGCGAGGAAGCCCACCACGAAGATCGGCACCGCGATGATCACCAGGCTGAGCACCAGCATGGTGGAGTCGAAGAGCTTGCCCTTGCGCAGCCCCGCGATCAGCCCGAACGTCACGCCGAAGACCGCTTCGATGCAGACCGCCATGACGGACAGCCGGAAGGTGATCGGGAACGCGCGGGCGAGCTCCTCGCGCACCGGCCGCCCCGAGAAGGACGTCCCGAAGTCCAGCGTGACAATGCCTTTCAGGTACTCCAGGTATTGGATGAAGAACGGCTGATCCAGGTGGTAGCGGGCGCGCAGGGACGCCTCCACCGCCGGGGTCATCTGCCGGTCCCCGGCGAGCGCCTGGATGGGGTCGCCGGGGATCAGGAAGACCATCGCGTAGATGAGCAGCGTCGCCCCGAAGAAGACCGGGATCATCTGGAGCAGCCGCCGCACGACGTACCACACCATGCCGGGCTACTTCTCGATGTTCTCGAAGTCGAACAGCCCCGACCAGGACACGGGCGCCTGCTTCACCTTGTCCGAGCGCCCGGCCGCGACGTTGTAGTCGAAGATCGGGATATCGGCCATGTCCCGGAACAGCACGGTCTGCGCCTGCGCGATGCCGTCATACGCCTGTTCGGGTGTGGCGGCGGCGAGGGCGGTGTTGAGCAGCCGGTCGAATTCCGGGCTCTTGTAGTGCACGTCATTGGTTTCCGAGGTGCTCAGGAACAGCGCGGTCAGGTATTCGAACATGGACGGGTAGTCGCCCTGCCAGCCGTAGCGGAACGCCTTGCCCACGTTCTCGTGCACGATCTCGTCGCGAATGTTCTTGAACGTCGGGTAGGGCGCGCCGACCGCGTCGATGCCGAGGGTGTTCTTGATGCTGTTCGCGGTGGCCTCGATCCAGGCCTGATGACCGCCGTCGGAGTTGTAGGCGATCTGGAAGGTGCCCGACCACGGCGAGATGGCGTCGGCCTGCGCCCACAGCTTCTTGGCCTCGTCCGGATTGAACTTCAGCACTTCGGAACCCGGCAGGCCGGCGCGGAACCCGGGCAGGGTGAAGGCGGTGAAGTCCTGGCAGGGGACGCGGGTGTTGTGGAAGATGTTGGCGGCGATCTGTTCCCGGTTGATGGCCATCGAAATCGCCTTGCGCCGCAACACTCCTTCCGGTCCGGAGAAGTGGGCGACATTGGGCTGGATGCCGATGTGCTGGCTGTAGGCGATGGGCTTGTGGATGGCCCGGTCGCCCAGGTCCTTCTCGTAGGTGGCCAGCGCGGTATCCGGGATCACGTCCAGGCCGTCCAGATTGCCCTGGAGCAGGTCGGCGTACGCGGTGTCCATGTTCGCGTACATCTTGAAACGCAGGCCCTTGTTCTTGGCGGGCCGCCCGCCCTTGTAGTCCGGGTTGGGCACCACGTCGATCTGCACATTGTGCTGCCAGGCACCGGCACCGGCGAACTTGTAGGGGCCGTTGCCGATCGGGTTCTCGCCGAAGGCCTTCATGTCCTTGTAGGCCACGGCGGGCAGCGGATAGAACGGCGCGAAGCCGAGTTCCAGCTCGAAGTCGATGGACGGCTGTTTGAGGTCGACCGTGAAGGTGTGGTCGTCGACCACCTTCAGGCCCGACATGGTCTGCGCCTTGGGCGGATTCGCTGCGACGTCGTCGTAGCCGACGATGGGGGTGAAGACCCAGTTCTGCAGCTGAGCGTTGGTGCCCAGGGCGCCGTAATTCCACGCGTCCACAAAGGATTTCGAGGTCACCGCGGTGCCGTCGGTGAACGTCCAGTCCGGCTTGATGGTGATGGTGTAGTGCTGGCGGTCCGGCGTGACGATGGACTGCGCCATCTCGTCGTGCGGAGTGCCGTTGGCGTCGTAGTACTTCAGCCCCGCCCAGAGCCGGTCGACCACGCGGCCGCCCATGTTCTCGTTGGTATTGGTGGGCACCAACGGATTCTGTGGTTCGGCGCCGTTCACGGTGACGTAGTCGGAATTGTTGTCCTCACCGGAGGAGCATGCGGTCAGGCTGAGGCTTGTGGCCAGTGCCGCCACGGCGAGCGCGGTGATCGTCTTGATTCGCAACGCGTTTCTCCCATCCCAGGAAACGGTCGGCTTCGGGGTGAATCGGACATTAACGATCGCGGTCGATGTTGTCAGCCGATCGAAACGGGAATGTTCGGCTTGTTAGCAATCCGGCAACATGGGGCATCCGAATGGGAGACCCTACGTGACACAGTGCACAGCAGTTGGGACCTCGCGTTCACGGTTCGGTCATGCCGCCGATGGGAGCCTCGTCACGACCGCCCACCGATCGAGACGGCCAAACACGACGCAGGTCACAGTCGGTTAGGGTCGAACGTGGCCGCCGTCACCCCCACGCGGCCTGCACGCGAGAGAAGAAGAGACGAGATGACCGAAACCACCGCCGACCACCTGGATGCCTATCCGCCCAGCGCTGAGTTCGCGGCCGCCGCCAACGGCGACGCCTCTCTTTATGCTCGAGCCCAAGCGGACCGCGACGGGTTCTGGGCCGAGCAGGCTCGGCGCTTGCACTGGCATCAGCCCTTCACCCAGGTGCTGGACTGGGACGATGCGCCCTTCGCCAAGTGGTTCGCCGACGGCAGGCTCAATGTCGCCTACAACTGCGTGGACCGGCACGTGCTCGACGGGCACGGCGACCGGGTCGCCATCCACTGGGAGGGCGAGCCCGGCGACTCCCGCGACATCACCTATGCCGAGCTGCTGGCCGAGGTATCGCGTGCCGCCAACTACTTCACCGGCCTGGGGCTGGCCGCGGGTGACCGGGTCGCGATCTACATGCCGATGGTCCCCGAGGCCATCGTGGCCATGCTGGCCTGCGCCCGTCTGGGCCTGACCCATTCGGTGGTATTCGCCGGCTTCTCCCCCAGCGCCCTGCGCCAGCGCGTCGACGACGCCGCGGCCAAGCTGGTCGTCACCACCGACGGCCAGTGGCGGCGCGGCAAGCCGGCCCCGCTGAAGGCGGCCGTGGACGAGGCTCTCGCCGAGGGTGATTCGACCGTCGAGCACGTACTCGTGGTGCGCCGCACCGGCATCGAGACCGCGATGACCGAGGGCCGCGACCTGTGGTGGGACGAGACCGTCGCGCTCGGCTCTCCCGAGCACGAGGCGCAGGCCTTCGACGCCGAGCACCCGCTGTTCATCCTCTACACCTCCGGCACCACCGGAAAGCCCAAGGGCATCCTGCACACCTCCGGCGGCTACCTGACCCAGGCCGCCTACACCCACCACCACGTGTTCGACCACAAGCCCGGTCAGGATGTGTACTGGTGCACCGCCGACATCGGCTGGGTGACCGGGCACAGCTACATCGTGTACGGCCCGCTGGCCAACGGCGCCACCGAGGTCGTCTACGAGGGCACCCCGAACTTCCCCGACGAGCACCGGCACTGGCAGATCATCGAAAAGTACGGCGTCACCATCTATTACACGGCGCCGACGCTGGTGCGCACGTTCATGAAGTGGGGCCGTGAGATCCCGGATTCGCACGACCTGTCGAGCCTGCGGCTGCTGGGTTCGGTGGGCGAGCCGATCAACCCCGAGGCCTGGCGCTGGTACCGGGATGTGGTGGGCGGCAACCGGACTCCCATCGTGGACACCTGGTGGCAGACCGAGACCGGTGCCATCATGATCTCGCCGCTGCCGGGCGTCGCCGCGGCCAAGCCGGGTGCGGCCATGACCCCGCTGCCGGGCATCTCCGCGAAAGTCGTTGACGAGGAAGGCAATCCGGTCTCCCTGGGCGAGACCGAGGCCAACGGGTACCTGGTGCTCGACGAGCCGTGGCCGGCCATGCTGCGTGGCATCTGGGGCGACAACGAGCGGTACAAGGACACCTACTGGTCCCGCTACGCCGAGAAGGGCTGGTACTTCGCGGGTGACGGCGCCAAGCTCGACACCGACGGGGACCTGTGGGTGCTCGGTCGCGTCGACGACGTCATGAACGTGTCCGGCCACCGCATCTCGACCGCCGAGGTGGAGTCCGCGCTGGTGGGCCACTCCGGCGTCGCGGAGGCGGCCGTGGTCGGCGCGTCCGACGAGACCACCGGCCAGGGCATCGTGGCGTTCGTGATCCTCACCGCCGAGGCCACCGACACCGGGGCCGATCTGATCACCGAACTCAAGGCCGAGGTCTCCCGCGAGATCTCCCCCATCGCCCGCCCGCGCGAGATCCACGTGGTGCCGGAGCTGCCGAAGACGCGCTCGGGCAAGATCATGCGCCGCCTGCTGCGCGACGTGGCCGAGGGCCGCGAACTGGGCGACACCTCAACCCTGGTGGACCCCAACGTGTTCGAATCCATCCGCGCCGGCAAGGCGTAAACGGGCAGACTCCGCGAGCGGCCCCCTGATCGGCGATCAGGGGGCCGCTTCGGGTATGGGGTAGTCAAGAAGTTCCGGGCACACCGTTAGAATTGCGCAAAAGGTGTGCCGGGAAGTCTGGTCGGCATGCGGTTGTGCCGTCGGTCCCTGGAGTGGTGTAGCACGCCGCTTTCTCGTCGACCGACCGAAAGGCTGCACCGTGATCACTCAGGTCCGTTCCGAGCTGGCCCGCTATCTGAGAACCGAAACCTTCGGCGGCGCACTGCTTCTCATCGCCGCGGCCGCGGCGCTCATCTGGGTCAACTCACCGTGGGGCGCGAGCTACACGACCATGGTCGACACCAGGCTCGCCATTCCCGCCCTCCACCTCGACCTCACACTGGCCGACTGGACCAAGGACGGCCTGCTGGCCATCTTCTTCTTCGTGGCCGGGCTGGAGCTCAAACGGGAGCTGGTGGTCGGTGAACTCGCCGACCGCAAACGCGCCACCCTGCCCATCGTGGCCGCCGTCGGTGGTGTGGTGTTGCCCGCGCTGATCGCCACCGCCGTCGGCTGGGGCGCGCCGGGCATGGACCGCGGCTGGGCCATCCCGGTCGCCACCGATATCGCGTTCGCGCTGGCCGTGCTCGCCATGACCGGATCGCGGATTCCGGCCGGCGCCCGGGTGTTCCTGCTCAGCCTGGCCGTGGTGGACGACCTGATCGCCATCATCCTGATCGCGGTCCTGTTCACCACCACCCTGAAAATGCTGTGGCTGCTGGCGGCCGTGCTGTGCCTGGCCGGCTGGGCGCTGGCCCAGCGCTTCCGCCTCGGCAGCCCGTTCATCTACGTCCCGCTGGGCCTGATCGCCTGGTATTCCCTGCACGAGGCCGGAATTCACGCCACCCTGGCGGGCGTGGCCTGCGGCCTGCTCACCCGGGTGCGCCCGGATCCCGGCGAGGACGAGCACTGCGTACCCGCGGCCCGGCTCGAGCATTTCTTCCAGCCCATCTCCGCCGCGCTGTGCGTACCGTTGTTCGCGCTGTTCGCCTCGGGCGTTCCGCTGGATGCGAGCGTGCTGTCGAAGCTGTTCACCGACCGGCTGGCGCTGGCCATCGTCCTGGGCCTGCTGGTCGGCAAGACCGTCGGCATCTTCGGATCCAGTTGGCTCGCCGTACGGTTGGGAATCGCGGAACGACCCGATGATCTCGGTTATCGGGACATGTTCGCCCTGTCGGTACTGGGCGCGATCGGCTTCACCGTTAGCCTCTTGGTGGCAGAACTGGCCTTGGAAGACGTCGGCGACGGGTCGGCCGCAGAGCTCGCGAAAGCGGCGGTGTTGCTCACGTCTTTGGCGGCTTCCCTGGCGGGTTCGGCGCTACTGTTGCGTCGGGGCCGTGCTCACCAGGCACGACGTGACGAGCGGGCACTGCAAAATCAAGAGCGACACCGGACAGTACTACCGGGACATGGAGAAGGGTCGAGCAATTGAGCTTCACACAGGGCGGTAACGGCTACGACGGGAACCGCACCCGCACCGTCACTTCGATTCCGCTGTCCGATGTCGACGCCCATCAGTCGGCGACCTTCGGCACCTTGGTCCGCGACGCGACCGAGCAGATGTCGACCCTGGTGCGCGCCGAGGTGGAGCTCGCCAAGGCCGAGGTGACCGGTGAGATCAAGAAGGGCCTGCAGGGCAGCGTCTTCTTCATCCTGGCGCTGACCATCCTGCTGTTCAGCTCCTTCTTCTTTTTCTTCTTCCTCGCCGAACTGCTCGACCTCTGGCTGTACCGCTGGGCCGCGTTCCTGGTGGTGTTCCTGCTGATGATCGCGGCGGTCGCGGCCTTCGCGCTGCTGGGCTATCTGAAGGTGCGCAAGCTGCGCGCACCGGAGAAGACCATCGAGTCCCTCAAGGAGGCGAAGAGCGTGCTGCCCAGCGGTTTCGGCCACACCGACGCGGAGACGGCCGAGGTCTCCGTCGAACTCGGCAAGCCCCGGACCTAGACCTTCGATTACGCTCCATCGGCGTGTCGTCGAATTCGCATCCGGATCCGTCCGCAGTCCGCTATGACGGGCCGTGGACCCACCGGGACGTGCATGCCAACGGCATTCGCTTCCACGTGGTCGAGGCCGTGCCCGCCGGGACGGCCTACGCGGACCCGGACATGCCGCTGGTCGTGCTGCTGCACGGCTTCGGCGACTTCTGGTGGTCCTGGCGCCACCAGCTGACCGGGCTGGCCGCGCGCGGCTTCCGCACGGTGGCGGTGGACCTGCGCGGCTACGGCGACACCGACAAGCCACCACGCGGTTACGACGGCTGGACCCTCGCCGGTGATGTCGCCGGCCTGATCCGCGCGCTGGGCCACACCGAGGCGACCCTGGTCGGGCATGCCGAGGGCGGCCTGGTGTGCTGGGCCACCGCCGTACTGCACCCGCGGGTGGTGCGATCCATCGCGCTGATCAGCTCCCCGCATCCGGTGGCGCTGAAGCGGGCGGTGCTGCGCGACAAGCCACAGCGCTCGGCCTGGCTGCCGGACTTCCTGCGCTATCAGGTGCCGCGGGTGCCCGAGGCCCGGCTCACCCGCGACGACGGCATCGAGATCGAACTCCTGCTCCGCGACCGGGTGGGCGAACGCTGGTCGGCCACCGACGAATTCACCGACACCGCCCGCCGCATGCGCACCGCCATCCGGATCCCCGGCGCGGCGCACTGTGCGCTGGAATATCAGCGCTGGGCCTTCCGTAGCCAGTGGCGGCCCGACGGCCGGCGTTTCATGGCGGCCATGAGCGAACCGGTGCTGGTGCCCACGCTGGCCCTGTACGGCGACCGCGACCGGTACATCCTGCCGGGCACCATCCGCCGCGGTCAGCAGCTCTCACCGCAGCGCCGGGTGGTGGCCATCCCGGACGCGGGTCACTATGCGCACCAGGAGAATCCGGAGCCGGTGACCGCGGAGATCGCCAAACTGCTGGCCTGACGAGGCTCTCCGACACGTAAAGCGCCCCGGCGAATCATGTTTCGCCGGGGCCGTTTTCCGTTCTTCCAGGCTCAGCTCAGCACACAGCTGCCGGTGCCGACCGCCGTCGATTGACCTGCCGCCGAGCTCAGTTCGGGCCGCACCTCGTCGAGGGTGAGCACGTACCCGGTGTCGTCGTCGGTGACCGCCGCGCCGAACACCACGCCCAGGATCCGGCCGTCGGTGTCCACCAAGGGGCCGCCGGAGTTACCGGCCCGGACCTGGCCGCGAATGGTGTAGACCTCACGCTTGACGTCGGCGTCGCGGTAGATGTTGGGACCCTTCAGGTTCAGGGTCTCGCGCACGCGGGCCGCGCTGGCGGTGTAGCGCCCGCCGCCCGGGTAACCGAGCACGATGGAGCTCTCCCCCGAGCCGGCGTCGGCCGGAGCCAGGTCCAGCGGCTGCGCGTTCAGGCCCGGCACCGCCAGGATCGCCACGTCCTTGGACGAGTCGAACAGCACCACGGTGGCGGGCAGCGACCCGCGCGCGGTGTCCACGCTGACAGTGTTCGTGCCCGCGACCACGTGCGCGTTGGTCATGATGCGCTCCGGGGCCACCACGAAGCCCGAACCCTCCAGCTGCCGTTGGCAACTGGGCGCGATGCCGCGGATGCGCAGCACGCTGCCCTGCAGCTGCTGGGCCACCGGCAGCTGCAGCACGCTGGGATCGGGCGGTTCCACGGCGGTGATCGGGACGTGCCCGAACGGGCCGATGACATCCGGCAGCCCGGAGGTGTTGAGCAGGTTGGAGAAGTCGGTCGGCACCCGCCGCAGCCAGTCCGGCGCGACATGGTCGACATTGCGCAGCACCTGCGAGTTGGTGACCGCGGCCGCGATTCCGGGCTGCGAGGAGTTGGTCAGCGGCAGCGCCAGCAGCCACGCGGTGGCCAGCACCGCCACCGCCTGCAGGCCCGCGCCCACCACGCTGTCCACGCTGCGGGTGAACGGATCCCGCATGCCGCCGCGCGCGGCCCGCCCGAGCACCATGCCCGCGACCTCGCCGATGATCACCAGCGCCACGATGAGCAGGACGCCCACCAGCACCCGGGTGCGGCCCTCGTTCAGGTGCTTCAGGATGTGCGGCGCGATCAGAATGCCCGCGACCGCACCGAGAATGACGCCCAGGAAGGCGAGCGCCGAAGCGACCGCGCCCTGCCGCCACCCGGAGGTGGCGGCCAGCAGCGCCAGAATGATGATGCCGAGGTCGAGCCAGCCCGAGGCGCTCATAATGTCATCCCTACCGCGGCCAATGCGGCCTGCAGATCACGTACATCGTGATGGTCCCATTCGCGTTCCCACCCGGACACCGCCAGCAATCCGGCGAGCACCCCGGCGGTGAACCCCCACACCAGCATTCCGTCCACGGTGAACGCCGGGCCCACATAGCCCAGTGGATGGCGCACCACGAAACGGTTGGCCGGATCGATGAGCTCGGACAGCGGCACCCGCGCCACGCGGGCGGCCTCCGTCTCGCTCACCACCCCCACCTCGCCGGGGGTGCGCCAATAGGCGACCACCGGCGTCACATCGAACCGCGACGGCGGCACGAAGATCTTGGGCAGCACCGCGATCGGCTCCACGCCGGCGGGGTCGAGCCCCGTCTCCTCGCGCGCCTCGCGCAGCGCGGTGCCGATCGGGCCGTCGTCCTGCGGCTCCACCCCGCCGCCCGGGAACGCCACCTGGCCGCTGTGCTGGCGCAGGGTGGCGGCACGCTGGGTGAGCAGCACGTCGGCATCGGCCGGAAGCCCGCCCGGCGCACTCGAATCCGGCTCGGGGGAGCCGCCGAAGAGCACCAGCACCGACGCCTCCCGGGCCCGGGTCGCCGCGGCGGCGAAGCGCCGCATGCTGCTGCGGCGCAGCACCGGGTTCACGCCGGTGGGATCGGCCGGGTCGTGCTCGGCCACCCCGCGCAGCCACTCCGGAATGCCATTGGCAGACGCCTCGAGTCTCATCACCACACCCTTGTCGAAAGATCCACTCGTCCAGCCCTCACGCCCTGACCCCCAATTCGGCCGCGACGGTGGCGGAAATGTCCTCGACGCTGGTGAACGGGCGCACCACGACTTTCGCAACGGTGCCGTCGGCGCGCAACAGCACCGAGATCGGCAGTACGGCGGGCGCGCCGACGGCGGTGCGGACCCTGGAATTCGAATCCTCGACCCCGGGCAGGTGGATGCCGAGCCCGCTCAGCCGCGACAGCGCCTTGGCGGTCCCCGCATCGCTGTGCACGGTGAGCACCGTGAGCGCGTTCCCGGCCTGCTGCGAGAACTGTTGCAGCAGCGGCAGTTCCTCCGCACACGGACCGCACCAGTAGGCCCACAGATTGAGCAGCGCGGGCTTGCCGGCCAGCGCCGCAACCAGATCCACCGGCCGGCCGTCGGCCAGGCAGTCCAGCGTGATGCCGCGCAGCGGGCCGTCGCCGACGGGCGCGCCGGTGGGCACGGGACAGGCGGCCAGCGCCGCCGCGGCCCGATCCGAGTCGGCGACAGCCGGTTCGGCGGGCCCGGTGACCGTGGTCGAGCCGGTCGCGGCGCTCTTGTCGTCGGAGTGGGTGAACTGCGGCCACAGGGCGACCGCCGCCGCCACGGCGACGATCACCGCCGCCAGCGCCCACCGCCACCCGGTGTTGCCCCGCGCCGTCTCGGCGCTCACAGGCCGACCAGTTCGAGAAGATGCTCGGTCTCCGGGCCCTTCACCAGCTTGGCCGCCTCGGTCGGGTCGGTCGGTCCCTCCCCGAAGGACGGGCAGTCGTTGGCCAGCAGGCACGCGCCGCACGCGGGCTTGCGCGCATGGCAGACGCGGCGGCCGTGGAAGATCACCCGGTGCGAGAGCATGGTCCAGTCGCGGCGCTCGATCAGCTCGCCGACGGCGTGCTCGATCTTGACCGGATCCTCCTCCGCGGTCCAGCCCCAGCGCCGCACCAGCCGCCCGAAATGGGTGTCGACGGTGATGCCCGGGACATCGAAGGCGTTGCCGAGGATGACGTTCGCGGTCTTGCGCCCGATGCCGGGCAGGGTGACCAGTTCGGCGAGGGTGCCCGGCAGTTCGCCGTCGAAACGTTCGACCAGTTCCTGGCCCAGCCCGATGAGGGAATTGGCCTTGTTGCGGTAGAAGCCGGTGGGCCGGATGTACTCCTCCAGCTCGGCCCGATTGGCTTCGGCGTAATCGCGTGCGCCGCGGTACTTCGCGAACAGCGCGGGCGTGGTGAGGTTCACCCGCACGTCGGTGCACTGCGCGGAAAGAATTGTGGCGACCGCCAATTCGAGGGGCGTGGTGAAATCCAGCTCACAGTGCGCGTCGGGGAACTCGACGGTCATTTCCCGGTACATACGCCGGGCCCGCCGGACCAGGCCGATCCGAGTCTCTTTGTCGCGCTTGCGCGCTTTGGCCGGACGCGAAAACCGTGGCGCATCCGAGACATCGACCGGAGCCACGTCGGGGGTCGCTCGAACGCCCGAATTATCCGGGTCTGCCCCGCTCACGGCCGCGTTGGATTCAGAGACACGCACGCCCCCACCTTACGGAACCACCCCTGCCCCACAACCGGGCTGAGTACCCGCCGTGTTCCATCTGAGACCTTCGGCGTGTTTACTGCTGCCTATGCAAGGACTCGCTGTGGTGCTGTTTCCGATAGCGCTGATGCTGTTCGCGTTGGTGATGGAACGGGTCGAGAATCGACTTCGCAAGCTTCTCGAACCAGACCCAGAGGTCCAGCAGTATCTCGATCGAGCCACGAATGCCGAGGTCAGCGATCTGACCAAGCTGGGTTTGCCGGCCGCGGCGGCGCGTCCGCGGCGCGCCCGGCCCGCGGCCAAGGGAATGGACGTCGCACAGGCCAGCTGATCCGCGCGGGTCGGTGGTCGAGTGGTCCGGTGGCTTTCAGCTCCGGACCACTTTTTACGATCTTCATGACGCCGGTCTCACGGCGTGTCGTAGATTACTTGTGAAGCGTGTCGCGAAACCGTCGTTGTGTGTCGCGTACTGCGGCTCCGCGTGTCTGAGAATGAGCTCGGCGCGTGGTGTCTATCACTACCCGGCGGTATTGCAAAGTAGACTGCACTGTCGGCCGAGTCGTTTCGGTCCAGGACAGAGCCATTTCCCATAAGGAGCACATTCGTGGACGAGGCCCTCGCCAGAGCAGGCATCTTCCAAGGCGTCGAGCCCACCGCGGTGGCCGCTCTCGCCAAACAGCTGCAGCCCGTTGACTTCCCGCGCGGCCACGTCATCTTCAACGAGGGCGAACCCGGTGACCGGTTGTACATCATCACCTCGGGCAAGGTGAAGATCGGCCGCCGCTCCCCCGACGGTCGTGAGAACCTGCTGACGATCATGGGCCCGTCGGACATGTTCGGCGAGCTCTCGATCTTCGACCCGGGCCCGCGCACCTCGACGGCCACCACCGTCACCGAGGTCCGCGCGGTCACCATGGACCGGGACGCCCTCAAGGCGTGGATCGATCAGCGGCCCGAGATCGCCGAGCAGCTGCTGCGGGTGCTCGCCCGCCGCCTGCGCCGCACCAACAACAACCTGGCCGACCTGATCTTCACCGATGTTCCGGGTCGTGTCGCCAAGGCGCTGCTGCAGCTCGCCCAGCGCTTCGGCACCCAGGAGGCGGGCGCGCTGCGCGTGACCCACGACCTCACCCAGGAGGAGATCGCCCAGCTGGTCGGCGCCTCCCGCGAGACCGTGAACAAGGCGCTCGCCGACTTCGCGCACCGCGGCTGGCTGCGGCTCGAGGGCAAGAGCGTGCTGATCTCCGACTCGGAGAGACTGGCCCGCCGCGCTCGCTGAGCGGCGACAGGTATACGTCGAGGCGCGTCGCCACCCCCGTAGCGGTGGCGACGTGCCTCGACGTGTAAAAGGACCAAACTCTTCGGATTCTCAGGGGCTTCGCCCCTGAAACCCCTATTCCTGTGAACGCAGGTACGCCAGCTGCGCTTTCACCGAGCTGTGGGCGGCCGGCCAGAGGCGCTTGTCCACATCGGCGTAGACCTCGGCGACGATCTGCAGTGCTTTGGCCTTGGGGCCGAGCTTCTCCAGGGCGGCGCGGACCTGGTTCAAGCGCTCCTCGCGGTGGGCGATGTAGTAGCGGATGACCGGTTCGGCGTCGGCGTGGTCGGGACCGTGGGCCGGGAGCAGGGTGCGGCCGGGAGCGACCGCCACGAGCCGATTCAGCGAGTCCAGATAGGCCGCCAGCGCGCCGTCCCAGGATTCCAGGACGGTCGTACCACTTCCGAGAACGGTGTCACCGGTGAGCAGCGCTTGCTCGCCGTCCGGGCCGTCGAGCAGGAAGCTGAGTGAGTCCTCGGTGTGCCCCGCGGTGGCGAGCACCGTGATGCGCAGCCCGGCGACCTCGATGACCTCACCGTCGGCCAGGTGGGCGCCCGCGCCGCGCAGGAACTCGGAATCCTTGGCGCGCACCGCGGTTCCGGTGGCCTTGACCAGGTGGTCGATGCCGCCGGTGTGGTCGTGGTGCTTGTGGGTGATGAGGGTGAGGGCGATGTTCCCACCGGTCTCGCGCACCAGCGCCTCGGTGTGCGCGCGATCCTTCGGACCCGGGTCCACCACAACGTATTCCGTGGCGCCGGGAGCGCGCAGCAGCCAGGTGTTGGTGCCCTGCAATGTCATTCCGCTGGGATTGTCGGCCAGCACGACGGCGGCGGACGGAGTCACTTGCCGCAGTTGCTCGTACGCGGGGTGAGTGAGCGTCATTGTTTCGTCCTAATGCACCGAGCGTGATGCGTCCAGGGTTGAACGCATCACGCTTCCGACTGTGCCCCAAGCATTTCGGGGTTACCGCACCTCGGCGATGAGTTCCACCTCGACCGGGGTGTTCAGGGGCAGCTCGTTGACGCCGACCGCGGAACGGGCGTGCACCCCGGCCTCGCCGAGCACCGCGCCGAGCAGCTCGGACGCGCCGTTGATGACCAGCGGCTGGCTGTTGAAGCCGGACGCGGAGGCCACGAAACCGACGACCTTGAGGATGCGCACGACATTGTCGAGGCCGACCAGATCGTGCACGACCGCAAGGGCGTTGAGGGCGGCCAGCTTGGCCATCTCCGCGCCCTGCTCGACGGTGACCTCGGCGCCGAGCTTGCCGGTCAGCGGCAGCTCGCCGTTCACGAACGGCAACTGACCGGAGGTGTAGACGTAGTTGCCGGACCGGACGCCGGGCACGTACACCGCGACCGGTTTCGGGGCCGGCGGCAGTTCGAGCCCGAGCTCCTTCAGGTTCTCGGCCCAGGACATCAGCTCTTCGCCCGCTTCAGATAGGCGACGTGCTGTTCACCGGTCGGTCCGGGCAGCACCGTGACGAGTTCCCAGCCGTCGGAACCCCACTGGTCGAGAATGGCCTTGGTGGCATGGGTCAACAGGGGCACCGTCGCGTACTCCCACACGGTCACATCACTCATGCGCTGAGACTAACCCCGGCCAGGTTCCCGCAGTTCCCCAGGCCCGCCGACTACGCTGCGGGATCAGGAAATACGAGTTTCCAGAGTGGTGTATCAGACAGTTGCCGAGTCCTGTGGGCAGGAATTCGGAACGAGTTATAGGCTCGCGAGCGTGGGAGTACCGATAGCAGTGCCCGTTTCGGTTGAGCCGGGGGTCGAAGCAGGTTGGCCGGAGCGGGCGGACAAGGCCCGCCTGCACTACGTTTCCGGGAAGGGGGGCACCGGGAAGTCGACCGTCGCCGGGGCACTGGCACTGGCACTGGCCGCCGGGGGGCGCCGGGTGCTGCTGGTCGAGGTTGAGGGCAGACAGTCCATTGCCCAGCTGTTCGATCTCCCGCCCTTGCCGCCCACCGAGACTCGCATCGCCACCGCGGACGGCGGTGGCGAGGTGATGGCGTTGGCCCTCGATGTCGAGCACGCCTTCCTCGAGTACCTCGACATGTTCTACAACCTGGGCTTCGCCGGTCGCGCCATGCGCCGGGTGGGCGCCATCGAGTTCGTCACCACCATCGCGCCGGGTCTGCGCGACGTGATCCTCACCGGCAAGATCAAGGAATGCGCGGTGCGCGCCGACAAGTCCGGCAAGCCCGCCTACGACGAGATCGTCATCGACGCGCCCCCGACCGGCCGCATCGCCAGCTTCCTGGACGTCACCCAGGCCATGGTCGAGATCGCCGGCGGCGGTCCCATCGCCGCGCAGGCCGAGGGCGTGTCCAAGCTGCTGCACTCCGAGCAGACCATGATCCACCTGGTCACGCTGCTGGAGGCGCTGCCGGTGCAGGAAACCGCCGACGCCGTCGCCGAACTCACCGCCAACGACCTGAATATCGGGACGGTCATCGTGAATCGGGCGAGCGAGGGCTACCTGCCGCGCTCGGTGCGCGAACAGGCCGCGCAGGGCACGGTCGACATCGACGCCCTGCGGGCCGGACTGACCGAGGCCGGGATCAGCCTGTCCGAGACCGATTTCGAGGGCCTGGTCGCCGAGACCGTGGAGCATTCCGCGCGGCTGGCCGCCCAGGACGAGAGCGCCGCCGAACTGGCCCAGCTCGACATCTCGCGGCTGTACCTGCCGTCGCTGACCGACGGCATGGATCTGGGCGGGCTCTACGAGCTGGCCGAAGTCTTGAGCGCGCAGGGGGTTCGCTAGTCATGGTCGTTCCGGCAGGTACTGTGCCCCTGGACATTTCGAAGATCCTCGCGGATCCGTCGGCCCGCATCGTGGTGTGCTGCGGCTCCGGCGGCGTCGGCAAGACCACCACGGCCGCGGCCATCGCGCTGCGCGCCGCCGAGTCGGGCCGCAAGGTCGTGGTGCTCACCATCGACCCGGCGCGCCGGCTGGCCCAGTCGCTGGGCGTGAGCGATCTCGGAAACGCCCCGCAGAAGGTCGAACTCGGGCCCGAGGCCAAGGGCGAGCTGTTCGCCATGATGCTGAACATGCGCCGCACCTTCGACGACATGGTGCTCGAGCACACCAGCCCGGACAAGGCCGAGCAGATCTTCGCCAACCCGATCTACCAGACCGTCGCGTCCTCCTTCGGTGGCACCCAGGAGTACATGGCGATGGAGAAGCTCGGGCAGCTGGCGTCCAAGCGCGAGTGGGACCTGATCGTGGTCGACACCCCGCCCTCCCGCAATGCCCTGGACTTCCTGGACGCGCCGAAGCGGCTGGGCAACTTCCTCAACGGCAAGATGATCCGGGTCATCATGGCCCCGGGCCGCGGGGTCGGGAGGTTCGTGGCGGGTGCCATGAGCCTGGCGCTGCGCGGCGTCTCGACCATCGTCGGCGGTCAATTGCTCAAAGACGCCAGTGTCTTCTTGCAGTCACTGGAGTCCATGTTCGGCGGCTTCCAGGATCGCGCGGACCGTACCTACGCCATGCTGTCGCGGCCGGGCACCCACTTCCTGGTGGTGGCCGCGGCCGAGCCGGACGCGCTGCGCGAGGCGAGCTTCTTCGTCGATCGGCTCTCGACCGACCGGATGCCGCTGGCCGGCCTGGTACTGAACCGGACCCACCCCGTACTGAGCGGCCTGTCCGGGGAGGAGGCGCAGGTCGCCGCGGACCGGCTCGCACCGGAGACCGCGACCAACGGCGCGACGCCGGAACCCGAGGCGGATACCCCGGAGGCCCTGGCCGCCGCGGTACTGCGCATTCACGCCCACCGGGCCGCCACCGCCAAGCGGGAACAGCATCTGCTGCACCGCTTCACGGGCGCGCACCCGAGCGTCCCGATCGTGGCCGTCACCGCGCTGCCGTTCGAGGTCGCCGACCTGGAAGCACTGCGTGCGGTGGGTGATCAGCTGGTCGAAGCGGGCGTGAAGTCCGCCTGACCGAGTCAGGCAGTTCGGCCCTTTGGTTTGAAATGCCCGATCCGACCCCGGACACGGATCGAGCCCGCTTCCGCGGGCTCGATCCGTTCTGCTTATAGGGGGGATCTGGGTAAGGGATACTCGGTTACATCGCTACCTTCTGTGATCGCTGGACGCGGAAGAAGTCCGCCCAACTCGTCACCTCCGGATGCTGCTTGAGCAGCGCGCGGCGCTGCCGCTCGGTCATGCCGCCCCACACTCCGAACTCGACACGGTTGTCCAGGGCATCCGCCCCGCACTCCATCAGCACCGGGCAGTGCCGGCAGATGGTTGCCGCTTTGCGCTGCGCTGCGCCACGCACGAACAGCTGGTCGGGATCCACTTCCTTGCATCGGGCCTGGGAAACCCAGGCGATTCTCGCTTCGGCCTGCTCCACGTCCAATCGAGCGATCGGGGTAGTCATGTGCATTTGGTGTGCCCCTTTGCAGTCCGAACACCGGGTCACGGCGCTCCAGAATCGCGAGTGCAGCGCGCAGTTACCCAACCCCACTGCGTTCTGCACCACATTCCACTTTGAGTGTTAGCTCTATCACACTGGGTTCTCAATCTAGGTAAAGGTGTGCGGCCTGCGCAAGACCGTCCCGAGATTTTCTGGTACGTCCGTCCACGCATTCGTTGCATGGAACCGGGCAGTCCGTCTCTTTTAGGACGAATGAACACCCCGCCGGGCGAACACCGAGTGTCCGCAAGGCCAATTAGGCTAGGGCCCGTGCCGATCACACGAACGCTCTGGAGACTGGCAGGCGCGTGCGTCTTGGCCGCCGTGTTGCTCGCCGGTCTGCTGTTCCCGCTCGCCGGTGGCTTCGGGTTCATCTCCAACCGAGCCGCGGACGCCGTCGACAATGTCTCCGCCGAACTCGTCGAGGGCAGTGTGCCCGCCGTCTCGACCATGGTGGATGCGAATGGAACACCGTTCGCCTGGCTGTACGAGCAGCGCCGCTTCGAGGTCCCCAGCGAGAAGATCTCCAATGACATGAAACTGTCCCTGGTCTCGGTGGAGGACAAGCGCTTCGCCGACCACCACGGTGTGGACTGGCAGGGCACCTTCCGCGCCTTCCTGACCAACACGTCGGGCGGCCAGGTCTCCCAGGGTGGCTCCACCATCGACCAGCAGTATGTGAAGAACTACCTGCTGCTCGTCGTGGCCAAGACCGACGCCGAACGCCGGGCCGCCATCGAGACCACCCCCGCCCGCAAGATCCGCGAGATCCGGATGGCGCTGACCCTGGACAAGCGGCTCACCAAGGACGAGATCCTCACCCGGTATCTCAACCTGGTGCCGTTCGGCAACGGCTCCTACGGCATCCAGGACGCCGCGCAGACCTACTTCGGTGTGGACGCCAAGGATCTGAACGTCGTGCAGTCGGCCATGCTCGCCGGCATGGTGCAGTCCAGCTCCAAGCTGAACCCGTACACCAACCCCACGGGCGTGCTGGAGCGCCGGAACACCGTGCTGGACACGCTGATCCAGAACGTGCCCAACCGCGCCGACGAGTATCGCAAGGCCAAGGAATTGCCCCTCGGCGTGCTGCCCGAGCCCAAGGGCCTGCCGCGCGGCTGCATCGCGGCCAATGACCGCGGCTTCTTCTGCGACTACGCGATGCAGTACCTGAACAACGCCGGCATCAGCCGCGATCAGCTCGAGAAGGGCGGCTACCTGATCCGCACCACGCTGGACCCGGCGGTCCAGGACCAGGTGCGCGACTCGCTGGCCGCCAACACCAACCCGAATCTGGACGACATCGCCGAGGTCATGAATATCGTGGCGCCCGGCCAGGATTCGCATCCGGTGCTGGCCATGGGCTCGAGCCGCGTCTACGGCCTGGACGCCAACGCGCATCAGACCGTGCAGCCGCAGCCGTACTCGATGGTCGGTGACGGCGCGGGCTCGATCTTCAAGATCTTCACCACGGCCGCGGCCATGGAGAAGGGCCTGGGCATCAATGCCACGCTGGATGTCCCGTCGTTCTTCTCGGCCAAGGGCATGGGTAATTCCGGGACCCCGGGCTGCCCGCCGGAGACCTACTGCGTGAAGAACGCGGGCAACTACGCGGGCTCGATGTCGGTGACGCAGGCGCTGGCGACCTCGCCGAACACGGCCTTCGTCAAGCTGATCCAGGCCGTCGGGGTGCAGCCGACCGTCGATATGGCGGTGCGCCTGGGCATGCGTTCCTACACCCAGCCCGGCACCTCCGGCCACGGCAACCAGAGCCTGGCCGACATGATCAAGGACCAGAACCTGGGCTCGTTCACCCTGGGCCCGGTGGCGATCAACCCCCTCGAACTGTCGAATGTGGCCGCCACGCTGGCCTCCAGCGGCAAGTGGTGCCCGCCCAACCCGATCAAGGAGGTGGTGGACCGCAACGGCAAGCAGGTGCCGCTGACCCAGCAGGCGTGTGAGCAGGTGGTGGATCCGGGCCTGGCCAACACCCTCGCCAATGCCCTGAGCCAGGACGTGGTGAGCGGTACCGGTGCCGGTTCGGCACACTCGGTGGGCTGGAACGTCCCGACCTCGGCCAAGACGGGCACCACCGAGACCCACCGGTCCTCGGCCTTCCTGGCCTTCACCAACTCCTTCGCGGGGGCCAGCTACATCTACGGCGACAGCCCGACGCCGGGTGAGATCTGCTCGTTCCCGCTGCGCAGCTGTGGCAGCGGAAACCTGTACGGCGGTAATGAACCCGCCAAAACCTATCTGGGCGCGATGAAGAACGTGCTCGACCGCTTCCCGCCGGCGGCGCTGCCGCCGCTGGACGACAAGTACGTTCGCGGATCGAACAATTCGCAGATCCCGGATGTGATCGGCATGTCCCAGGCGGAGGCCACCTCCACCCTGGTCGGGGCGGGCTTCCAGGTGTCGGTGACGACGCAGCCGGGCGCGAACAAGGGGACGGTCATGAACGTCTCGCCGAACGGGTCGGCCATCCCGGGCTCGGTGATCACGCTCTACGTGAGCGACGGCAGTCAGATCCCGGCGCCCGCGCCGAACGCGCCGCCCACGGTGCCGGGCTTGCCGAGCATCCCACTCCCGCAACTGCCGCCGATCCCGATTCCCATCCCGATCCCGCGGTAGGCAATCCCGCGGTAGGCAAAGGAAAGGCCCGGAGTGATTCACTCACTCCGGGCCTTTCGTATCAATAAGACAGTGTCAGAGTCGCGCCTTCACGGCGGCGGAGATCCGCGACCCGTCCGCGCGCCCCGCGGCGAGCGCCGTCGCGGCCTTCATGACCTGACCCATCTGCTTCATCCCCGGCCGCTCCCCCAGCTGCTCGGCGACGTCGGCGATGGCGGTGTCGGCGATGTTGCCCACCTCGGCATCGGTGAGCTGGGTGGGCAGGTACTCGTCGATGATCGATTCCTCGGCGCGCTCGTTGGCTGCCAGTTCGCCACGCCCGGCCTGCTCGTAGACGACGGCGGCCTCATTGCGCTTCTTCGCCTCCTTCTGCAGGACGGCGATGATCTCCGCGTCGGAGAGCTCACGGGCCTGGGGTCCGGCGACTTCCGCGTTCTGAACGGCGGACAGCAGCATCCGCAGGGTGGCCAGCCGCAGCGTGTCCTTGCTCTTCATCGCGGTGGTCATGTCCGACCGCAGCTTGGATTTGAGTTCCGACATGAGCGACACGGTACGAGGGACTTCTATCGTGGTCCAGCTCATTTGACTCGATGTTTCTCCGCCGGGTCGCCTATTCTGGGCAAATGCCCGTCTTCTCGACCTCCGCCCTCAGCCGTGCCGCACTCGGAGCCGCCGGGGCCGCGGTCGCCGGAATCGGATACGCGACGCTCATCGAGCGCAATGCCTTCACGCTGCGTGAGGCGACACTACCGGTGCTGGAACCGGGCAAGCCCTCCCTACGGGTGCTGCACATCAGCGACCTGCACATGATGCCCGGGCAGCAGTTGAAGCAGGCCTGGCTGCGGGAGCTGGACCGGCTGGAGCCGGATCTGGTGGTGAACACCGGGGACAACCTCTCGCACCAGAAGTCGGTGCCCGCCGTAGTGCAGTCGCTGGGCGGATTGCTCGCGCGTCCCGGCATTTTCGTGTTCGGCTCGAACGATTACTTCGCGCCGGTGCCGAAGAACCCGTTCAAGTACTTCAACAAGGACCACAAGCGGGTCTACGGTGATCCGCTGCCCTGGCAGGATCTGCGGGCCGCGTTCACCGAGCGGGGCTGGCTGGATCTGACGCATGTGCGCCGCGATATCGAGGTCGCCGGGGTGCGGATCTCGACGGCGGGCGTGGACGATCCGCATCTGCAGCGGGACCGCTACGACACCGTGGCGGGTGCGCCGAATCCGCTGGCGGACTTGAGCATCGGGCTCACCCACTCGCCGGAGCCGCGGGTACTGGACCGATTCGCGGCCGACGGCTACGACCTGGTGATGGCGGGCCACACCCACGGTGGGCAGCTGTGCCTGCCGGGCTTCGGCGCCCTGGTGACCAACTGCGGGATCGACCGAGCCCGGGTGAAGGGCGCCTCGCGCTGGGGCGCGCACACCCGGCTGCATGTGTCGGCGGGTCTGGGGACCTCGCCCTGGGCTCCGTACCGGTTCTGCTGCCGCCCGGAGGCGACGCTGCTGACGCTGGTCGGCGCGCCGCCGAAGAAGCCGGTCGCCGAGTCGGGCCGGGGTCGCACCGCGTCGTCGGAGGCTGTCGCGCGGTGAGCGCCCGCCGCGATATACAGCGCGGTATGTAGTCGTCAGTCAGGGGGCAACCGTGACCAGTGGAAACGACCACAGCAACGAGCCCGGCCGTCCGGAAGCCGATCCGGACTGGTGGCAGGGTGTGCCCGGACAGGATCAGACCTGGCAGCAGCCGCAACAATCGCCGCAGCCGGGTTATGGTGCGCCGCAACCCAATCCGGGCTGGCAGCAGCCGGGCTACGGGCAGCCGCAGCCGACGGCCCCCCTCACCGGTGGTCCGTACGGCCAGCCCTATCCGCCCGGTCCCACCCAGTACCCGCCGACCCAGGCGTTCGGCGCACCGCAGGGCTACGGCCAGCAGCCCGGCTATGGCCAGCAGCCGCCCTATCCCCCGCCGCCCGGTGGCGGCAATCGCCGGGTATGGCTGTTCGCCGGTGTCGGCGTGCTGGTGCTGGCAATCATCGCCGCGGTGGTGGTCGTGGCGCTGGTGCACCGGAACTCGAACGACGCCTCGGCGAAGTCGAACACCACGCCGTCGCTGATCAGCGCGCTCACCTCGACCGCGGCCAAGCCCACCCAGTCGGGCCGGCCGACGACCGCCAGGACCACCGCCCCGAAGGCGACCAGCACGCCCGCCGCGGTGATCCCCGGGTATCAGGTGGTCACGATCCCGGACAACGGTGCGGCATACGACATTCCGCAGAGCTGGAAGGTGGACGGCACCGGGCAGAGCACCTTCGGCAGCGGCACGGACAGCATTCCGGTGGCCGGGCTGGCGCAGGACGGCATCGAGTACTGCCCGAAGTACGTGCGCACCAACATCTTTCTCACCCAGTCCGACGAGACGGATCCGGCGCGGGCGGCGGCCGACATCGGCACCCGGATGGGCCGCATCGGCTGGTCCACGTCGACGGGTGCGACGCCCGGCGCGGCGGAGTCGTTCCAGTCCTCGGACGGGCAGCTGCAGGGCATCTACATGGAGACCAAGGGCGCTGCCCCGGCTCCGGCGGCGGGCTGTGCCTCGACGTATTCGGTCTACACCTTCGCCTTCCCCGGCGACAGCGGCGCTTTCGTGTTCACCATCGCCGCGGACACCGGGGTGGACCAGTCCGTGGACGCGACGCTGGCGAAGAAGATTCTCGCCAGTATCCGCCCGATCCAGTAGGCGGCACGACTCGTCACAGGGGGTCCGACGATGAGCGGTGAAACCGACGGCCAGGACATCGATCCGGAGAAGACGACGTCCAGCGGGGACTGGTGGCAGGGGCCGGTGCACGAACGGCCCCAGCCCGGCCCACCGTCCCCATATCCCCATCCGAGCCCGAATCCCAATGCCTCCGGGCCGAATCCGATCCCGGGACCTGGTCCGGCCTCGGGCAATGGACCGCGGCCGGGCCCGAGCCCGTACCAGTCGGGACCCAACCCCTACCAGTCCTCGCCCTATCGGTCCGGGCCGAATCCCGTTCCGCCGAGCGCGAATTCGTACGGCACGGGCGCGTCCCCCTTCGCCGCGCAACCGGGCGGCTTCGGGCCCCCGCCGGGCGGCAATCGCGGGCGGGCGTGGCTGCTGGCGGGCGTGGGCGCGCTCGTAGTGGCGATCGTGGCCGTCGTGGCGATCGTGATCGTGATGCACGATTCCGGCAAAGGCCCCACCCCGACCGCCGCGAAGCCCACCTCGATCACCAGCGCGCCCGCCACCACGCCGCGCACCACGGCCCCGGCGTCCACCCTGACTCCCCAGATTCCCGGCTATCAGGTCGACGTGCCCAAGGACCTGAAGGCCGCGTGGGACATCCCCAGCGACTGGAAGACCGATCTGACCGCCACCACCTACGGGAACGGCACCGACAGCATTCCCGCGGCGGGCTTCGCGGAGGAGGGCTCGGACTACTGCCCGAGCAATGTGCGGACCACCATGTTCCTGTCCACCTCGGATATCTCCGACGCGACCGCGGCGGCCACCGATGTGGGTGCGCACGCCGCCCGCATCGGCTACACCACCAAGACCTCGCTCACCGCGGGCACCGCGCAACCCCTCGACACCAGCGACGGCCAGCTGCACGGCACCTTCCTGGAGACCAGCGGCGGCTTCACCGCTCCCGCGGGATGCGCCACCGGCTATTCGGTCTACACCTTCGCCCTCAGCGTGGGCGCCGGCAAGGGTTCGCTGGTGCTGGTGATCCTCGCCGACACGGGCGTGGATCGCTCGGTCACGGCCGATTTCGCGCGTAAGCTGTTCGCCACTTTTCGCCTGCTTTAGAGCACCTGACCAGCCGATTTAACGTCTGGACGACGGGTGCGCTAAGCTACTGCACGTTCGCTTCACGGGGTGTGGCGCAGCTTGGTAGCGCGCTTCGTTCGGGACGAAGAGGTCGCAGGTTCAAATCCTGTCACCCCGACTGTGTGGTTGAGACACAACTCGGCCCCCGGCTCTTTCGAGAGCCGGGGGTTTTGTGTTTTTCAGGGACCCCGCGTGTTTTTCAGGGAGCGTGTTTCGGGGTTGGTTTTCGGTCCTCAGCCCGCGACCGGACGAAGGCGGGTGCCGCCCAGGCGGTCCGCGTGGTCGGTGAGGATGGCGCGCAGGGCGGCGGCGGACGTCGCGTCCACGGGCGTGAGGACCGTGATGCTGTGGTCGGCCCCGTCCGGGCTGGTGAGGTTGTCGTAGCAGACCGTCAGGTCGCCCGCGGCGGGATGCCGGATGCGTTTGGTGCCGTGGCTGCGGTCCTGAACCGCATGGTCGTCCCACCAGGTGGCGAATTCGGGGCTGTCCGTGCGCAATTCGCCGATCACCTCGCGCAGGCGCGGGTCGTCGGGGTGGCGGGCCAGGTTGCGGCGCAGGTTGCCGACGGTCTCGCGGGCCACCCGGTCCCAGTCCAGCTGGGTGGCGCGGGTGGCGGGATCGAGCAGGGTCAGGCGGGCGACATTGATGCCGGGTTCGAAGCCCGGGCCGAACAGGGCCGACGCGGCGGTGTTGCGGGCCAGCACGTCGAGGCGGAAGTCGGACAGGTAGGCCGGGAGCGCGGGCAGGCCGTCGAGGATGGCGCGCAGCGACTCCGGCGGGTCGGCCGGTCGGCGGCGGGTGGGCGGCTGGGCGCCGCGGGCGATGAGGTGCAGGTGCGCGCGCTCGGCGTCGGTGAGCCGCAGGGCGTCGGCGAGGGCGTCGAGGATGGCGGCGCCGGGGGTGCCGACGCGGCCCTGTTCGAGGCGGATGTACCAGTCGACGCTGACCGCCGCGAGCTGCGCCACCTCCTGCCGTCGCAGGCCCGGAGTGCGCCGCTGCCCGACGTTCGGCAGTCCCGCCTGTTCGGGGGCCAGCCGTTCCCGCATGGCCCGCAGGAAGGCGCCCAGCTCCCTTCCCGATGTCGTAGTGTCCACGCTCGCACTCCTTCTCGCCGGAGCCCCGGCACCGCCCGGGCTCCCGGCCCTCAGCCTAGGGTGCGGCCGGGTGGCATGCGGGATACCAGGGTGCGGACGATCTCCCTGGCGGTACCGGATTCCGAGAGTCTCTTCTCGTCAGTCGAACGACGAGGAGAACCGCCATGAATCGCACCGCACGCATCGTTTCCGCGACCTTCGCCGTGGCGGCCCTGCTGTCCGCCGCCGCCTGCGGCAGCGACCGGGCTTCGTCCGCCGCGACTCCGAGCCCGAATCCGGCTCCGTCCGTTCAGGTTCGGGCCGTGGTCCCCGCGTCGGCCGCCCCGTTCACCGTCACCACCGGTGACGCCACGGCCGACCGAGCCTTCCCGGCCGACTTCTACGCGGGCGCCTTCGGCTGCACGGCCGCCAATCACGCCCCGCGCCTGCACTGGTCCGGCGCTCCGGCCGGAGCGAAGAGCTTCGCGGTCACCATGTTCGACCCGGACGCGCCGACCGGCGCGGGCTTCTGGCATTGGATGAACTGGGACATCCCGGCCGCCGCAACCGATTTCACCGCGGGCACCACGGGTGTGGCGGGCGCCAACGACGCCGGTGTCCCCGGCTACCTGGGTCCGTGCCCGCCCGCCGGCGACCGGCCGCACACCTACCAGATCTCCGTGCTGGCCCTGGACACCCCGACGCTGGACCTGCCCGCGGCGACCACCCCGACGGTCGCGTCGTTCTCGATGGGTTCGCACATCATCGGGGTGGCGCGGCTGTCGCTGACCGCGCAGCGACCCTGACCCGAACGCACGCAGGGTCCCGGCCACCCGGCCGGGACCCTGTGCGGTGGAACGGCTTTCAGCCCAGGTGCAGGCGCCGCATGAGGCGCAGCGTGACCAGGGTGGACTTGAGCTGCTTCTCGTACGGCATGTTGGCGCGGGCCGCCATGATCTGCTTCTTCTGCACGCCGACATTGATGGTGTCGGTGTACTTGAGAATGCCGGCCGCGCCGTGGCGGGTGCCGACGCCGGACTGCTTCACGCCGCCCGACGGGGTGCCCTTGGCGGCGTAGCTGGTGACGAAGCCGTCGTTGATATTGATGGCGCCGGCTTCGACGCGCTCGGCGAGTTTCGTTGCGCGGTCGATGTTTCCGGTCCAGATGCTGGCGTTGAGGCCGTACGCGGTGTCGTTCGCGAGCGCGACGGCCTCGTCCTCGGTGCTGTACTTGTAGATGCTGACCACGGGGCCGAAGGTCTCCATGGTGGCGTGGGCCATGTCCTTGGTGACGCCGGTGAGGACGGTCGGCTCGAAGAAGGCCGGGCCGATGTCGGGGCGGGGGTTGCCGCCGGTGACGACGGTCGCGCCCTTCTCCCGGGCCTCGTCGACGTGGGAGGCGACGCGCTTCATGTGGTCCACCGAGACCAGCGAGCCCATCTCGGGATCGAAGTCGTAGCCGGCGCCCATCTTGCCGGCGAGGTCCTCGGCGGCGGCCACGAAGCGGCGCAGGTACTCGTCGTAGATGCGCTCGTGGACGTAGATGCGCTCGATGTGCATGCACGCCTGGCCGGTGTTGCCGAAGACGGCGAACACGGCCGAGGGGATGGCCTCGTCGAGGTTGACGTCGTCGAGCACGATCATCGGGTTCTTGCCGCCGAGTTCCAGGCTGCAGCCGATGAGGTTGCGCCCGGCCTGCTCACCGATGGTCCGGCCGGTGGCGGTGGAGCCGGTGAACATGACGAACTCGACATTGTCGATGAGGGTGGGGCCGACGTCGGGGCCGCCGCCGCAGACCACCTGGATGAGCCCGCGCGGCAGGCCCGCCTGCTGCAGCAGTTCGATGCCGTAGAGGGTGCACAGCGCGGTCTTGTTGTCCGGCTTCATGATCACGCCGTTGCCGGCCATGAGCGCCGGGGTGGAGTCGGACATGGAGATGGCGAACGGGAAGTTCCACGGCGCGATGACCGCGACCACGCCCTTGGGCCGGTGCTCCTCGGTGGAGGAGGTGATGACCGGCATCGGGCCGCTGCGCTTCTTGGGCTTGAGGGTCTTCTCGGCGGTCTTCAGGTAGTGGGCGATGACCATCGGCGTATCGCACGCCTCCTCGATGGCCATCCGCCGCGCCTTGCCGCAGCCGATCTGGATCAGGTCCGCGATGGTCTCGATCTCGGAGAGAATCAGCTCGTGCGCGCGCTCGAATACGGCGAGGCGGTCCTTGAGCGGCCGGGCGGCCCATTCCTTCTGGGCGGCGCGAGAGATCTCGACGGCGGCCTCGACGTCCTCGGGCGAGGACTGCGGCAGGTAGCCGACGACGTCGCCGGTGTAGACCTCGACCATCTCGAAGGGCTCGCGGGCCTCGCCGGCCTGGCCCGCCGTCACCATCGCGGTCAGCCGGTTGATGAGGGATTCCGTGACGCGCGGCGGAAGCTTCGCCTTGCTCGTTGTGCTCATGGGACTCTCTCCACTACTTGCCGCCCGTGACGGCGGTCACCATGATCCAAACTAGAACACGTTATTGTTCAGGACAACGGCGCGGGGTAGTTTCGTGCCGGAATCTTGGTTCGCCCATGTGGAAAGAAGGGTCGGCGATGACCGCAGCGACTGCTGAAACACCTAGCAACACCGAACCGCACGCTCTGGTCGAGAAGCGCGGCGCGACGCTGATCGTCACCATGAACCGCCCCAAGTCCAAAAACGCCCTCACCGGCGAGATGCTGGCGATCATGACCGAGGCGTGGGACACCGTCGACAACGATCCGGAGATCCGCTCCTGCATCCTCACCGGTGCCGGCGGCGCGTTCTGCGCGGGCGCGGACCTGAAGAACATGAACAAGCGCAGCCCGGACGACGGCATGAAGGAGGGCAGCGCGTTCGACCCGTCCCGCATGCCGGGTCTGCTCAAGGGCCGTCGCCTGACCAAGCCGCTGATCGCGGCGGTGGAGGGCGCGGCCATCGCGGGCGGCACCGAGATCCTGCAGGGCACCGATATCCGCATCGCCGGCGAGAGCGCCAAGTTCGGTGTCTCCGAGGCGAAGTGGAGCCTGTTCCCGATGGGCGGCTCGGCGGTGCGGTTGCCGCGCCAGATCCCCTACACCGTCGCCGCGGAACTGCTGCTGACCGGTCGCCACATCACCGCGGCCGAGGCGCTGAACTTCGGCCTCATCGGCCACGTGGTGCCGGACGGGACCGCGCTGGACAAGGCGCTGGAGATCGCCGAGCTGATCAACAACAACGGCCCGCTGGCCGTGCAGGCGATCCTGAAGGTCATCCGCGACACCGAGGGCATGCACGAGGAAGAGGCGTTCAAGATCGACGCCAAGGTCGGCCTGCCGGTCTTCCGCAGCAACGACGCGAAGGAGGGCCCGCGCGCCTTCGCCGAGAAGCGCAAGCCGAATTTCCAGGGCAACTAGGAATTCCGGGGACTGTCCCCCGGAGCTGAGGTGGCGACGGACCTCTCACATCGCCACCTCACCGTCAGCGAGCGGCCAGCTCCTCGCCGAGGAAGCCGCCGGACTGGTGCCGCCACAGCTGCGCGTACGTACCCTCGCCGCGCAGCAGCTCCTCGTGGCTGCCCTGTTCGACGATCCGCCCGCGATCGAGCACGATCAGCCGGTCCATTCCGGCCACCGTGCTCAGCCGGTGCGCGACCACCAGCGCCGTACGCCCTTCCATCAACTCCCAGAGCGCTTGCTGCACAAGGATTTCGCTCTCGGAGTCGAGGGCGCTGGTGGCCTCGTCCAGCAGCAGGATCGGGGCGTCGCGCAGGATGGCCCGCGCGAGCGCGACCCGCTGGCGTTGCCCGCCGGAGAGTTTCACGCCGCGCTCGCCGATGAGCGTCTCCATGCCCTCGGGCAGCCCGTCCGCGAATTCGGTGACGTGCGCGGCCTTGGCGGCGCGCCGCACCTCCTCGTCGGTGGCCTCGGGCCGGGCGAAGCGAATGTTGTCGCTCAGCGACCGGTGGAACATGGCCGGGTCCTGCGGCACGTAGGACAGCAGGCTGCGCAGATCCCGCTGACGCAGGCGCGAAATATCCTGTCCGCCAATACGGATGACACCGCCGTCGACGTCCATCATGCGCAGCAGCAGCTGGGTGAGCGTGCTCTTGCCGCCGCCCGACCGGCCGACCAGGCCGATGCGCGCGCCACTGGCGACATCCAGATCCAGCCCGCGGAACAGGGGCGGCGCACCCGCGTGAGCGAAGTCCACCCGCTCGAACCGGATGCCGGAGCCCTTGGGGCACAGCGGTTCCGGCTCACTCGTGTCGAGCACCGTCGGCGATTCCAGCAGCAGTTCGGTGAACTGCGCGGCCTCGGTGGTGGAGCTCTCCAGCCGCCGGTAGATCTGGTTGAACCGGAACATGATGCCGGTGGCGTTCCAGTAGTAGGTGAAGGCCACCATGATCACCTCGACCGAGGCGTGCCCGCCGCCGATGCCCAGCGCGATCAGCAATCCGGAGACGTTCACGATCACCATCAGCGGCGTGACCGCGGTGTCGATGTAGAGGTTGTTGTAGTCCCAGGACCGCAACGACTTTCGCCGCTGCACCGCCACCCGCCGCCGATGCTCGTCGATCTCCTGCGGTTCTGCCGCGAAGGCTCGCACCGCCTGCATGTTCGACAGGGTGTCGGAAACGTGGCCCGACACCCGCGCGATGGCGGCCTCGCGGTCGTCGACCAGGTGCTGGCGCCGCCGGATCAGCGGGGCGACCACGGCGCCGCTCACCGCGATCAGACCGAGCAGCACGACGACCAGCATCGGGTCGTAGCGCCACAGCACCACCGAGGCGAAGCTCAGCGGCACCAGGGCGGCGACGATCTCGAAGGCGAAGGTGTCGGCGAACTCCTCGAACCGGGTCGCGAAGCTCAGGGCGCGCTTGGTCAGCGAGCCCGCGAAGTTGTTGTGGAAGAACGCCGAATCCTTGGCCAGCAATTCGTCCATGGCGGTGTTGTAGAGGCTCTCGATGCCATAGGCGTCGAGGCGGTTGAGGCAGTGGATGCCCACCCGCCAGCAGATTTCCGCGATGAACAGCAGCGCGCCGAACCCGATCACGTACGGCGCGAGCGTGCCGAACGAGGAGTCACCGGTGGCGGCCACCTTGCCCACGACCACCGCGACCAGCAGCGGCGCGATGTAGAGCTGGCAGATATTGCCGAGGGCGGGCCCCAGCATGGCCGGAATCGTGATTGCCTTGCGCCGGGCCATTTCCCGGCCGTAGTAGCGCAGAACCAGCCTGACAGCGGATGTGCGCGAACTCATCCATCCCCTCTCGAATAGGTGCTTCGAGCAGTGCAGACAGCCCAGAGTGCCTGGTGGGGAGAGGGTGCGCCACCGAATTATTGCTGCGCGGTAGCTGGTTTCCGGCGCCGGCCGAACGGTTTTCGGCGCTGGGCAGCCGCAGGGCCGGCTGCCCAGCGCCGGGAGCGGATGCCGATCGGAGCACGTGCCGGCATCCACGTTCGGGGGGGATTACTCGGTGGGGTGCACCGTGCGCCGGACGATGGCACGCGCCAGGCCGGGCAGCAGCCTCCGCATGAGATACGCCGGCCGCGCCTGTCCGGGGAAGACGAACAGCGGCGACTTCGGTTTGGCCAGTGCCTTTTCCAGCGCGTCGACAATGCTCTCGGGCGTGGCGCCGCCGGCATTGCCGAGCACGCTGGCGTTCTCCTTGCGGACCGCGTCCAGGAACGGGGTCTCCACCATGGGCGGGCAGAGCACGAGCAGCCGCACGCCGGTGTCGTGCAGTTCGTAGGAGAGGCTGTCGGCGAAGCCGACCACCGCGTGCTTGGAGGCCGTGTATCCGGCCATGCCGGGTGAGGGCAGCCAGCCTGCGAGCGAGGCGAACAGCACCACGGTGCCCGCGCCGGCCTGCTTCATGGCGGGGGTGACGGCCTGGCAGAGGTTGACGGTGCCGATGTAGTTGATGTCCATCATCTTCCGGATCTGGGCCACGTCGTGGTCCAGCACGGAGGCGTGCACGTGGGCCATGCCGGCCGCGTGCACCAGGCGGTCGATGGTGCCCAGTTCTGCGCGCACCTTGTCGACGACGGCGCGAACCTGCGCGGAATCCGACACGTCACACGCGTAGGTGTGGGTGTTGGGCGAGCGCGCGGCCATGGTGGCCAGGCCGTCGGCGTTCAGGTCGACCGCGGCCACCTGCCAGCCCGCGGCGGCGAGTCGCTGCGCGACGATGCGGCCCATGCCGCTGGCCGCTCCGGTGACGAGTGCTGTCCGGCTCATCGGACCTCCCGGGTCTGCAATACCGTCGCGGCGTCCTCGAAGGTCATGCGGAGTGTGCCGATCCGGCTGGAGAACAGTGCGCGCGCGGGGAGTCCCAGCGCCCGCAATTGCTCGGAGACCGGATGGTTTCCGAGTTCGATCCGCGCACCGCCCGGCCGTCCCCGGACCTGGGCCGGATTCATGACCCACGGTGTGCGCCGCAGGATTCCATTGCGGGCGGTGTACGCGTCGATGGATGCCCCGCCGGCGCCGCCGGGCATGCGGAAGCCGTCGGCGACCCGCAGCGCGAGCACGAACTGCCCGTCGACGTGGACCTCGCAGCGGTGGCCGCGCCCGTCCGGCGTGATGTCGATATCGGCCATGAGCTTCGGAAAGCCCCAGATGGACCGTCCCGCTTCACAGGTGAAGCTCTGGTTGACCGGCAGCCAGTGGATGTACGCGCCGGTGCTGTTCTTGCGGCCCGGCTGTCTGGCCATGAGCGAGAAGGCGAATTCGTGGTACGGCCCGAGGTCCCCGTCGATGTAGCGGACGAAGGCCAGGGAGAGCACGGCCCTTCCGGGCAGCGTCGTGATCGGCTCCAGCCCGGTGCCGGTGAGCAGGTCGCGGGCCGCGGCCGCGTCGACGAGGAACAGCGCCGAGCAGGCGTCCGCGTGCCGGATCTGCACCGGCATGCGGACCTGTTCGCCGAGTACGGTATGCGCCTCCATGCCAGAATTAGAACAGGTTTCAGTGACGGACGCCGGTCGTTTCACCGAGTTTCTTCACCTCGCCTCGTAGTCGGGTCCCCGCTCGGCCACATAACCCTTGGCCCAGCGGTAGTCGGGCTTGCCGCTCGGCGTGCGTGCGACGGTCTCGGCCACCCAGATCCGCCGCGGCAGTTTGTATCCCGCGAGACGCGCGCGCACGTGCTCCGCCAGCGCGGCGAAGTCGATCGCGCCCGCGGCCGGCGACACCACGGCCGCCACCAGCTGCCCCCAGCGCTCGTGCGGCACCCCGATGACGACCGCGTCGTAGACCGCGGGATGGGCCTTGACGGTGGCCTCGACCTCTTCCGGGAAGACCTTCTCCCCGCCGGTATTGATGACCATGTTGCCGCGGCCGATCAGGGTGACCGACCCGTCGGACTCCACACGCGCGCGATCGTCGGTGATGACCATGCGCACCCCGTCCACGGTGCGGAAGAGCTTGTCGGTCTTGACCGGATCCTTGTAGTAGCCGATCGGCACATTGCCGGTCTTGGCCACCCAGCCCTCGCCGCCCGGCGCGACGGGCCGCCCGGCGTCGTCCACCACCAGCGCCCCGCGCCCGGTGTGCACCCGCGGCGCGCGGGCCGGGTCGTCGTCCTTCTGCGCGAATCCGATACCGCCGAAACCGGTTTCGGAGGAGCCGATGGATTCGGTGACCAGTGTGTTCGGGAACAGTTCCAGCAGTGCGTTCTTCACCGGCTGGGTGAGCTGGGCCGCGCCGGAGCCGATGGAGATCAGCGAGGACGCGTCCACCGGCGCGGCCCGGTAGGAGTCCACCAGCGGCCGGGCGATGGCGTCGCCGGTGACCACCAGGACCTGGGGCCGCTCCCGCGCCACCACCTGCCACACCTCGTCGGCGTCGAAGCGCGGCTGGAACAGCACCGCGTTGCCGGACCACAGCGCGGTGAAGGTGGGCATCATGGCGGCGGCGTGAATGAGCGGCGGCAGCACGAACCAGGTCATGGGCGAAGGGTTCTCGGCCCCCGCGCGGGATTGCTGGTACTCGTCGGCGACGGGTTCACCGGTGTAGAAGTCGATGCCGCCGCCGAGCACCCGCCACATGTCCTCCTGCCGCCAGATGACGCCCTTGGGCAGGCCGGTGGTGCCGCCGGTGTACATGATGAAGTGGTCGTCGGCGCTGCGCGGCCCGAAATCCCGGTCGGGCGAACCGGATTCGAGCGCCTGCTCGTACGGGATGGAGGCGGTCGGCAGCCCCGCGCCGCCCTGATCGTCCTCCACCACCAGGGTGTGCCGCAGCTTCGGCAATTGCGGCCGGATCTCCTCGATCAGCGGCGCGTAGCAGCGGTGGTGCACCGCCATCTCGAGGTCGGCGTTGTCGTAGACGTAGCGCAGTTCCTCCGCGCGGTACCGGTAGTTGATATTGACCGGCACCGCGCGAATCTTGTAGCAGCCCAGCAGGGTTTCGAGACCCTCGATGCTGTTGTGCATGTGGAAGCCGACGTGGGTCCCCGGTCCCGCGCCGGCGGCGGCTAGGTGGTGGGCCAGCCGGTTGGCGCGGGCGTCGAGTTCGGCGAAGGTACGCCGGCGCGGGCCCTCGATGACGGCGGTCCGGTCCGGCACGGCGTCGGCCGAGTGTTCGTAGAGGTCGGCGAAAGTGCACGCCATGGCCGTATCTCCTGGTGTGTTCCGGCTACAGGACGGTGAGCGGCAGCGGGATGCCCCGGTCGGTGAAGGTGAAGGCGGCCCCGGAGCTGAACCGGGTGATGGCGACCTCGTCGGCCTCGCGGTACGGCAGGTCCGCACAACCGATTTCGAGGGTGAGGCCGCACTCGTCGACGGAGCGGACGCGAGTGTGGAAGCGCGGGTCGACCCCGCGCACCAGAGCGTCGAGCGGGGCCAGGTGCTCGGGGTCGAGCAGGGCGGGCCACGCGCCGTCGTCGATCGCGCCGCAGCCCCGGCCGATCCGCAGTTCCACCAGTTGTTCGCCGCCGGTGGTCTCGGTGGCGACCTCGATGTCGACGTAGGCGGCCGGATTGAAGGCCGGATGCAGCCGCAGCACCTTGGCCAGCGCCGCGGCATCGTCGCCGAGCCCGAGCGCCGTGCGGATGCGTTCGGAGGTGAGGCCGGCGATTCCCGTCCACTGCTTGCGCAGGATATCCAGCGCCACTTCGGGTTTCGTCCGGGCTTCGACGGCGGTCTTGTAGCCGAGGGTGAGCAGGTGGTGCTGCAGGCACACCTCGTCGGCGATCCGGATGAGCGCGGAGCGGGAGAAGTCCGCGAAGGGCAGATCGCTCAGCAGCGGGCCCGAATAGTCGTGCTGTCCCGGATCTTCCGGGTCGATGGGCGCCAATACCGTGGCGGCGGCCTCGGATCCGGCCACCACCTGCGCGTCGTCGGGCGGAACCGGCGGCTCGTGGGCGGGATCGATGGTGACCGTCCACGCACACACGGGCTTCCGGTCGGCAGGCTCGCGGGGTGGGCGGTGCACCGGGCGGACCTGCGCGTAGGGATTGGTGGCCAGTGCGGTCGCGTCGAAGGTGGGGTCTTCGATGTCATGGCACATGGCGACCACGAACTCGGTGCCCATCGGTTCCACGTCGGCGAGCGCGCCGCAGTGGTCCAGGTGGAATTCGCCGTGGTCGTGGTCGATCACCCGGAAGCGGAAGTCCATGAATTGCGGTGGCGCGCCGATATCCAGCTGGAAGCCCTTGAAGATGGCGTCCACGCCGTCGCCGGTGATGTCGAGCGCCCGCCGCATGCGCCGGGTGTAGACCGGGCTGGCCAGCTGCCATTCCTCGATGGCCACCGCCGTCATGCCCTCCCGGCCGAGCGCGCCCAGCACGTGCGCCATGCCGGAGCGGTCGATGAGGTGGCCGCACAGCAGCAGCTCCGGAACCAGCAGGGCCAGTTCGGATCTGGTCAGGGCTTCGAATCTGCTGCTCACCACAGGGGCACCGGCCCCTTTCCGACGGGGTACCAGCCGGGCAGCGGTTCGCCCGTCATGGCCCGCTCCATGCGCTTGCGCATCCCGGACGACAGCGCGTCGTTCGAGATCATCTCGACGAAAAGCGCGGTCACATTGCCGAAGTCGAAGAAGTCGCGCTGCCAGGACCACTGGAAGTCGCCCGCGTAGCGGAACCAGCTGCCGCCGATGCCTTCCGGACTGTAGGGCCGGCCATCCGCCCGCCGGCCCTCGTTGACCTGCTTCCAGAAGCCGATGACGCTGCCGCTGCGCTCGTCGACCACGAATTCCTGATACGGATAGGTCCAGCCCTCCAGGCCGAACATCTCCTGGCCGAGCGCGATGTCACGGATCTCGTCGCGGCCGACGGCCATGAACTCCTGCTGCGGGCCGTAGTTCCAGCCGTAGGTGGCGTCCTCGGTGTAGAAGTGCTCGAGCGGCCTCCAATCGCCCTGGGCCTCACACTGTTTGTTCTCGTCCACCCAGCGGCGGATCATCTCGTCGAGTTCGTCGCGGGACCAGCTCACCGCGGCCTCCTTCTGTTCGGGTTGCGCTATTCGGTGGCGCTGTCGTCGACCAGCGACAACGCCTGGGTCGGGCAGTAGCGGACGGCGGCGCGGGCCGCCTCCAGGTCGGCGCCCGGATCGGGGCGCAGGATCCGGACCTGGCCCTGTTTGGGCACCTGGAAGAGTTCGGGGGCCTCGTCCTGGCAGACGGCGTGGCCCTGGCAGAGATCGAGATCGACGATCAGTCGCATCAGGAGGCGTCCTTCCTGTCCTGGATCGGCGCTTCCGGCTGCACCTCCACCAGCACCAGGTGCGCGCCGCGCGGGGTGGAGACGACCGCGGTCACGGCCGCCGCGAGATCGGCGGGCCGCAGGAACTGCGGGTGCCGGGCGAAGCCCCATTTCACCCAGTTCTCCAGCAGCGGGCCGACAACTTCCGGGGTGGCCTGCATGCCCATGCCGGTGAGGGTCTGCCCCGGGCGGACGATGGACGAGCGCACCCCGGTGCCCTCCAGCTCCATGCGCAGCTGGGCGGCGAAGGCCTCCACCCCGGTCTTGGCCGCGTTGTACGCGCCCGCGCCGGGACGCACCCGGACCGCGCAGTCGGAGCCGATGACGACGAAGTCGCCACGCTGCCGTTCGATCATGCCCGGCAGCACCCGGTGCGCGAGGCGCTGCGCGCCGACCAGATGCACGCGGACCTGGGATTCGAAGACGTCGGGATCCATTTCCCAGGCCTGCCCGAATTCGAGGTCGCCCGCACCGGAGACCAGGATCTCGGTGGGGCCCAGCGCTGCTTCGGCGGCGGTCACGAATTCGTGCACCGAGTCGGTGTCGGAGACGTCCAGCCGTCCGGCGAACGCCTCACCGCCGGCCGCGCGGATCTTCTCGGCGAGGGTCTCGCAGATCTCCACCCGGCGTGCGCCGAGCGCGACCGGATGCCCCAGGGCGGCAAGGGCTTCCGCCGTGGCGGCGCCGATGCCGGAGGACGCGCCCGCGACAATGGCGGGACGGCGGCCGGGATGTGCGGGGAAACGGGTCATCGGCGGACCTCCACGGAGACGGGCAGGTGGGCGAAACCGCGCACATTCACCGAATGCACGCGCTGGCAACCGGATTCACCGATGCCGAAGGCGGGCACGCGAGCCGCGAACTCCCCCAGCACGATCGAGGCCTCCAGCCGGGCCAGGTGCGCACCCAGGCAGAAGTGCACGCCGCGGCCGAAGCTGATCAGTCCGCCCTTGTCGGCGCGTTCGATGTCGTAGCGGTCCGGGTCGTGGAAGACGGCGGCGTCACGATTGGCGGAACCGACGAGCAGCAGCACCTTGGCGCCCTGCGGAATCGTCTGCCCGTAGTACTCGAGGTCGTCGGCGGCGGTGCGGGCCAGAATCTGGCTCGACGCGTCGTAACGCAGCGTCTCGTCCACCCAGTCCGCCACGAGTTCCGGATGGGCGGCGACCTTGGCGTACTCGCCGGGATTGCGGCCCGCCCAATACAGCGCATTGCCCAGCAGTTTCGTGGTGGTCTCGTTCCCGGCGACCACCATGAGGAACATGAATCCGAGGATCTCCTCGTCGGTGAGCCGGTCCCCGTCGGCCTCGGCGTCGAGCAGGGCCGAGGTCAGATCGTCGGTGCGCTGCCGCTTCCGGGCCACCAGCATCTCGTTGTAGTAGCCCGCCAGCTGCAGGGCGGCCTCCATGGCCGCGACCGGCACATCCAGCACGCCCTCCTCGCGATGCACCAGCAGGTCCGCGAGCCTGCGCAGTTCGGTGCGATCGGATTCGGGGACGCCCAGCAGTTCGGAGATGACGTCCATGGGGACCCGTCCCGCCACCGCGTCGATCCAGTCGAAATCGCCTCCGGCCAGTGCGGGTTCGAGGTAGCGCCGGGTGATGTCGCGGATGCGATCGCTCATCTCGGTGACCCGGCGCGGCGTGAAGCCCTGGTAGACCAGCTTGCGCAGGCGCAGGTGCCGCGGATCGTCCATGGCCAGGAAGGACATGGTCCGCCACGCGTGCGGACCCCAGGCGGCGGGGTCCAGGGAGACGCCGTTGGCGCTGGAGAGCCGGATGTTGTCGCGGAACCCGGCGGTCACGTCGGCGTGCCGGGACAGTGCCCAGAAGTCCAGGTCGGGGTGGTGGTACACCGGCGCCTCGGTGCGCAACCGCTGGTACACGGGGTAGGGGTCCTCGTGGATGCGGTAGTCGTAGGGGTCGAACAGCAGCGGCTCTAGGGAGGCTGCGGTCATGGTGTCTGCACCTCGTCTTCGATAACGCGTTCATCGGAGCCGATGAACGTTTTCCAGCAACGGAGACACGTAGCTGGACATGTGTCTGTACGGTACTAGCGACGGGATCGCCTGACAACGGAATCCCGCGAACCGAATCGGCAAAGTCCGCGCAAACTGAAACAGGTTCTTGCGCGTATCCGAGCCACGAACCTATAGTCCGTACACGTGTCCGGACAGCATGGGAGCTACCTATGAGCCCGAGCGATCTCGTCCCCGACGGCGGTTCGCACCTGCTGATCGGCGGCAAGCTGACGCCCGGCGGCGGCGGTGTGTTCACCACCGCCAACCCCGCCACCGGGGAAACCCTCGGCTACGCCGCCAATGCCGACGCCGCCGATATGGACGCGGCCATCGCCGCCGCCCGTACCGCCTTCGACACCACCGATTGGTCGCGCGATCCGGGATTTCGCGCGGCCTGCCTGCGGCAGCTGCGGGACGCGCTGCGCGGGCACCTCGAGGAACTACGCGAGATCACCATCGCCGAGGCCGGCGCACCCCGCATGCTGACCAGCGGGCCGCAGCTGGAGGGCCCGGTCGGCGATCTCGGGTACTTCGCCGACCTCGCCGAGAACTACGCGTGGGAAACCGATCTCGGCATCGCCTCACCCATGGGGATCAAGAGCGCGCGGCGGGTGCGCCGCGAACCCATCGGCGTGGTCGGGGCGATCACGCCCTGGAATTTCCCGCACCAGATCAACTTCGCCAAACTGGGCCCGGCGCTCGCGGCGGGAACCACCGTGGTGCTCAAGCCCGCGCCCGATACGCCGTGGTGCGCGGCGGCCGTGGGACGAATCATCGCCGAGGAGACCGATATTCCGGCCGGGGTGGTCAATATCGTCACCTCCGACGACCACGGGCTGGGCGCCCAGCTGGTCACCGATCCGCGAGTGGACATGATCTCGTTCACCGGGTCGACCCGGACCGGCCGGGCCGTCATGGCCGCTGCGGCAACATCGTTGAAGAAGGTGTTCCTGGAGCTGGGCGGGAAATCGGCGTTCATCGTGCTGGACGACGCGGACATCGCGGCGGCGGTCAGCTACGCGGCGTTCGGGGTGTGCGTGCACGCCGGGCAGGGCTGTGCAATCAGCACCCGGCTGCTGGTGCCGCGTGAACTGCACGATCAGGCGGTCGAAGCGGCCGCGCGCACCCTGGCCGGGATCAAGCCCGGGGATCCGTCGAAACCCGGAACCGTCTGCGGCCCCCTCATTTCCGAACGGCAGCTGGCGCGCGTCGAACGCTATCTCGAGATCGCGCGCGCCGAGGGCGGCACCATCGTCACCGGCGGCGGGCGCCCCGAGCGCGCCGGCGGCTGGTTCATCGAGCCGACCCTGATCACGGGGCTGCCCAACAGTTCCACCGTGGCCCAGGAGGAGATCTTCGGGCCCGTCCTCACCGTCATCCCGCACGACGGCGACGCGGATGCCGTCCGCATCGCCAACGACTCCCCCTACGGCCTGTCCGGCTCTGTCTGGGGACGCGATCCCGAGCGGCTGCGCGCGGTAGTGGAGGGCGTGCGCACCGGGACGCTCAGCGTCAACGGCGGCATCTGGTATTCGGCCGACGCGCCCTTCGGCGGCTACAAGCAGTCCGGCATCGGCCGGGAAATGGGCGTCCTCGGCTTCGAGGAATACACCGAAACCAAACTCATCGCGACCGGTGTCTGAGGAGAACTGACATGAACCGATTCACCGATAAGTCGATCATCGTCACCGGCGCCGCGCGCGGCATCGGCGCCGCCTACGCACGGGCGCTGGCCGCCGAGGGCGCGAAAGTGGTTGTCGCCGACCTCAACAGCGAACTGGGCGAGGCCGTCGCCAAGGAGATCACCGCCGGCGGCGGCGTCGCGGTCTTCGCGCAGGTCGACGTGGCCGATCCGGCCTCCGCCAAGGCGGTCGCCGACTTCACCGTCGCCGAGTTCGGCGGCATCGATCACCTGGTCAACAATGCCGCCATCTACGGCGATATGAAGCTGGACATCCTGCTGACCGTGCCGTGGGACTACTACAAGAAGTTCATGGCCGTGAATCTCGATGGGGCGCTGAACATGACGCGCGCGGTGTACCGGCACATCGCGGCCGAGGGCGGCGGGTCGATCGTCAATCAGTCGTCCACCGCGGCCTGGACCTACTCCGGGTTCTACGGACTGGCCAAGGCGGGCATCAACAGCCTGACCCAGCAGCTGGCACACGAGCTGGGGCACTCCAAGATTCGGGTCAACGCCATCGCGCCCGGGCCCACCGACACCGAGGCCACCCGCAGCATCGTGCCGGACCAGTTCGTGGATCAGCTGGTGCAGCAGATGGCGCTCAAGCGGCTCGGCACCACCGAGGACATGGTCGGGGCGTGCCTGTACCTGCTGTCCGACGATGCCGCGTGGGTGACCGGTCAGGTGCTCAATGTCGATGGGGGGCAGGTCTTCCGGCCATGAGTGCGAATCAGGAAATCTCGGTCGGGTTCATCGGACTCGGCAATATGGGCGCGCCGATGGCGCAGCGCCTGGTCGACTGGCCGGGCGGGCTGGTGGTGTGCGATATGCGGCCGGACGCGGTGCAGCCGTTCACCGACGCGGGCGCGACGGCCGCCGCCACCGCCGCCGAGGTGGCGCAGCGCTGCGGCGTCGTCTCGGTCGTGGTCCTCGACGACGACCAGGTGCGCTCGGTCGTGACCGGCCCCGACGGGGTGTTGCAGACCGCGAAACCGGGCACGGTCATCGCCGTGCACTCCACCATCTCCGACCGCACCGCCGTCGAGCTCGGCGCCGAATGCGCCTCGCACGGCGTGGAATTCGTGGACGCGCCGATCAGCGGCGGGGCGCCGGCCGCGCAGCGCGGGGAGCTCGCGGTCATGGTGGGCGGCAGTGCCGCCGCCTTCGAAACGGTGCGGGAACCGTTCGGGCGCTTCGGATCCCTGGTCATCCACGCCGGCGAGGTCGGTGCGGGCACGCGAATGAAGCTGGCGCGCAACCTGCTGCACTTCGTCGCCTTCACCGCCGCGTCGGAGGCGCAGCGACTGGCCGAGGCGGGCGGGCTGGACATCGCCGCGCTCGGCAAGGTGGTCCGGCATTCCGACTCGCACACCGGCGGGCCCGGCGCGATCATGCTGCGCAAGACCACCGCGCCGGTCGCCGCGGACGACTTCTGGTTCCCGATTCTCGGCCACGTCCGCGACCTCGGCGAGAAGGATCTGGCGCTGGCGCTGGATCTGGCCGGGCGGCTGGATGTCGACCTGCCGCTGGCGCGGCGCGCATTGCACGACCTGGGTGACGGGCTCGGTGTGGGGCCCGGAACGATCGCGAAGGAGCAGTCATGACAGCGGAGCAGAGTCCCTCCGAGCAGCGGCAGCAGGGCCTGAAGAAGATGTCGGAGGTGTACGGGTTCGATCTGCCGAACCTGGCCGGTGATCCGTTCTTCGAGGTCACCGTCGATCACCTGTTCGCCGATATCTGGAATCGGCCCGGCCTGTCGCTGCGCGACCGGCGGCTGCTGCTGCTCGGCGCCATTACGGCGCAGGGACATTCGGAGATCGCCGAGATCCAGGTCGGCGCGGCCCTGCGCAATGGCGAGCTCGACGCCGATCAGCTGCGTGAGATCGCGGTGTTCCTGGCCCACTACGTGGGCTGGCCCGCGGCCACCAAGCTGGACGGCGTCATTCGCAAGACGCTCGCCAAGGACAAGAAGAAGTAATCCCAACCCGCAGTGAGGAATACAGAGACAATGGCGGAAACCGCAAGCGTCCGACCGCTTCTGGCCGGCGAGGTCGAGACCTGGGATGACCAGGCCGATGTCGTGGTCGTCGGCTTCGGCATCGCCGGGGTGTGCGCGGCCATCGAGGCCGCCCGCTCGGGGGCCGACGTCCTGGTGCTGGAACGCACCGGCGGCTGGGGCGGTGCGGCCGCCATGTCCGGCGGCTTCATCTATCTCGGCGGCGGTACCGCGCTGCAGCAGAAACTGGGCTTCGAGGACACCGCCGAGAACATGGAGGCATTCCTCACTGCGGCCCTGGGCCCGGGCGTCGACAAGGCCAAGATCCACGACTACTGCCAGGGCAGTATCGAGCACTTCGATTGGCTGGTCGCCCAGGGCGTTCCGTTCAAGGAGGAATTCTGGGGCGAGCCCGGCTACGAGCCGCCCGGCGACCAGGGCCTGATGTACTCCGGCGGCGAGAACGCCGCACCCTTCAAGGACTCGATCCCGCCCGCGCCGCGCGGTCACCTGGCCTGGACCAAGGACAAGAAACTGGGCGAGAAGGGCGGCGGCTACATGCTGATGGAGCCCCTCGCCCACAAGGCCGACGAACTCGGCGTACGACACGAATACGACGTGCGCCTGCGCCGGCTCATCGTCGACGAGACCGGGCGCGTGGTGGGCGTGGCCGCCACCCGCTACGGCAAGCCGGTACACGTGCGCGCCGAGCGCGGCGTGGTGCTGGCCACCGGCAGCTTCGCCTACAACCATGAAATGGTGCAGCGCTACGCACCCAAGATCTCCGGCCGGCCCACCGCCACCGTCGAGGAGCACGACGGCATCGGCATCCGGGTCGCCCAGGCGCTGGGCGCGGATCTCGCGCACATGGACGCCACCGAGGTCGCGCTGGTGGTGGACCCGCAGGTGGTGGCGCGCGGGATCCTGGTGAACGGGCGCGGGCAGCGCTTCATCACCGAGGACACCTACGCCGGGCGCATGGGTCAGGCCGTGCTGCAGGAGCAGGGCAATCAGGCGTACCTGGTGATCGACGAACTCGCGCTGGAGGAGGCGATGGAGAGCAAGTCCTCGCTGTCGTTCCTGCGCACCGCGCCGACCTGGGTGGCCGAGACGGTCGCCGAACTGGAGAGCGAGATGGGCCTGCCGGAGCACACCCTGCAGGCCACCGTCGACCTCTACAACCACCACGCGGAGCAGGGCGAGGATCCGCTGCTGCACAAGAAGACCGAGTGGGTCAAACCCATCCGCACCCCGCTCGGCGCCTACGACCTGCGCGGCTACACCGGCGGCTTCACCCTGGGCGGCCTGCGCACCGACCTGGACTCCCGAGTCCTCCACGTCTCCGGCGAACCCATCCCCGGCCTGTACGCCGCAGGCCGCGTCACCTCCGGCATCTGCGCCGGCGGCTACGCCTCCGGTTGTTCCCTCGGCGACGGCAGCTTCTACGGCCGCCGCGCCGGCGTCTCCGCCGCCAAGCAGCTCTGAAAGGAGCCGTCCCCCATGCGATTCGGCATCGTCCTGTTCACCAGCGACCGCGGCATCACCCCCGCGGCCGCCGCCAAGGCCGCCGAAGATCGAGGCTTCGACTCCTTCTTCGTCCCCGAGCACACCCACATCCCCGTCAAACGCGACGCGGCCCACCCCCAGACGGGCACCGCCGAACTCCCCGACGACCGCTACATGCGCACCCTCGACCCATGGGTGGCGCTCGGCACGGCCGCCGCGGTCACCTCCCGCATCGAATTGTCCACCGCGGTAGCGCTGCCCACCGAGAGCGACCCCATCACCCTCGCCAAGACCATCGCCACCCTGGACCACCTCTCCGGCGGCCGCGTCACCCTCGGCGCCGGATTCGGCTGGAACACCGACGAACTCACCGACCACGGCGTACCCGGCAACAAGCGCCGCACCGTGCTGCGCGAATACATCGAAGCCATGCGCGCCCTCTGGACCGAGGACGAAGCCTCCTACTCCGGCGATTTCGTCTCCTTCGGCCCCAGCTGGGCCTGGCCCAAGCCGATCCAATCCCACATCCCCGTCCTCATCGGCGCCGGCGGCACCGAGAAGACCTTCAAGTGGATCGCCCGCTCCGCCGACGGCTGGATCACCACCCCCTACGAATCCGACGTCTCCGCCGCCACCACCCTGCTGATGAAGCACTGGCAGGAAGCAGGCCGCGAAGGCACCCCCCGCGTGGTGGCCCTCGCCCACAAACCCGACCCCGAAAAGCTCTCGGCCTGGGCCGAAGCCGGCGTCACCGACGTCCTCTACGGCCTCCCCGACAAACCCGAACCCGACGTCCTCGCCTACCTCGACCGCCTGGCAGGCAAACTCGCCCCACTGGGCCTGACCACCCCCACCCCCTGACCCATCCCACTCGCAGCCCAGAGCAACACCGACCTCCCCGCCCGCAACAAACCGCCGGGCGCGGAGGTCGGTCTCTGTGGGAGAGGGACGCAACGGCATTGTTTTGTTTTCTTTTGTCCTAAAAGGTGATCCGTGCAGTCCGTGGGCCGGAACCGAGGTCACGGCTCCCAAGCCGCGTCAGCGAAAGTCCGGTAGGGCAGGCGACGCAACCACACTTCCCGGTGCATCACCGCGCGAGGAATCCAGTTGCCAGTCATCCACCCTGGTTGTCTTCCCCGGAGTTACCTGGCCTCATGCATCTGAATCACATAGTGATGCGGGAGGTCCCAGCGTGTGAACGTACCGCCCGCCGCTGTTCCGGCGTGCAATACACGTGGACGATTTCGGTCATGGCGTTGACCACCGGGCCCGGATCGATCAGGGGCCGAATCGGTTCGGCATCCGGAACTCCGGGAGCGGTGACCGGCGGCACCGCCAGCGCCGGGAACAGGAACTTCGCACCTTCCGGGGAAGTGATCACCGAACCACCTGAGGGCGTGCGCCATTCGACCCTCCGGTCCGGATGATGAACGACCTGCCAGCCATTGGCTCCATTGTCGGCGAGTGTCTTCAGTCGATGGTGGCGACGACACCGGCAGCCGAGATTGGACTCGATTGTGCGGCCGCCATTTTCGGGGTCCGCGTGATCGAATCGATCCTGATGGTCGAGATCGGTTCCGGCAGGGGGAACCCCGCAGCCCGGTGCGCGGCAACCACCGTCGAGAGCGCGAACTCGCCTGGCCGCTCGGGCCGCAGGGCGGTATCGCAACTCGGAATCAGTGGGCCGTGCCGCGGGTGCGGGTGGCCGAGCGGCCGGGCCGGTGATGATGTCGAAGCGGGCATGCCGTGCGATCTGGCGGGCCAGGTCGGCATCGATCGCGCCGAGACCCGCGAGCAGCGCCGGGTTGTCCTGCAGACCGGCCAGTGTCTCCGCCGAAACCCAGACCTGCACAAGGGCTTTGCGCGCCGCAGGGGGCGGCTCACCCGCATCGGTGCGGGGGCAGTCGGCGCGCCCGCATTCGCAGGTGAGCCGACCGCGGCCGTCTGCCAGCGCTACCAGCGCGTCAGCCCGGCGCTGATTGGTGGTGCGCGGGTCGTTCCCGCAGCACTGGGTGGTCGCCATTTCCCGCAACCGTTCATAGAGCGCCTGCCCACCAGCGGCGGGCAGCACCCCATCGAGCAGCGCGGTGCCGTCATCGGCCGCGGTGACCTTCACATACCGGTCCGCCTCGGCGGACTTGCGCCGCGCAGCCTGACCCGCCGGATCCGCCTCCAGCAGCCACCGCCGCAGGGTCCGCCGAACCCGCTGCGGCTCAGCATTTTCCGCATACGCAACGATCCGCGACTCCAACTCCGCGACCAGATCCTCGGAAGCATTGGCCAGCGTCTCACTGATCGCCCGCACCCGTGGCAGGTCGATCCGCCCATCGGCGAAAGCCTCGCGAGTACCGCCGTATCGGTTGTCCAAGCCCAGACCGAGCGCGATCAGCCCGTCCGCCGACCGCTGCGACACCTTCAGCGCGATCCCGATCTCGGTGGCCGCATCCTCCCCCGCATACAACGCACCGACCCCCAGCTCCAACTGCTGCTCGCGCCGCAGCCGATACAGCTGCGTCATCAACTCGACCTCTTCGGCCTGGGCCGCAGCAATCATCGAGTGCACCACACGGAGTCGCTCCACCACCTGCATGGCAGCGAAGCCCTCACCAGTTGATTCACTCATAGATTCGATCATCGTTTCGAATCAAAAGACACGGAATCAGGATAACCGAGACACGCCTTGAAAATCTCTGGCAAACAATAGGATTCGCGCCGCGCGCGGTCTAATTACAGGCGGCGGTCCGTTGCAGGATTCGCAGCGCTCCGACCGCAGCGAGCTCGCGGAACTTCCCTCCGGCCGCGACTCGGCGATAGAGGGCATCGGCGTCGCTGAGCACGAGGAGCCCGCCACCCGCGATCCAATGAGCCCAGTCGTCGTAAGCGAGCTGGGCGGCGGCATCGGAGCCCGGTTCGGCGATCAGGAGCAGACGCAGCGGCGTACGCCACCCACGAACCTCGCTGTCGTAATCACCCGGCGCGGCCTCGTCGTGATTGCCCGGCGCAGCCTCGCCGGCGCGAGCGGCGACTTCCAGAATGACGCCCTTGCCCGCATATGCGTGCGCGGCCTCTGACAATGCGCGAGCCTCGTCGACCGGCCACGTTCTGTTGATCCGCTCGATCAGTGCCGACATCTCGCGCGCGGTGACCTGGAGCGCGATGCGGTTCATTCGAAAGCCTTTCCGATGCGCCCTCATTCATACGGTTCGCGCATACCGCGAGTTGCTCGGCGGGCTCGGCCATAGTAGCATCCGGACACGTGTCTGATCCCCTTTCCGCCCGCCCTGCGGTGAGCATGGAGGCCACTCGCCGGCGGCTCACCGAGAAGCAGGCCGATACCGTGGACCGTCTGACCCGGGCGGCCATGGATGTGCTGTCGCGGGAGGGGTTCGCCGGGCTCACCGTGCGCATGGTGGCGGCACAGGCCGGTGTGGGCACGGCCACCGCATACACGTATTTTTCATCGAAGGAACACCTCGTCGCGGAGATGTTCTGGCGTCGGCTGGCCGCCACCGAGCCGCCCGCCGCGGAGGGCGCCGATTCGACCGCACGGGTGCTGGCGGTACTGCGGCAGATCGCGCTGCTGCTGGCCGACGAGCCGACCCTCGCGGGCGCGGTGACCGCCGCGCTGCTGGGGACCGATCCGGATGTGGCACATCTGCGGCTGCGGATCGGTGGCGAGATCCGGCGGCGATTGATCGACGCACTGGGCGCGGACGCCGATCCCGAACTCGTGGAAACACTCGAAATGATCTACGCGGGCGCACTGGTGCGCGCGGGCATGGGCTATGTGTCCTACGCCGAGATCGCCGATCGCATGGAGAAATTCGCGCTGCGCGTGCTGCGGAGCTGAAACCGCTTGCCGGCACCGACGATCGGGACCTGCTCGACGTGCTGGTGTCGGTCCCCGACGAGCAGGGCCGGCCGCGGTTCTCGCCCAGCGAGGTCACCGGCATCTTCATCTCGATGATGTTCGCCGGGCACCACACCACGTCGGGGACGGCCGCCTGGACGATCATCGAATTGCTCAGGCACCCACCGGTGCTGGCGCAGGTCGTGGCCGAACTGGATACCCTCTACGCCGACGGCGCGGACGTGAGTTTCCATGCGCTGCGCCGGATTCCGAATCTGGAGGCGGTCCTCGAGGAGGTCCTGCGCCTGCACCCGCCGCTCATCATTCTCATGCGGGTGGCGCGCGCGGAGTTCGAGGTGTGCGGCCACCGTATCGATCCCGGCGACCTGGTGGCCGCGAGTCCCGCTGTCTCCAACCGGATCCCGGAGGACTTCCCGGATCCCGAGCGCTTCGACCCGGGCCGCTACCTCGACCCGAACCAGGCGGATCTGGCCAACCGCTGGACCTGGATCCCCTTCGGCGCGGGCCGCCACCGCTGCGTAGGCGCTGCGTTCGCGCTCATGCAGCTCGAGGCCATCTTCTCGATCCTGCTGCGGAACTGGGAATTCGAGCTCGCGCAGCCATCGGACAGCTACCGCAACGACCATTCCAAGATGGTGGTGCAGCTGCAACAGCCGTGCGCGGTGCGGTACCGCCGCCGGGCACGGCCGTCGTTGAGCTGAGCTACAGGGAGCCCTCTGAGTTACAGCGCGCCCTCGAGGGCGGAGACCACGGCCGGATCCTTCGGCTCGGTGCGCGGACGGAACCGCCCCAGCACCGCGCCATCGCGGCCGATCAGGAACTTCTCGAAGTTCCACTGGATGTCCCCGGCCTCGCCGACGGCGTCCGCGACCTGGGTCAGCTCCTGGTACAGCGGAATCCGGCCCTCGCCGTTGACCTCGCTCTTCTCCAGCAGCGGGAAGTCCACCCCGTAAGTGGCGGAACAGAATTCCGCGATCTCCTCGGCGGTGCCGGGCTCCTGGCCCATGAACTGGTTGCACGGCACACCGACCACGGTGAAGCCCTGCGGCCCGTAGGTCTGCTGCAGTTCGACCAGGCCCGTGTACTGCGGGGTGAGCCCGCACTCGGAGGCGACATTGACCAGCAGCACGACCTTGTCGCCGGCCAGTTCGGCCAGTGTGGTGGGCTTGTCGGTCAGCGTGCGCAGCGGAATTTCGCGAAGATTGGTCACAAACACGAATGGTAGAACGAGTTCGATGAGGTCACCGGTTCAGGAGTAGCTCACCTGCCAGTGTTTGATCCCATTGATCCAGCCCGACCGCAGCCGCTGCGGCGGCGCGACCTCGGTGATTTCCGGCATGGCGTCGGCAATGGCATTGAACATCAGGTCGATCTCCAGCCGTGCCAGATTCGCGCCCACGCAGAAGTGGTTTCCGGTCCCGCCGAATCCGACGTGCGGATTGGGATCGCGCTCCACATCGAATTCGAAGGGATGGTCGAAGACCTCCTCGTCGAAGTTGGCGGAGCTGTAGAACAGCCCCACCCGCTGCCCCTCCAGAACTTTCTGCCCGCCGATTTCGGTGTCGCGCACCGCGGTCCGCTGGAAGGCCGAGACCGGCGTCGCCCAGCGCACGATTTCATCGGGTGCGGTGCGCGGCCGGCGCTCCTTGTACAGCGCCCACTGATCGGGGTGGTCCACAAAGGCTTTCATGCCGTGCGCGATGGCATTGCGGGTGGTTTCGTTGCCCGCCACCGACAGCAGGATGACGAAGAATCCGAACTCGTCCGAACCCAGGGCCTCACCGTCCACATCGGCGGTCACCAGCTGGGAGACGATATCGCCGACCGGGCGGGCCCGGCGCTGTTCGGCCATGTTGTAGGCGTAGCCGAGCAGTTCGGCATTGGCGGTCATATTGTTGCCCGCGAATTCCGGATCGTCGTAGTTGAGCAGCTGATTGGACCAGGTGAACAGCTTGTGGCGGTCGTCCTGCGGCACGCCGAGCAGTTCCGCGATGGCCTGCAGCGGCAGCTCGCACGCGACCTGCTGGACGAAATCGCCGCCGCCGCTCGCCTTCGCCTCCCGCACGATCTTTGCCGCGCGTTCGGTGAGCGCGGCCCGCAATCCCTCGATGGCGCGCGGGGTGAATCCCTTGGAGACGATGCGCCGGATCTTCGTGTGCTTGGGCGGATCCATATTCACCAGCAGCGCCTCGCGCCCGAGTTCGAGCTGTTCGGGTTCGGAGTCGGCGGGCATTTTGATGATGGAGCCCTTGCGATTCGAGGACCAGAGTTCCGGTCTTCGGGAGATCTCCTTGACATCCTCGTGGCGGGTGATCACCCAGTACCCGTCGTCCTCCATGGGTGCGGCCTGCTCGGGAGTCTGGGCATTCCACCAGACCGGCGCGGTGCGGCGCAGCAGTGCGAACTCCTCGGCGGGGCTGTGGTCGGCCCAGAGCGCGGGATCGGTGAAATCGAAGCCGGCCGGTAATGACGGAACAGACACTGTTCCTCCTCGGGCAAGGTGCCGCTATGATCACGAAATTGGAACGTGTTTCACAGAAATTGAACCATGCCGACCCGCGGCTGGGCAGCGTTTCCGGCCTCCGATCCCCCGGTTCCCGCACGCCCCGCGGAGCAGTTATCCCGCAACAGTGGATCTGCAACATGTTCAACGAGGACCCGCCGCGCCCACAAGATCGCTCAACCCGCCCTGAAGTCGATCTTGTGACTGGACATCATGTCCAGTGTGTCGGCAGACTAGAACTTGTTCTACAGTGATGCCAGGCACACTCGAAGATGAGGTAACTGATATGACCGCTTCCCCGGGCTCCACGTCCGAAGCCGATTACGTCGTCGTTGGCGCGGGCAGCGCCGGTGCAGTATTGGCCGGACGGCTCGCTCAGCGTGGCGCGAGCGTGATCCTGTTGGAGGCCGGGCGCAAGGACAACACCCAGCTGGTCACCCGCCCCGGCATGATCTCGATGGTCCACACGGTTCCGCAGCTGAAGAAGCTGGTGGCGTGGAAGCAGTACTCGGTCCCGCAGAAGCACGCCAACGACCGGCTGATCCCGATGACCCGCGGCAAGGTGCTGGGCGGCTCCAGCTCCATCAACGGCATGCTCTACGTGCGCGGCAACCGCGCCAACTTCGACTCCTGGGCCGCCGAGGGCAACACCGGCTGGAGCTACGACGAGGTCCTGCCCGCCTACAAGCGCCTCGAGAACTGGGTCGACGGCGCGGACGACTACCGCGCCACCGGCGGCCCGATCGAGGTCACCCGCCCCCGCGAGCTCACCCCGATCTCCGAGGAGTTCATGACCGCCGCGTCCGAGACCCTCGGCGCGCCGATCATCAAGGACTACAACGGAGCGTCGCAGGAAGGCATCTCGGTCTTCCAGCAGAGCGTGAAAGACGGTGTGCGCTACAGCTCTTCGCGCGGCTTCATCACCAACATGCCGAACTCGAACCTGACCGTGCTCACCCACGTGCAGGCCACCCGCGTGGTGATCGAGAACGGCCGCGCCACCGGCGTCGAGATCGCCGAGAAGAACGGCACGCGCCGCATCGTGCGCGCCGCCAAGGAAGTCATCGTCTCCGGCGGTGTCATCGGATCGCCGCAGCTGCTCATGCTCTCGGGCATCGGCCCGGCCGGACACCTGCGCGACCTCGGCATCGAGGTGGTCGCCGACCTGCCCGTCGGCCAGAACCTGCACGACCACCTGTTCGTGCCGATGACCTTCGTGTCCAAGAAGGCCATCCACCGCGGCATCCCCACCTACTTCGCGCGCGGCATCCTCAAGGAGATGCGCAACCCGGGCAGCTCCTTCATGGGCCGCACGGTCTTCGAGGCCGCCGGCTTCGTCAAGACCAAGTTCGCCGAGGGCGACCACCCGGACATGCAGATCCACACCCTGCCGTGGAGCTACCCGACGCCCAACCAGGACGCCGACAAGCTGCACCTGGTGGACCGCCGCCCGGCGCTCACCGTCATGCCCAGCCTCATCTACCCGAAGAGCCGCGGCGAACTGAAGCTGGCCTCCGCCGACCCGTTCGCCTCGCCGCTCATCGACCCGGGCTACCTGACCGACCCGTGGGACACCGAGTTCCTGATCGAGGGCATCAAGATGATCCGGGAGGTCATGTCGCACAAGAGCATCGCGGGCGACATCACCGAGAACTTCTTCCCGGGCCAGGAGTGGGCGGACGAGACGGCGCTGCGCCGCGAGCTGCCCAACCGCGTGCACTCCATCTACCACCCGGTCGGCACCTGCCGCATGGGTGTGGACGAGCGCGCGGTCGTCGACCCGACGCTCAAGGTGCACGGCATCGAGGGCCTGCGCGTGGCCGACGCCTCGATCATGCCGAGCATCACCGGCGGCAATACCAACGCGCCGAGCTACATGATCGGCGAGAAGGCGGCCGAATTCATCGGCTGACCACAAGCCCGCGGAGGAGTGCTGCTACTTCCCTGGTAGCTCCCCCGCGCGGGTCAGCGGATCACGACCACCGCTGACCCGAAACAGCCCCGGGCCTACTACCTCTCGGCCCGGGGCTGTTGTTTTCTCGTATCAGGAGGAGTCACGGTGTCCCTGCCCGTCGATATCTGGCTGAACGCGCCGCTCGCCGAATCGGCTTCCCGCGCAGCGCGATTGCGCGAGCTCGGGGTGGACGGGGTGTTCACCTTCGAAGGCGCGCACGACGTGTTCCTGCCCTTGACACTGGCCGCCACATCCGGCGTCGACATCATGACCAATGTGGCCATGGCGTTCCCGCGCAGCCCGATGCATCTGGCGCACACCGCGTGGGATCTGCAGTCATTGTCGGGCGGGCGGTTCCGGCTCGGGCTCGGCAGTCAGATCCGGACCCATATCGAGCGGCGCTACGGCAGCACCTGGTCGGAGCCGGTGGAGCGAATGCGCGACACCGTGCTGGCGGTGCAGGCGATCCTGCGGGCCTGGCAGGACGGGGAGCGGCTGGACTACCGCGGCCGGTTCTGGCAGCACACGCTCATGACACCGCAGTTCGATCCGGGACCGAATCCCCATGGGGCGCCGCCGGTTCTGGTCGGCGCACTGGGGCCGCGCATGACGACCATGGCGGCGGAGGTGGCCGACGGACTGCTGGTGATGCCGTTCAATACCGAGCGGCACTTCCGGGAGCGGACACTGGCGGCCGTCGCGACAGGGCTCGGAGACTCACCGCGGCCCTTCGAGATCATCGTGGAAGCCATTGTGGCCATGGGCGATTCGGAGCGAGAACTGCTCGAGGCGCGCCGGGCGGTGCGAAACCTGCTGGCGTTCTACGGTTCCACGCCCGCCTACCGTCCGGTCCTGGAGGTGGAAGGCTGGGCGGAGCTGCAACCCGAGCTGAACCTGCTCTCGAAGCAGGGGCGGTGGCGGGAGATGGCCGGGCTCATCGAGGACCCGATGGTGGACGCGCTCACCGTCAGCGGCACACCGGTCGAATGCGCGGAGCTGATCCGTACCCGCTTCGGCGACAGCGCCACTCGCGTCTGCTGCTATTTCCCGGGCTACCAGGTCACCGATGCCGCCATCGCCGACCTGGTGACCGCGCTGCACTCCTGAACTTCCGCAGTCCACGAAAACTGCCCATCAGCAGGCATTTTCGCAATTACAAGATCTTGTTAAGGCCGTGCCAAGCGCGGCTCGGCATCGTTTGTGTCAACGCCGGAACGCACCGGCGGACCCAACGAGCCACCATCCGGGGGCGGGAACGCTGGGGCCGACCCGTCTACGAGGGGTGGCGGGTCGGCCACAGCAAACCAACCAACCGGTACTCAATTGGGAACATGGCCTACCGCGAAGGGGGTGGTAGGCCAGCGCAGAACCCGCCGAGTCCGACCACGAGGGGTGTCGGACTGGGCGGGTTCTTTGTGTGGCAGGCTAACGATTAGCGATCTTGTTCGTCCGATTTGTGGCCTTGTCCGCCCGGAAGACGGCATCATGTAGGTAAGTGCGCCAAGAAGATTGGGATTGCCGATGGAAACCGTGGTCGTCTTCGTGCTGGCCTGCCTGATCTACTGGTGGGGCCTACTCTGACGTGGGAGTTTGCGCGACCGCGTGCAGCGCGTCCGCGATGCGGCGGCTGAAGTTGTCGGCATCCTCGGTGCCGTGCGTGAGCGCGCGCATCAGGGTCGCACCCCGCAGGAATTCGAAGATCGCCTCGACATCGCAGGCGCCGGCCGCCTGACCCGATTCGGCAGCGGCCACGAGCAGCTCGCGCAGTGCCTGAATCGTCGGCCGCTCACCGCCGTCGAGCAGGCGGCGGTAGCTCTCCCGATCGTCGTGATACTCCGAGAGCAGGCCGGGGATGGCCGAGCGCGCCGCCGGGTGCGCGGCGGCATTCAGGAACAGGCGCGTCCAGGCCAGTAGGTCGGCGCGCAGGTCGCCGCTGGGAACCGGGTGATTCTCGGTGTCCAGGGCGAAGATCGCATCCTCCACCAGGGCGCGCTTGCCGGGCCAGCGGCGGTAGATCGAGGTCGTGACGACTCCGGCACGCCGGGCCACGGCCGCGATGGTGGTGGCCTGGTAGCCGTCGCGGACCAGGAGTTCCTGGGTCGCCGTGAGCACCAGGGCATCCAGTTGCGGGTCACGGGGTCGGCCGGGGCCGGGGCGGGCGGTCCCGGTGGCTGCGGTCACGGGGCTCCCCTCTCGCTCGGGTCGGTGGCAAATTCTGAAACAGGTTACATCGTTGTCCTATTTGAAATACGGTATGGCCCGTATTCTAATTCAGGAGGCACCCATGCTGACGCCCCAGGACGAACTGCTCGCCCACCAGCTCCCCACCACCTTCGACCACGTCCAGCAGAGCGATCTGCGCTGGACCGAACGTGTCGTCCTGTACGGCTTCGACACCACCGGCGAGATCAGCGTGATGACCGGCATGGCGCGCTACCCCAACCGCAATGTGCTCGATGCCTACGCCATGATCACGATCGGCGACAAGTCCGCCCACGTGGTCCGGCTCTCGCGCGAGATCGGCGACCGCTACGACGGCCTCGCCGACTGGCAGGTCGGCCCGTACAGGTACGAGATCGTCGAGCCGCTGCGCAAGGTGCGCGCCACCCTCGGCGACAACGAGCACGGGGTGCGGCTGCAACTCGACTTCGAGGGGCAGTTCCCGGCCTACGAACAGGAACCCGCCTTCTTCCGCAGCCGCGGCCGGGTGCGCGAGGACGCCCGCCGCTACTACCAGAACGGGCGCATCTCCGGGTGGATCGAGGTGGCCGGCACCCGCTTCGAGATCGATCCGGAGACCTGGTGGTTCGGGCGCGACCACTCCTGGGGCACCCGCCACGGCGGGGGCGGCGGCAGCCTCGGCGAGGGCGAGGGCCTGCAGCCGGGCGACATCCCCGACGGCGTCCTCTACTACATGGGCATCTTCCAATTCGAGGACGAGCTGGTGCATTTCGCGCAGCGCGAGACCGCCGACGGGCAGCGCTGGCACTTCGAGGGCACCGTGCTGGCCCCGATCGGCTCCGCCGGGCAGCCGGTCCCGATCGTCACCACCGACCACGCGCTGACCTTCCGCGACGACTTCCGCATCGTCAGCGGCGGCAGTTTCACCGCGCGCGGCGCCGACGGCCGCGACCGTGAATTCACCATCACGCCGGTCTCCGGATTCTGGCCCGGCCTCGCGGGATACGACCACTACCGCGGCTACGCCTCCGGACTGTGGAAGGGCGCGGACTGGAGCGACGGCTTCACCGCCGACCTCACCGACACCGCGGATCTGCGGCAGGTCAGCATGCTCAGCGAGACCTTCTGCCGCATCGAGACCGCCGGCAAGGTCGGATACGGGCTGGTCGAAATGGTGTTCGTGGGCCGCAATGCGCGGTACGGGTACGAGGGGTACTGACCGTGAGCACCACCCGAATTCCGGCCGAGCAGCTGGCGACGGCACTGGAACCGGCCGTACGCGAGCATCTTTCGCCCGCCGGGAACGCGCGCGTGGTCGAGCTCGCGCGCACCGAACGCGGATTCGCCACCGAGACCTATCTTTTCGAGGTCGAGGACGATTCCGGCCGCACTTCCCTGGTCCTGCGACGACCGCCGGACCTGTCGCTGTTCCCGGACTACGACCTGCTGCGGCAGGTGCTGGTGATGCGCCGGCTGGCGGACACCGGGCTGCCGGTACCGGCCGTGGTCTGGCTGGAGCGGGGCGACAATCCGCTCGGCAGCGCGTATTTCGTGATGAACCGGCTGGAAGGCCGGGCGCCGAGCGACTATCCGTCGTATCACGCCGCCGGGAACTACTTCGAGGCCACGCCCGAGCAGCGGGCTCGCATGTGGTGGGGATGCGTGGACACCATCGCCGAGGTCAACCAGTTGGATTGGCGGGCACTGCGATTGGACTTCCTCGCATTTCCCGAGCACGGCGCCGGGGTCGTCGAGCAGGGCGTGAACTATCTGGACGCCGCGCTGCAGTGGGCTTGCGAGGGAACGCCGCCGGAGACCTACCGGCGGGCGGTGGCGTATCTGCGCGACAACCTCTGCGAACCCGAGCAGCCGTGCCTCTGCTGGGGTGACGCCCGGATGTCGAACATCCTGTACGACAACGACTTCCGGGTCCGCGGTGTGCTCGACTGGGAGATCGCCCATCTCGGTGTCCCGGAGTCGGATCTGGCCTGGCTGCTGTTCCTGGACTGGGCGTGCAGCGAGTACGAGGGCCGTCGCCCGCTGCCGGGCACACCGACCCGCGCCGAGACCATCGCCTACTACGAGAAGCGGACCGGTCACGAGGTCCGCAACCTCGAGTACCACGAGGTCTTCTCGGCCGCCCTGTTGTCGATTCCCCTGTTGCGCATGACCCACCGCGTACAGCTCCCGCCGGAGATGAACATCACCGGCTTCTGCACGGCCCGCATCGAGCAATTACTCGACTGACACCGGCCGGCGCCGCGCTGTCGCAGCAATGACTTCCTGCCGCGGCAACGACTCCGCCCCCGGCGTGCTGCCGGGGGCGGAGTCGTTCGCGGGTGTCGGGCCTAGCGGGCTTCGACCAGGTCGGCCTCGGCCGGAACCCCTTCCGGCGCAGCCGGCTTCGCGCCCTTCATCAGGAAGAATGCGACCACGGTGGCAGCCAGCACCGCCGCACCACCGGCCAGGAAGGTGTTCGACATAGCGTCGGTGAAGGCATCGCGGGCCGCGGACACCAGGCTGCCGTCACCAGTGGCGAAGGCTCCGGCGATGCCCTCCCGGGCCGCCGCCGGAGCGTCGGCGGGCATGGCGTCGGTGTAGGTACCGGCCAGCACCGCGCCGAGCACCGCGACACCGAGCGCACCACCGGTCTGCTGAATGGTGTCGTTCAGCGCCGAACCCACGCCCGCCTGCTCCGGCGGAATCGCACCCATCAGCGCACCGACGGCGGCCGGCATGGCCAGGCCCGCACCGGCGCCGACCAGCGACATCGCCAGGGCCGGCAGCCAGAAGCCGGAGTCGGAGGTCAGCGCGGCCAGGGCGCCGAAGCCGCCCGCCAGCACCAGCATGCCGACCAGGGCGACGGGACGCACACCCAGCTTCTGCACCAGCGCGGCGCCCAGGCCGTTGAACACCAGCGCGGTCAGCGCGAACGGCGTGAAGGCGAGGGCCGTCTTGATGGGCGAGTAGCCGAGCACGAACTGCAGGTACTGGGTCAGCACCAGGGTCAGGCCGGCATTGGCGAAGGTGGCCAGCACCAGCGAGAAGCTGGAACCGGTGAAGACCCGGTTGCGGAACAGCTGCAGCGGAACCATCGGGTGCTCAGCCGTCAGTTCACGAATCACGAAGGCCACCAGCACGACAACCGCCAGCACCAGCGTCGCCCAGGTGCCGTGCAGGCCCTTGGCCGGGAACTCGATGATGGACCACACCAGCGACACCATGCCGACGATCGAGAGCACCATGCCCGGCAGATCGATCGGACGGGCGGGGCCCTTGGATTCCGGCATCAGGGCGAAGGCGGCCGTGATGGCCAGTGCCGCGATCGGCACGTTCAGCAGGAAGACCGAACCCCACCAGAAGTGGTTCAGCAGCACGCCGCCCAGCACCGGGCCGCCGACCATGCCGAGCACGGACACACCGGTCCAGGCGGCGATCGCCCTGGGCCGCTCGTCCTCGTCGAACACGGTGATCAGGATGGACAGCGTGCTCGGCATGATGAGCGCGCCGCCGACCGCCATGATCACGCGGCCGGAGATGAGCATCCCCGCGCTGGTCGCGTAGGCCGCGATGAGGGAGGCCGCGCCGAAGAGTGCCAGCCCGAGCACCATGACCAGCCTGCGGCCGAAGCGGTCCGACAGGCTGCCGGTGGTGAGCAGCAGGCCCGCGAAGACCAGGATGTAGGAGTCGATCACCCACTGCAGGGCCTGGGACCCGGCGTGCAGGTCGATCGCGATCTCCGGCAGCGCCACGGTGAGGACCATATTGTCGATCACCAGCACGAGCGTGGCCAGGCAGAGCACGACCAGGATCAGCCAGCGCTTCGGATTGCGCTGGGCCGCAGGCGATGTCAGCGCCTCTGTCGGTTCGTTCGCAGTCATTTCGGTTCCCCTTCGAGAAGCTCTTCCGCACACTGTGCGGCGTTGTCGAACACTGTACGGTCTACGTACACTGTTCGCAATAGGGAACGGTGTACGGTCGAACGAACGGCGTTCTAGCTGGGGTTATGCTGTTCCACAGATGAAGGAGGAAGAGCCATGGCGGCCAAGGCACAGGAGTTCTCGTCGGTGTGGACCCGCCCGCAGCGACAGCGGCGAGATCAGCCCGCACTGAGCCGGGAACAGATCGTGTCCGAAGCTCTCGCGCTGCTCGATACCGAGGGCTACGACGCGCTCAGCATGCGCAAGCTCGGTTCCCGCCTCAATGCCGGAGCCACTTCGCTCTACACCCATGTCACGAACAAGGACGAGATCCTGGAACTGGTGATCGACGAGGCGTTCGGCGAGGTCCACGAGCCCGCCACCATCGCACCGGAGAACTGGCGCGCCGATCTACTCGCTCTGGGTCGCGATGTGCGCGACGCCGTCCTGCGCCACCCCTGGATGAGCACCGCCATCACCGGAGCCGGACTCGCCTACCTCGGCCCCAATCTCATGCGCCTGTCGAACGCCATGCTCGCGACCCTCGAAGCGGCGGGCTTCGACGACGCGGAGGCGGACCGGGCCTCGAATGCCTTCTGGGCCTTCGTCCTCGGCTCCGCCGGCACCGAAACCGCCATGCTCACCAGCGTCTCCCGCAGCGGGCTCAGTGAACAGGAATGGTTCGCCAAGATGATGGCCGCGTCCGAACAGGCGGTACGCGGTTACCCCCACGTCGCCAAACGGTACGGCGTCTACCGGGAACTCGACCCCACGCAGTCCAGGAACGACTTCTTCGACTCCGAGCTCGGACTCATCCTGGACGGACTGGAGTTTCGACGCGACCGCGCCAAATGAGCTGCGGCGGGCGGTGATTCAGCCCAACGTCGCCAGCCGACGGCGCTGGGCCGGAGTCTCCACCACCACCGAGCCGATCACCAATCCGGCCAGCACGCCGAGCAATCCCGCCACCGGAATGCGGGTCGCGATCGGCAGCAGCCCCGCCACCAGCACGGCGGTGAGCAACCGGATCACCACGACGCTCTCGCGAATTCCGGTGAAGGCGGCCCGGGTCAGCGCTACCGAGACCAGGTACACGATCACGCCGCCGACGACACAGTCCGCGGCGGTGGCATTCGAATGCGCGCTGCCGCCGGTCACCGCGATGCCCATCGACGCGCCGGCCAAGGCCAGACCGAGCAGCAGCGGCAGGTGCCCGAAGGTGTAGAGGTGCAGCAGTTTTCCGGTGCGCGCCAGCTCGGTGTGCGACCCCGGGCGTATTCCGCTGCCATTGAAGTAGGACCACCACAGGCCCACGGTGAGCGCGAAGGCAGCGGCCGCGGTCACCGCCGCCCAGCCGGCGGTGTGTACCGCCGCGAGGCCATTGGTGAAGCCCAGCACGGATTCGCCCAGGATCACAATGGTGAAGAGCCCGAAGCGTTCTCGCAGATGGTCGGTCTCCTGCTCGACGCCGGCCAGCCGCCGGGTCACCACCAGCGGCAGGGCCAGCTCCATGAGCATGGCCAGCGTCCAGGCGCCGTAGCGCAGCGGGCCGGCGTCGCAGGCGAGGCCGCCGAGCCAGCCCACCGCGCTCACGGCCGAACCCAGTGTGAACGAACGGAACACGGCCCGCAGTGCCGGATTCCGCCGGGAATCCCAGGCGTACAGCAGGGCGACACCGGCCCGGGCCACCAGGTACGCGAGGACGAATCCCGCGTCCACGCCCCGGCTCTGGCCGACCGCACCCGCGAACACCGCCATGCCCACGATGCCGGTCAGCCCGAAACTGGTGAGCAGGCGGTGGGCCGCGGTATCCCGATCGGCCCGATTGGCGTGCACCGCGTACAGGACCCAGGCCCACCACAGCGGCACGAACAGTCCGGCCGCCGCGGCCACCGATCCGGCATCGGGGTGCGCGCCCACCCGATGCGTGATCTGGCCGACCGCCGCGGCGAACACCAGATCCCCGAAACATTCGAACCAGGTGGCCCGGCGCGGTGTGGTGGTTTCCGGTGCGGCGGCGGAGCTTTCGAGCATGCCGACCAAACTACTGGCCGGTCAGCGACCCGTCGCGAGACTGGTGCCGCCATTGGCGTCGAGCACGACGCCGGTGATGAATCCGTTGATGGCCAGCATGTGGATGGCGCGGGCGATGTCCTCGGGGCGGCCGACGCGGCCGACCGGGGTGGTCGCCACCAGGCCGTCGAACAGAGCGGTGCGCTGCGCCTCGGGAACCCGGTCCCACCACGGGGTGTCGATGACGCCCGGGGAGACGGCATTGATGCGCAGTGGGGCGAGTTCGACGGCGAGCGGCGGCACCATGGCGTCGAGCGCGCCGTTGATGGCGGCCAGGCCCGCGGTGCCGGGGAAGGCCGAGCGGGACGAGCCCGCGGTCACCAGGGTGACCGAGCCCTGCGAGTCCAGGTGCGGGAGCGCGGCTTTCAGGATGCGCACCTGCGGCCAGAACTTGCCGTCGAAGCCGGCGGCCAGCTGGTCCAGATCGAGGTCGGCGAAGGGACCGCTGCCGGCCGAGCCGCTCACCGAGATGACCAGGTGGTCGATGGTCCCGGCCTGGGCGAAGAAGGCGTCGATATCGGCCTGGCCGGTGGCGTCCAGGGCGTAGCCGGTGGTCTTGCCGCCGATACGCGCGACGGCCGCGTCGAGCTTGTCCCGCCCGCGACCGGTGATGACGACCTCGGCGCCGTCGGCCGCGAAGGCGGTGGCGGTGGCCTCGCCGATGCCGGAGCTGCCACCCATGACGACGACGCGCGGTGTTGTGGTCATTGTCGGAAACCCTCTCTGTCGCTGTCCGTCTATTCTTACGGAACTGACAGTCTCGACAACACTGTTGGCGAGACTTTTAGTCTCGACAAAGCGGTGAGGTGCGTCACAGGAGGGCGATCATGGAAAGCACGGCGGCACAGCCCAATCCGGCGCGACCACACACCGGGCGACGGCGCAACGAAGCCACCCGGCAGGCCATCCTCGATGCCTCGCTGCGGCTGCTCGGCGAATCCGACGGCGCACCGGTCACCATCGACGCCATCGCGCGGGCGGCCGGCGTCGGAAAGCAGACCGTGTACCGGTGGTGGCCGTCCAAGGGCGCGGTCCTGCTGGACGCGCTCACCGAACGGTCGGCGCTCGAGGTGCCGCCTCCGGACAGCGGCTCGCTGCGCACCGACCTGCGCACCCTCATGGAAGCGACTTTCCGTGGCGCACAGAGCAGTTCGACCGCACCCGCGCTGCGCACGCTGGTGCGCGAGGCGGCACACGACCCGCATCTCGCGGAGCTGTTGCAGACCTTCACCGCGCAGCGCCGGGCAGCGGTGCGGGCCGTGCTCGAGCGCGGGCGGCTACGCGGCGAACTGCCCGCCGGCGCCGATCTCGATCTGCTGGTCGACCAGTTCTACGGGGTGTTCTGGTACCGCTTCATCCTCGGCCACGCGCCCCTGGACGACGCGCTCGCCGAACGGCTCACCGACTCGATGCTGGCCGGCCGCTGAAGAATTCGGCCGAGCGATCGGTCTGTGCCAGATGCCGCAGCGCGGCGATGAGCTCGTCACCGAGCACGTTTCCGACCACGACCGTCTCGGCCATGCTGTCGATATCGCCGCGCGAGGTCAGCACGGCCATATCCAGTTCGGCGATCGACTCCAGGGCGTGGGCGTAGTCGTCGAGGCGGTCCGCGATATCGCCGTGGCCGAGCTGGCGCAGCGCGCCGACCACCTCGGCGGCGGCCGACACCGCCGGATTGTCGCGACCGACGCGCCAGCCCAGGCGATCGAGCATGGCCTCCACCTCGGCGCGGGCGGCGGTCCGAGATTCCTCGTCGCAGAAGGCGATGCTGCGGGCGGCGGTGTGCTGGGCGACGCCGAGGATCTTGTGGGTGCCGAGATCCGGATCGTCCAGGGCCGCGATCACCTCGCGCGCCGAGGCGATGGAGAGCCCGCCGACCTCGACGAGCGCCCGGATCAGCCGCAGGCGGCGCAGATGCGCGTCGTCGTACTGCGCCTGATTGTGGCCGGTCGCCTCGCCCTTGGGCAGCAGGCCTTCCCGCAGGTAGTACTTGATCGTCGGGGTGGACACGCCACTGGCCTTGCTCAGCTCCCCGATTCGCATCGGACCTCCTCGTCGCCGCGCGGGGCTTGCCCACCGAGCCACCATCATAGATAGCCGCGTTATGGACACCGCAGCTATCCGCTGCGCGGATATGACGAAGGCCCGCGCCACAATTCGCGACGCGGGCCTCGTGCGGGGTCCGGGGAAGCCCCGGACTGTCCCGGGATTCGGGTCAGAGCTGCTCGCGGACGCCGATCTCGATGCGCTTGCCGAGCTCGGCGTCGACACTCTTCCAGTAGTCGAAGACCCGGCTCAGGATCGGCTCGCGCACGCCGCCCAGGATGTGGCCGACGACATTGCCCACCAGGCGATCCCGCTCGGCGTCGTTCATGACCTCGCGGACCAGGGTGCCGGCCTGCGCGAAGTCGTTGCCCTCGCGGTGCTGGAGGTAGCCGGCCCGGACCATGGCCGGGTCGAACGCCCAGGCGCCGTCGTCGATGGCGCGCGCCGGATCGGCGTGCGGGCCGCCGAAGGAGTTGGGCGCGTACACCGGAACGCTCGCGGCATTGTGCGCGAAGCGCATGGCGCCGTCCTGCGAGTAGGAGTTCACCGGCGCGGCCTTGGCCCGGTTCGGCGGCAGCTGCTCGTGGTTCGCGCCGATGCGGTAGCGGTGCGCGTCGGCGTAGGCGAAGACGCGGCCCAGCAGCATCTTGTCGGGCGAGAAGGCAATGCCGGGAACCACATTCGAGGGCGCGAAAGCGGCCTGCTCGATGTCCACGAAGAAGTTCGCGGGGTTGCGGTTCAGGGTCCAGCGGCCGACCTCGATGAGCGGGTAGTCCTGCTGCGACCAGACCTTGGTCAGGTCGAACGGGTTGAAGCGGTAGTTGTCCGCCTCGGCGACCGGCATGATCTGGACCTTCAGGGTCCAGCTCGGGAAGTCGCCGCGCTCGATGGCCTGGTACAGGTCGCGACGGTGGAAGTCGGCGTCCTTACCGGCGAGCTCGTCGGCCTCGGCCTGGGTCAGGTTCTTGATGCCCTGGTCGGTCTTGAAGTGGTACTTCACCCAGAAGCGCTCGCCGGCCTCGTTGATCCACTGGTAGGTGTGCGAGCCGAAGCCGTCCATGTGGCGCAGGGTGGCCGGGATGCCGCGGTCGCCCATGAGCCAGGTGACCTGGTGGGCGGTCTCCGGGCGCAGGGTCCAGAAGTCCCACTGCATGTTCGCGTCGCGCAGGCCGGAGCCGGGCAGGCGCTTCTGCGAGTGGATGAAGTCGGGGAACTTGATCGGGTCCTTGATGAAGAACACCGGGGTGTTGTTGCCGACGATGTCGTAGTTGCCCTCGGTGGTGTAGAACTTCACCGCGAAACCGCGCGGGTCGCGCCAGGTGTCGGGGCTGCCCTGCTCACCGGCGACGGTGGAGAAACGCACCAGCGACTCGGTGCGGGTGCCAGGCTGGAACAGCGCGGCCTTGGTGTAGCGGCTGACATCACCGGTAACCACCAGTTCGCCGAACGCGCCCGAACCCTTGGCGTGCACCACGCGCTCGGGCACCCGCTCCCGGTTGAAGTGGGCGAGCTTCTCGATCAGGTAGTGATCGTGCAGCAGGATCGGGCCCTGTGTGCCCGCGGTGAGCGATTCGTTGTCGCTGGGCACCGGGGCGCCGGTATTGGTGGTGGTCGCCTTGGTCATGTTTTCGAGCGTGCCGAGTTTTCTGGAACTAGTCAAGAAAAGTCCGCAGGGCGGTGAGTAAACAAAGGTATATACAGTCCGGACGCGCAGGTTCGGCAAATATCGAGCGAAGGATTATCGCGGGACCACGGGTGGCGCTGTCGGCGGATGGTTCGGCGGCCGGGGGACGCCCGAGGTCCATCGGGGCGGGGTCAGCGCCTCGGCGTGCCGGCCACGCGCGGCCAGCAGCTCGATCACGCTGATCCGCACCTCAGGGTGACACCGGACACCATCGCGGCACCGTTGCCCAGATCACAGTGCCCACCCCGGAATAGATCCGGCGGACCCCGGGTTGATCCCCCTTGCCGGCGTCGGAACAGCCCCGGGCCGCACCCTTCGTCGCTACGAGCGACCACTCGCCGAGAGGCGCTTGTTGGGCGTCGGCTTCAACTTTCCGGGTTCGCCCGAGCGGCATGCGTCGGACCCGGCTCGCGCACACCGGGATTCGCTGACCGGCCGCCACCCCTGGTTCGCTCAGGGGGTGACCGCGGCGCGGCCCGCCAGCTCCCGTAGTTCGTCGGCCGGTCGGCGACCGGCGAACTGCAGCAGATCACGCACCACTTCGCGGGCGCGATGATCGGTGTGCACCAGTTCGGGGGTTAGTCGCTCGGCATTGAGCAACGCTTCCAATGCCTCGCTCGCCTGCCGCCGCTGCGCGTGCGCGCGGGCCACATCGACCAGGAAGCGCGCCTGCCGCTCCGGAGACAGGATCGAGGCGTCGACGGTGCGCGCGGTATCGAGCGCCTCGCCGGCGTCGCCCAGTTCAACCGCCACGGCCACCGCGTGCACGGCGACCCCGGTCGGACCGAACTCGGTGTCGAAATCGTTGCGGCCCTCGCCCAGCCGGTCGGCGGCGGCGCGCGCCGCTGCCAGCCCGGTGCGGGCAGCCGTGCGATTCCCGTCCGTCGCCGCGATCACCGCCAGCATCAGCTGCAGAGATCCGTAGAGCGACAGCACTTCCGGCCGCGGCTGCTCGGCCGCGACCTGCGCGGCCAGCGCGGCCACCGACACTCGCGCCGCCTGCTCGGCCTGTTCCAGGCGTTGCAGACGCAGGAAAGCCTGTGCCATGCGATAGGTTCCGGCCACCACGCTCAGCGCGTCACCGGATTCCTCGGCCGCGGACAGTGCGCGATCGGCCGCGACCCACGCCGCGTCGACCTCTTCCTGGCGGGTGAACGCGGTCGCGGCCACCTGATAGGCGCGCGAGAGCAGGGTCAGCACCTCCGGCCGCCGCGTGGCATCCGCCCGCGCGGCGTGCTCGAGATCCGGAATCAGTTCCAGCAGACTGCTGCCCACCTCGACCAGCCGGGATTCGTGCGCCAGCTGCCAGGCCAGGTCCACTCGCTGTTGCAGCTCCGGCAGTTTCGCGGCCGCAGTGCTCAGCTCGAGACTGCGATCGGCCTCGTCTCCGAAGAGCTGTTCCAGCGCGGGATGCCCGGTGAGCAGCAGCCGCAGCTGCTCGAACACCGCCGAGCCGGGCCGATGCCCGTCACCGCGGTCTGCGGCAATCGGTTCGGCCGCTTCGGGACGCAGATCGCGTACCGCCACTCCGAGCACGTCCGCCAGTCTTTGCAGAACGGACAGTCGCTCAACAGGCAGCACGTCTCGCTCGACCTGCGACACCCAGCTTTCCGAGCGCCGAATCGCCGCTCCCAACTCTTTCTGCGATAGTCCCCGCCGCCGGCGCAACTCCGCTACCCGTGCCCCAAGGGTACTTTCGGCCACCGGGTCAAACTCCTTCTGCCTGATCGGCTTTCCCGGCCGTCACCGCCCGCTTGTTTCGCCGATGTCTACCATGCCCTTCTCCTTCCGCCCTTTCCATCCAGAGGGGGGATCTGTCGACAAGGATTCCAGACCGACCGAGCTTACGGCGCACAGTATGGAACATGGATTTTTCTTATTGCACCGCAATTTTTCTGTGTTTAACGTTTGAAGAGGACCCGTCGAACCAATCGGACGACAAGAGGTGGTCATGCCCGGCGAACTTCTCTTCTTCCTACTCGGAGCCGGAATCGGCGGCGCGGCAATGTGGTTCGCGGCGTGCGCCCTTGCGGCCACCAAGTATTCCTCCACTGCCGACGGGGCGACGGTGCAAAGCATCACCGCGCGCCTCGAACGCGAGGGTATCCGGAACTCGCGCTCGATGAAAGGTCAACCAGCCTCGCATCGGGCACCATCGAGATGACCGCCGTGCCGAAAACCGGCGAAGTCCATGTGCGCCTGCGGTTTCCCGGAGGAATGATCTTGGATTACCGCGCGGAACGCGCAATTGCCGAACGCCTCGCTGCGCATTTGCGCCCGCATCGCATAGAAGTCGTGATCGACGGGCTCCGGACCGATCGACTACCGCCGCTCCCCTGTGCCGAACTTTGGGCGGATTGACCGACTCCAGGGAGCCTATCGCATTGACGCCTGGACAATATCCGAAAACGGACCGTGCACTTTCTTGTGCACGGTCCGTAACGGATAGATCTGATCAGTTGTTCAAAAGAACTTCCGCGATCTGAATCGTGTTGAGCGCGGCGCCCTTACGCAGGTTGTCGCCGGAGATGAACAGCGCCAGACCGCGGCCGTCCGGCACACCCGGATCCTGGCGGATGCGGCCCACCAGCGACTCGTCGATACCGGCGGCGGCCAGCGGGGTGGGGACGTCGGTGAGCTTCACACCCGGCGCCTTCGCCAGCAGCTCCTCGGCGCGCTCCACCGAAAGCGGCTGCGCGAATTCGGCATTGATCGACAGCGAGTGGCCGGTGAAGACCGGGACGCGCACACAGGTGCCGCTCACCAGCAGATCCGGCAGACCCAGGATCTTGCGGGACTCGTTGCGCAGCTTCTGATCCTCGTCGGTCTCGCCGCTGCCGTCGTCCACCAGCGAACCCGCCAGCGGGATCACGTCGAAGGCGATCGGGGCCACGTACTTGTTCGGCGCCGGGAATGCCACGGCCGAACCGTCGTGCACCAGCTTCTCGGCATCGCCGATGACGGCGCGCACCTGCGAGGCCAGCTCCTCCACACCGGCCAGGCCGGAGCCCGACACCGCCTGGTAGCTGGAGACGATCAGCCGCTGCAGCCCGGCCTCGTCGTGCAGCACCTTGAGCACCGGCATGGCGGCCATGGTGGTGCAGTTCGGGTTGGCGATGATGCCCTTGACCAGGTTGCGGGTGGCCTCCGGGTTCACCTCGGAGACGACCAGCGGCACCTCGGGGTCCTTGCGCCAGGCCGAGGAGTTGTCGATGACGGTGACACCGGCGGCCGCGAAACGCGGCGCCTGCACCCGGGACATGGTGGCGCCGGCCGAGAACAGCGCGATGTCCAGTCCGCTCGGGTCGGCGGTCTCGGTGTCCTCGACCACGATGTCGCGGCCGCGGAACGGCAACGTCTTGCCCGCCGAACGCGCGGATGCGAAGAACCGCACCTCGTCGGCCGGGAAGTTGCGCTCCTCCAGCAGCTTTCGCATGACCGCGCCGACCTGACCGGTCGCGCCGACGACGCCTACACGCACACCCATGCCGCTACCGTCCCGTTCCGCCGTGCACGACCGCGACCTCGTCGCCGCCCAGATCGAACGACGAGTGCAGCACCTTCACGGCCTCGTCCAGGTCGGTGTCCTTGACCAGCACCGAGATCCGGATCTCCGAGGTGGAGATCAGGTCGATGTTGATGCCCGCGTCGGCCAGCGACTCGCAGAAGGTGGCGGTCACGCCCGGGTGCGACTTCATGCCCGCGCCGACCAGCGACACCTTGCCGATGTGGTCGTCGTACACGACCTGGGAGAAGCCGATGTCGCCCTGCCGCCTGGTGAGCAGCTCGACGGCGCGCGGGCCCTCCAGCTTGGGCAGGGTGAAGGTGATGTCGGTCTTACCCGTCTCCACCTTGGAGATGTTCTGCAGCACCATGTCGATATTGATCTCGGCATCGGCGACCGCGCGGAACACCTTGGCGGCGTAGCCGGGCTCGTCCGGAATGCCGACCACGGTCACCTTGGCCTCGCTGCGGTCGTGCGCGACGCCCGTGAGGATTGCTTGCTCCAAGGGGATGTCCTCCATCGATCCGGTAATCATGGTGCCCGTCTTGTCGGTGTACGAGGACCGCACGTGAACGGGCACGTTGTAGCGGCGCGCGTACTCGACGCAACGCAGCATGAGAACTTTCGAGCCGCAGGCGGCCATCTCCAGCATTTCCTCGTAGGAGACGGTGTCCAGCTTCTGGGCGTCGGAGACGATGCGCGGGTCGGCGGAGAAGACGCCGTCCACATCGGTGTAGATCTCGCAGACATCGGCATTGAGCGCGGCGGCCAGCGCGACGGCGGTGGTGTCGGAACCACCGCGGCCCAGCGTGGTCACGTCCTTGCTGTCCTGGCTCACACCCTGGAAGCCCGCGACCAGCACGATGGTGCCCTGCCCGAGCGCCTGCTGCACCCGGCCCGGGGCCACGTCGATGATCTTGGCATTGCCGTGCGTGCCCGTGGTGATGACACCGGCCTGCGAGCCGGTGAACGAACGAGCCTCGGCGCCCAGCGAGTGAATGGCCATGGCGACCAACGCATTGGAGATGCGCTCACCCGAGGTGAGGAGCATGTCCATCTCGCGGGCCGGAGCGGCCGGCGCGACCTGCTGGGCCAGATCCAGCAGTTCGTCGGTGGTGTCGCCCATGGCGGAACACACGACGACCACATCGTGGCCGAGCTTCTTGGTCTCGACGATCCGCTCGGCGACCCTCCGGATGCGCTCGGCGGTGGCGACCGAGGATCCTCCGTACTTCTGGACGACGAGAGCCACGGCGGAAATCCTCCAAGATCGACAAACTGCTGCTACCGACCCACAAGACTACCGGCCCAGGTCCACGACTTTTCGTCCCACCTCCCGTCCACGGATTCCAGTCACCCGGCAGCTATTCCGGCGCCGACATCCGCACGCCCGGATCATGCTTGGCGACAAGGGTGTTGAACAGCCAGCTGTACTTGGTGTTGTGGAAGGCGGCGAAGCCCCACTCGCCGTCCCGCCGCACCGCGACGTACACGTTCACCTTGGTGTTGAAGCGGTTCCGGCGGCGCTTGCCCTTCACCACCGCGCCACGGCCGTGCACGACCGCGACATCCGGGGTGACGAACCGCAGACCGGTGATCTCACCGTCGAGGCGGGTGCCCTTCATGTACTTCGCGAACAGCGGTTCGTGCGAGGCCCGGATCGCCTCGCGCCCCCGCAGCCGGGCGCCGAACCAGGTGACGTAGTCGGCGTCCGGCGTGAAGACCTCGGCGTAGGCGGCGGCATCCCCGTCCGCCCATGCCTGATTCGACCGGTCGAACAGCGCGCGAACGGCGGTTTCGTCGGTGATCTGCTGAACAGTCATGACATCTCTCCCGAAGATATCTGAACGAGTCATCAACTGACTTGAGAAGTAGTTGACTCATTCAGATATTGTCCGAGTGAGACTAAGCTGTCAAGGGATGAGCGAGAAACACGACGAGCTGGGCGCCGCCCTCACCTTCGCCGCCCAACGCAGCGCCACCGACGCCGTGATGCTGCACGGGGCCATGGCCGACAAGCTCGGCCTGCACGTCACCGACCTGCGCTGTCTCAATATGCTGCGCATCGGCGGCCCGGCCACCGCGGGCGAACTGGCCCAGCGCACCGGCCTCACCACCGGGGCCATCACCCGGATGATCGACCGGCTGCTGAAGGGCGGATTCGTACGGCGCGAACACGATTCGAAGGATCGGCGCCGGGTGATCATCACCGCCCTGGAAGACCGCATCGACGAGATCGCACCGCACTACGAGTTCCTGGCAACGGAATTCGCCAAGATCGCCCGCGATTATTCGGACGAGCAGTTGGAGCTACTGCTCGAGATCTTCAACCGGCTGCACGAGACCTCGATGGACGTCACCACCCGGCTCCGCGAAAGCGATTGAGCACGAACGGGACTCAGGCCCGGTCGAGCCAGGTGACCTGCGTGCCGTTGCCGAATTCCCGGCGCTGGGTGACCTCGAACCGGGACGGGCTGAAGTTGCCGATGATCATGGGCAGGCCCGCACCCGCGATGACCGGGTAGCTCTTGAGGATCAAACGGTCGATCTCGCCGATCAGCTGTCCTGCCAGATTCGCGCCGCCGCAGAGCCAGATGTCCAGGCCCTCTTCCTTTTTCAGGCGCCGGACCAGTTCGACCGGATCACCCGAGACGATCTCCACCTGCGGATTGTCCACCGGCGCAAGGGTGGTCGAGAAGACGTACTGCTTCAGGTGGTTGTACGGGCTGTCGGTGCCGGCGGCCAGGCCGGGTTCGTAACTGCCGCGACCCATGAGGACCGTGTCGATCTGCCGGTTCGGCGTATCGACCGGCAGACCGACCAGTTCGCGAAGGTGGGTCGGGACCGTCTCCGGCATGGCCTCGCCGAACCAGGCCATCAGGTCGTCGCCGGTCGGATAGAAGTCGTATTCCCCCTGCGGACCGGCGATGTAGCCGTCGAGGGAGACCGCCACGTAGTAGACGAGCTTTCGCATTGTTTACCGCCTTGTTCGTAGTACTATGTCCGTAGTGATTACGAACGTAGTACTACACATGGAGTGGTGTCAATGGTTCGAACGAATCCGGAACGACGCAATGCCCTGATCGACGCGGCCATCGAGGTCCTGGCCCGCGACGGCGCGCGCGGACTCACCTTCCGCGCGGTCGACAAGGAGGCCCGGGTGCCCGCGGGCACCGCCTCGAACTACTTCGCCAATCGCGACGAACTCCTGATCCAGGCCGGGCACCGTTTCTACGAGCGGCTACAACCCAGCAAGGAGACGATGGACCATCTCTTCACCGGCCCGCGCACCCGCGAGACCATCGCGGAACTGATGGCGGAGACCGTCACCCGCATCACCGGGTTCCGCACCGGCTACCTCGCCCTGCTGGAACTCCGACTCGAGGCCACCCGCCGCCCGGAGCTGCAGGCGATCCTCGCCGAGCGGGTGCGCGCGGACCTCGATTTCAATGTCCGCAACCATCTGGACTCCGGCCTGCCCGGCGACGCCGACTCGGTGACGCTGCTCTACCTGGCCCTGAACTGGCTGATCGTCGAACGACTCACACTGCCGGACATCTTCACCGACGAGGAGGCGGCCCGGTTGGTGCGCATGGCGGTGGAACGTGCCATTCCGACCTTGTGACGAGCATCACCAGGGGCGAATAATCCCAGGTATGCATGCAAGTGTCGGTGATCATCTGGTCATCCATGGGCGCAATGTCGGACTCCCCGATCACACCGCGGAAATCGTCGAAGTGCGCGGCGCGGAAGGTGAGCCGCCCTACGTGGTGCGGTTTGCCGACGGCCGTACGAGCCTGGTGTTCCCGGGCCCGGACTCCGTGGTGGAGCCGGGCTGACGACACCCGGTCACAACCCGTTTCGGCCGCGTTAGCCCAAGATTTTCCGATCACGCCCCGGCGTGACCGGATAGCCCTGCCGAGCAGGGAAATCGGGACTTACCAGACCGACCAGTCGGTCAGAAGCGAGGGGTAGCACAGTTGACTCTCCGAGCGACCCTGGTCACAATCGGTGCCCGAATGGAAGGGTAGATATGAGAACGAAGACTGATCACCGGTTCGTCATCGACATCGATCCCGGACAGGTGATGGATGCGTTGCTCATGGTCGAGCAAATGCCCGACTGGTCCCCCTCCCATCAGGACGTCCGGGTCGCCACCCGCGACAAGCGCGGCCGCCCCAAGCGCGTCTACGTGTCGGCCAATCTCATGGGCCGCCCCGACCGGCAGGTCGTCGAGTACACCTGCACCGAGAACCGCGTCGAATGGCGGGTTTCCGAATCCAGCGCCGGCGCCGGCGGCAAGGGCTGGTTCGACCTCGGCGAAACCGAGGACGGCGCCACCGAGGTCTGGTACCACTCCGAGGTCTACCTGCCGATTCCCGCGCCCGGCATGCTGCTCAAGCGCACCGCCCGCCGCGAGGGCGACGCGATGATCAGCAACTTCATCGCATTCGTCGAATCCGTCACCGGCGTCCAAGGACTCGGCGAGGTGGACGAAGCGTCCTACACCGAATCGGCCGCCTTCGAGCAGCCCGGTCAGGCCCAGCCCGGGTACGCCCAGCCGGGCTACGCGCAGCGCCTGGACTACGGCCGCAATTTCGAGCCCGGCTTCGGCACCGCCTAGGCCGGCCCCGAACACTCGCGGCTGATCGCGAACAGCGAACAGTCGTGATCGGCACTGCCTTTCGAGCCGCGCATTGGGCAGGATGTCCCTCATGCCCGGTCCCGTACGCACCCGCATGATGCCCGTCGCCGAGGACGCCTCGGTGACGCAGCTGGAACTGTTCTTCGACCTGGTGATCGTCTTCGCCTTCACCATGGTCACCGACTTCGCCGCGCACGAGACCACCGCGGTCAATCTGCTGCGCGCACTGCTCATTCTGGCCATGCTGTGGTGGGGCTGGATCGGCTACTCCTGGCTCGGCAATGTGGTCAAGGCCGATGAGGGCATCGCCCGGGTGGCCATGTTCGTGGCCATGGGCGCGGCGTTCATGATCGCGCTCACCATTCCCGAGTCCTTCCACGATCTGCCGGGCGGCTGGTACGGGCCACTGGTGTTCGTCATCGCGTATCTGGCCGTCCGGCTGGTCCATCTGACCGTGTTCTGGATGGCCAGCAGTCACGACGCCCAGCTACGCCGGCAGGTGATCCGCTGGGCCGCAGGCTCACTCAGCGTGGCCAGCGTGCTGCTGGTGGCCGGCGCGCTCACCACCGGGACCGCGCAGCTGGGGCTGTGGCTGGCGGCGCTGGTCTGGGACATGGGCTGGACGTTCTTCGCGGGCAACGAGTGGCGGCTCTACTCGCCCTCGCACTTCGCCGAACGGTACGGGCTGATCGTCATCATCGCGCTGGGCGAATCCATCGTGTCCATCGGCGTCGGCGTGGCCGGGCTGCCGATCTCCTGGTCCATCACCGTGGGCTCGATGCTGGGCCTGGGCGTGGCGGGCCTGCTGTGGTGGGCGTACTTCGATGTGGCCGCGCTGGTCGTGGAGCACGCGATGCATCGCGCCGGCGGCGAGCGGCGCATCCAGATCGCGCGCAACTGCTACACCTTCTGGCACTTCCCGATGATCGCCGGAATCGTGGCCATGGCACTGGGTTTGAAGAAGGTGCTCAACTACGTGGGTGGGGCGCAAGGACATTCGCTCAGCGACGAGCTGCACGGGATCCCGCTGTTCGCGCTGTACGGCGGTGTGATCGCGTACCTGGTCGCCCTGGTCGGGTTCCGGCACTACGCGACCGGCAAGGTGCTGGTGCCGCGACTGGTGACGGCGGTGGTGCTGCTGGCCCTGATCCCGCTGGCGTCGGCGATGCCCGCACTGGCCGCGCTCGGCATGCTCTGCGCGGTCCTGCTGGCGCTCATCGTGTTCGAGGTGGTGCGCTATGCCCAGCCGCGCGATCTGATCCGGCACGGGCTCGACTGAGGCCCTCGAACACGCGGCCGGCGACGGCTCAGGGCCGCGGGGTGAGCCGATTGTCGATGGCCTCCGGCACCCGCTCCCCCGAGTTCACGGCCTCGCGGATCTGATTGATGTTCTCGCGCAGGGCATCCGCCACCAGCTCGTCGGTGCGCGGATCGGCGAGCACCTGCAGCACGACGCGGAAACTGGCGTCGGCGATGCCGCGAATCATCTCCTCGTGGAACGGGACATAGCGCACCTTCCCCAGCTGGGGATCACTGCGGATCACCTCGAGGATCATCTGGTCGATCTCGGAACGGTTCTCCTCCAGCGCATTCGCGATATTGCGGGTGTATCGGCCACACCGCAAAACCTCGGCGACCTCGTCCAGCACGGCCACCGTGATCGGGCGCTCGATGGCCTCGACGATGGCGCCGATCGAGCGGTTCACCACGGCCGCGGTGATCCGGTCGCCGAACGCGCGGTCGGCCACCCGGCCCACCCGCACCGCGATCACCACGATGCGCAGCAGCCGGAAACCGCGGAAGAACGGACTGGTCACCGGGACCATGCCGAGGACCTCGTACCAGTAGATGAAGGGGAAGGTCCAGCTCCAGCCCTCACGCCGCCAGCGCCACAGGAATTCGGCGAGGAACACCGCGCAGATGCTGTAGTCCGTGATGCGGATCGTGCGGTAGGTGTGATCGGAGACCGGGAAGAAGGTCACCCAGGTGACGAGCGCGACCGAGACCACCGCGAGCCCGAGCATGACGAAATCGGTCCACAGGGTGGGAGGCTTGTGGGGGAATTCATCCTCATCCGCTGCGCCGAGCTCGATCACGACGTCCCCTTCCTCATCGAACGGTCCCGCCAGCGTAGTCGGCGCAAACGACCGCGCGGCGGGCTTCGAGGGGCCGGGCGGCCGGGCCGGCTACTTCCCCGCCCGGATGATCGCCTCGATATTGCGTTCCGCCACAGCGGTGATGGTGAGCGACGGGTTCACCGTCGCGGTGCTGCCCGGGATACCCGCGCCGTCCATGACGTACAGGCCCGGATGCCCGATGACCCGGCCGTAGGCGTCGGTGGCCTGCCCCAGCACCGCCCCGCCCAGCGGGTGCGCGGTGAAGAAGCCTTGCGCGTCGAAGCCGATCGGCGTGTAGTTCACCAGCGAGCGGTCGGCCTGCGCCACCCGTTGATCGACCGCGCGGCAGGCGGCGACCACCTGATCCTGGGCCGCCCTGGGCCAGCTCAGTCCCACCGCGTTGCGGCCGGCGTCGTAGCCGAAGCGGGCCCGGGTCGGATCCAGCGTGATGCCGAGCGAGCCGATGGCGCCCGTGTCCACCGGAATGCCCGGCACATACCAGCTTTCGAGGTGCAGCGGCATGCCCGAGTCGTCGAAGATGCGACTGGCACTGGGCACGCCACCGCCGGTCATGGACAGCGAGCTGACGCTGCGGGCCAGCACCACATCGCCATTGGTGCCCCAGCCGTCGCCCACATGCTCGTTGAGGTTGGGCAGGGCGCCGGTGGCCTGGGCGCGCACCAGCAGTTCGGAGGTGCCCACCGAGCCCGCGCCGAGGAACAGGCGGTCGCAGGTGAGGGTGCGGCTGCCGAGCACCTGGCCGGTCGGGGCCAGCTTGGTCACCGTGACCACGTACTTGCCGCTGCCGTCCTGGCCGATGGCGTCCACCCGGTGGCCCGGGTAGATGGCCGAGCGGCCGGTGCCCTCGGCGTAGCGCAGGTAGTTCTGGTTCAGATCGAACTTGGCGCCATTGGAATTGCCGAGATTGCTGCGCGACGCGGTGGCCGAGGCCCGGCTCGCTCCCGCCAGCTCGGCGCGGATCACATCCCAGTTGAAGATCGAATCATTGGCCTGCGGTTCGTAACCCGCGGCCCGCACCTGCTGATCCCATACCCGCGAATGGGTGAAGGGCACGGAGTCGTACACATCCTGCGGCATGGTGGATAGTCGCAGCATCTGGCGGACGCGCGGGTAGTAGACCGAATCGAGTTCGTCGTAGTTCACCACGCCCCCGAAGACCTGGTCGAACAGGTGCCGCGGTGGCGCGACCATGGCGCCGCTGAACACGATGGACCCGCCGCCCACCGCCGCCGCGCGCCACACGTCGATGCCCGGATACTCCGTGACGTCCAGCACGCCACCGAAATCCGAGCACGGCAAGGGCACCTTGGTGATGCCGGTGAAGCTGGTGCGATGCCAGAAGCCGCGCCCGTCGGGCAGGTCGTCGCCGGTGAAGATCTCCCGCCACGGGTCGTTGGGCCAGCGCGAGCCGCGCTCGAGCACGGTGTTCTGCACGCCCGCCTCGGCCAGCCGCAGCGCGGTCACCGCGGCCCCGAAGCCGGAGCCGATGACGATGGCCTCGCTGTGTTCCGGCGGATCCGGCAGCGGCGCAAAGATTTCCGGTACCCACGCCTGGTACAGCGCGTTCCACAACGGATTGGCCGACGCCGGTCCGGCGCCGCGACCGGCGGTACCCATCCCGACACCTGCCAGCAGAGCCGCCGAAACAGCAGCCTTCAACACGGCACGCCTACGCAAGCGGCCACCTCCCTCATCACGCATGGCCGCGCGCGAGATTACCGGCCGCTCGGCAACGCCTCAACAGGTTGGTGAGAGATCACCACCGAGATATGCGGGCCGGCTATGTGTTTCCACACTTCACCTGCGGCGCGGGACCGAGCGGAGGCCGGCCGGTGTCAGGCCCGCAGGCGCTCGCGGCGGAGCTGGTCGACCTCCGGGAGATCCAGGGCCGGAAGCGAATCCACGCCCAGCGCCCGGGTCAGCAGATAGTCGGCGAGCTCGGGGTTACGGGCCAGGGCCGGGCCGTGCATGTAGGTGCCGAGCACCGAACCCTGGATGACGCCCTCGAGGCCGTCGCCCACTCCGTTGCCGACGCCCTTGGTGACGCGCCCCAGCGGTTTGGCGTCGCCGCCGAGTTTGGTTCCGCCACGGTGGTTCTCGAAGCCCGTGAGGGGCTGTGAGAGGCCCGGAACGAGCGGCTGGGTCGCCACCTCGCCGATGGCGCGCTTCTCCTGCGGGGAGGTGGTGACATCGAACAGGCCGACGCCGTCCACACGTTCCCCGGAGGAGGTCTCGTACCAGTGGCCGAGCACCTGGATGGCGGCGCAGATGGCCAGCACCGGAGCGCCGCGCTCGGCGGCCTCCTGCAGGCCCGGGTGGCGCTGCAGGTGGCGGGTGGCCAGGCGCTGGGCCGAGTCCTCCGCGCCGCCCAGGGTGTAGACGTCCAGCGAGTTGGGAACCGGCTCGGTGAGCGGGATTTCGATGATCTCGGCGTCGTAGCCGCGCATGCGCAGGCGCTGGCGCAGCACCACGGCATTGCCGCCGTCGCCGTAGGTGCCCATGACGTCGGGCAGGACCAGGCCGATGCGGACGGTCGATTCACTCATGCGCGGGCCCCAGTCTCCAGGTCGCGGTTCAGGTCGCGGAACGCGGTGTAGTTGGCCAGCACCTCGACCCGTCCCGGCGGGCAGGAGGCGATGGCGTCCAGCGGATCCGCGACGGTGATGTGCTCGACGCCGGCGTAGGTGAGCCGGACCGCGAGATCGGTGGCGCGCTCCCCGGCGGCCACCACCTGGGTGCCCTCGAAGTGCTCGAAGCGGACGTCCCACAGCCAGGACAGGTCCTCGCCGTCGGGCACCTGGCCGTTGACCGCGATCACCAGACCCGTTGCGGCCGGATCGATCATGGACAGCGCCTCCTGCCAGCCGGCCGGATTCTTGGCCAGCAGCATGCGGGTGCGGCGGCCGTCGACCTCGACCGTCCGATAGCGGCCCGCGATCTCGCGCACGGTGCCCGCGGCGGCCGCGGCCGCGTCCGGATCCGCACCCAGCGCCACCGCGGCGGCCACCGCCTGCGCGGCGTTGCCGCGATTGGCGCGCCCCGGAAGGGCAAGGGCGAGCGGGATTTCCAGGCCGTCCGGCCCGGACAGCGTGTGCTCGCCGACCCGCCACTGCGGCACGGGCCGCTGGAAGTCCGCGCCCGTGCTGTACCAGTGCTCGCCCTCCCACACGATGGGCTCGCCGCTGCGCGGGCAGCTGGTGGCGTCCACCGACCAGCCGCTGCCGGCCGACACCCACACCACGTTCGGGTGGTCGTAGGCGATGGAGGTGACCAGCACGTCGTCGCAGTTGGCGATGAGCACGGCCGCGGGATGCCGCGCCATGCCCTCGCGCAGGCGGCGCTCGATCATATTGATCTCGCCGACCCGGTCCAGCTGGTCCCGGGAGAGGTTCAGCAGCACCACCACCGACGGGTTCAGCGCGTCGGCGACATGCGGCAGATGCAGTTCGTCCACCTCGATGGCGGCCAGCGGCGCGCTGCGGTGCGCGGTGAGCGCGGCCACGATCCCGGCGTCCATGTTCGCGCCGTCGGCCTGGGTGGCGACACTGCTGAGTCCGCGGCGATCGGCGCCGCCCAGGGTCTGCAGCGCCGCGGCGGTCATGCGGGTGGTGGTGGACTTGCCATTGGTGCCGGTCACCAGCACGGTGCGCTTGCCGCGACCCAGCTGGGTCATGAGGGAGGGATCGATCTTCAGCGCGATCAGCCCGCCGATCATCGAGCCGTTGCCCCGCCCGGCCCGCCGCGAGGCCCACGACGCCGCCGTCGCCGCCCGCAGCGCCAGCTGTCCGCGCATCGAGATGTCTGCCACGACGCGAGTTTATGGGGATGGCGGGCGGGACGTGCAGGCGGCATCGGGGCCCACGGCGTGATACGCGCCGCACTCAGCCGTTGTAGAGCATCTTTCGATAGCCCTCGCCCGTGTAGTACGCCTCGAGCTGCTCGAAGGTCTCGGGGGTGGCCGGCTGCACATCCTTCACCAGGCGCGCGACGCTGGGCATCGTGTCCTCGGGCCACTGTTCCGGCTGCCACAGCGCGCTGCGCATGAACGCCTTGGAGCAGTGGAAGAAGATCTGCTCGATGGCGACCTCGATGGCCAGGATCGGGCGATGACCCTTGACCACCATGTCGTCGAAATAGGGTGCGTCACGGAGCAGCCGGGCGCGGCCGTTGATCCGCAGGGTGTCGCCCCGGCCCGGAATCAGGAACAGCACGCCGACGTGCGGATTGCTCAGGATATTGAGGTAGCCGTCCGCGCGGCGATTGCCGGGCCGCTCGGGAATGGCGATCGTCTTGTCGTCGAGCACCTGCACGAATCCCGCCGGATCGCCCTTCGGCGAGGCGTCGCAGTTGCCGTCGGCATCGCTGGTGGCCAGCACCACGAACGGTGAGCGGGCGATCCATTCCCGATCCCGGTGATGCAGGGAGTACCGGTCCTTGTTCCGCGGCCGCGGCGCGACCTCCCCCAGCAGTTCACGTAGTTCGACCGGGTCCGTGATCTCGCTCATGCTCCCGATTCAACGCGCGGTGCGGGCCTCACACCAGCCTTTTTCGCCGGTGCGAGGAAGCACCCTAGGCGTCGAACATGTTCGGCTGTCCCGCCGCGTACCGCTGAATGTCCAGCTGCCGGAACGGCTCCAGCACCTCCGCGCGGTAGAGCGTGAACAGCTTGCAGCGCGGGGCATCCGAACCCGCCACCTCCAGCAGCTTGTTCACCGCGCCGCGGGCCGCCTCGCACGCGCCCTCCATGGTGGCCAGGTCCACATTGGTGCGCACGTAATCGCCTGCCAGATACAGGTTCTGGAGCGAGTCGGAATGCGATTCCGGGCGCAGCGCCCAGGAGCCCGCCGTATTGATCAGCAGCGGATCGGCATTGGTGTTGCGCTGCTGCGCGGCGTCCCACGCGATGCCGGTGTCGAGGAACCAGGAGTGCAGATCCTCGTCGCGCAGCAGGTCGGCGCGATCGTTGAGGTGTGCCTTCAGCTGCGCCCACACCTCGCGCGCGATCTCGTCATGGGTGCACTCCTTGGCCGTTTTGCCGTAGAGCATGCCGGGTGTGTTCCAGTCGGAGATGTCGACCGACAGGCAGTCCTGCACGGTGCCGTCGCCCATGCCGGTGACCGGGGTGCGGTTCCAGAACTGGCCCTGCGCAATGGAGGTCAGCGACCACGGGGAGTCGACGTAGGCGGTGTGCCCGCGCGCGATATCGGTGGGGCGGCGGAGGAAGAACTGGATGCCGGTCATCCAGTCCACCGTCAGCTGGCTCATGCCCGCCAATTCCGGTCGCAGCGATAGGATTTCGGGCGTCCACAGGGTGCGGGCCACCTCCACGGGCAGTGCGCTCACGAAATGGTCGGCAGTGACCGTCTGGGCCGCGCCCGACGAATCCACCACGCGCGCACCGGAAATGCGCGCGCCCTCCAGATCCAGACCCCGGATCTCGGCGTTGACGAAGGTGACGCCGAGATCCCGGAGGCGGTTCACCCAGGGATCGATCCATGCCTCGTTGGTGGCCCCGTTCAACAGCCGGTCCAGCGCGCCGTCATTGCCGACCTCGAGCGGATTGCCCAGGAACTGCTCGCCCATGGTGCCGATGGTGAGGGTGCTGGCCTTGTCCTCCCGCGCGGCCACCAGCAGCGTGGTGAGCGTGCGCGAGAGCAGCATGCGGAATTCGTTGGAGCGCCTGCCCGCGCCCACGAAATCCCGCCAGGCCATGTTGTCCCACTGCCCGTAGCGGCGGGCGTCGCAGCTGGTGTTGAAGACCAGCAGGCGACTCGCGAAATAGAGGGCGTCGCTGGTGCCCATTTTCGTGGAGGTCGTAATGGCCGACCCGACGGTCTCGCGGAAGTCGTCCGGACTCGACCAGGGCTTGCCGAACTTGCCCATCGGAATGATGGTGTCGTCCGCGTCCTTGCGCGAGAACCGCGCCTCGGGGGCGGCGATCAGGTTGTCCCACACACCATTGGCGTTGCCCGCGAACGGGATTCGCCGCATGGTGTCGGGTAGGTGGCGGTAGAAGCCGGGAAAGAACCGGAATCCGTGCTCGCCCCACAGCTCCGGCCGCCCCTCCTTGCCGCTGCCCGGGACCGCGATGCTGCGTGCCTTGCCGCCCAGGGCCCGCCGCTCGTAGACGGTCACCTCGAAGCCGCGTTCGGCCAGTTCGTGTGCCGCGGTCAGACCCGCGACCCCACCGCCCAGCACCGCGACCCGCCGTCCGGCCTCGGCCCCGGCGGCGGTGGGGCGGGCGGCCCCCGCCGCCACCGCTCCCGCCATTGCCCCGGCTGCGACCGCTCCACGCAGCACTGATCGCCGCGTGACGGACAAACGTCGTCCTGCCATACCCGTTACCTCCCACGCCTGGTCCGCATCCTATGGAGCTGTCGCAGACAGATGGTCGGTTGGGGTAGAAAATTTCATCCCGAAGACCCGAAAGATGGGCGAACTACAGCAAATCGGACTGCTCAGCTAGGCCTCGACGAGATTCGGGTCCAGTTCTGACCGGCGTGTCGGCTCGGCGGGTCGGATGGGTCCGGGCGTGTCGAGCGCTGCCTCCGGCACCCGGACGCGGCGGCCCGCCGAGGTGGCCGTGAAGGCGCCGGCGATCACGATGACAGCCCCGAACAGGGACAACGCGGACGGAGTCTCGTGCAGGAACGCCCAGGAGGCGGCGATCCCCACCACCGGCACGGCCAGCGACAGCGGCGCCACCGTGCCCGCCGGATAGCGGCTCATCAGATAGGTCCACAGCCCCGATCCCGCGATCGTTCCCAGCGCGACGATGTAGGCCAGAGCCGCGTAGGCGGGCCAGCCGGTCGCCGAGCAGGAGTCGATCAGGTCGTTCCAGCCGGTGGCCGGGCCCTCGGTGAGCGCGGACAGCACGAACATGGGGATCGGCGGCACCACGGCCATCCACAGGGTCAGGTGCAGCGGTTTCACCTGCTCGGACGAGGCCGCGGCCAGCCGGGACCCGATATTGCCGAAGGCCCAGCCCAGTCCGCCCAGCAGGGTCAGCACCAGCGGCAGCAGCGCCGCGTGGTGCGAACGGTCCCACCCGATCACCGCCATACCCGCCATGGCCACCGCGATCCCCGCCAGCTGAATGCCGCGCAGCCGCTCCCGCAGGAACACCGCGCCCAGCAGCACCGTGAACGGCGCGGACGACTGCAGCACCAGCGAGGACAGGCCTGTCGGCATCCCCGCCCGCATGGCGGTGAACAGAAACGCGAACTGCAGAATCCCGAACCCGATCCCGTACAGCAGCAACCACTTCCACGGCACGCCGGGCCGCGGCACGAACAGCAGCACCGGAATCGCGATCACGGCGAACCGCAGCCCCGCGAAGAAGAACGGCGGGAAGTGCTCCAGCCCCACGTGGATGGCCAGGAAGTTCAACCCCCACAGCACCACGACGGTGAGCCCGAGCAGTCGATCGCGATTGGTCATGCCGAAAATCTTGCTGACGCTAATAGATAAGAACAATCGAATAATTCTGCAACAACAATGTAGTACTACTTAACTATGCCCCAGCCCGACCCACCCCGCTCCGTCCCACCCCCACGCCGCATCCCCCGCGACACCCGCGCCGATGCCACCCCGGACGCCCCGGCTACCGCAGCCCAACCCGGCCCCGCCCCTACGCGGGCGCGACGCGTCAAACCGGGCCCTCCCGACGCGGCCCGGGTCCACGAGGGCGGCCGAGGCACGGGCGACGCCGCGGAGGTCCGCGAGGCGCAGCTCGATGGGTCCGGCGTGGCACGGCCCGAGGGGCCGCTCATGTCACTCGAAAGACTGCGGGTGCTACGAGAATTGGCCGATCGCGGGACGGTTGCCGCGGTGGCGGAGGCGTTGTCCATGACGCCGTCGGCGGTGTCGCAGCAGTTGAAGGTGCTGGCGCGGGAGGCGGGGGTGGCGCTGCTGGAGCCGGATGGGCGGCGGGTGCGGCTGACCGATGCGGGGCGGGCGCTGGTGGTGCGGGCCGATGAGGTGCTCGAGGCCATGGAACGGGCGGTCAGCGAGATGGCGGAGTATCGCGGGTCGCCACGCGGGCGGGTGCGGGTGGCCTTGTTCCCGTCGGGGGCGGCGCTGCTGCTGCCGCATGTGCTGGCCGAGCTGGCGGACAGCGGGGTGGAGATGGTGGCGCGCGACGAGGACGTGCCGCCCAGCGAGGTGCCGCGTTTGCTGGCCGATTACGACGTGGTGCTCACCCATCGCGACGAGCGGGCGCCCTCGCTCAGCGGGCCGCGGGTGTCCTCGCGGGTGCTCATGCGCGAGCCGATCGACGTGGTGGTCGCGCCCGATCACCGGCTGGCCCGGCAGGGCGCGGTGGTTCCGGCGGAACTGTCCGACGAGACCTGGATCAGCGTCCGCACCGGCTTCCCGGTCGACGACGTGCTGCGCTCGATCGCGACCGTCACCGGCGTGCAGCCGCGAATCGCACAGCGGCTCAACGAGTTCAGCGTCATCGAGGCGCTGGTGGCCACCGGCTACGGCGTCGCCCTCATGCCCCGCCACGCGGTCCGTCACCCCGACCTGGTCATGCTCCGCCTGGCCGGCGTCCGCGCCGCCCGCGTCTACGACCTGGCCACCCGCCCGCATGCCGACAAGCGCCCGGCCGTCGCCATGGTCATCGCCGCGTTCCAGGCCGCCGCCCGCCGCGCCACCGGGACCGAATAGCCCGGCCACACCGCGCGACCGGGAATCGGAAATCAGCGGTTGACTTGGAGCGCACTCCAGGTCCTACCTTTGCGGCATGAGCATTCGACTCGGGTATCAGATGCCGAACTTCAGCTACGGGGTCGCGCCGCGGGACCTGTTCCCGGCGGTGGTGGCACAGGCACGGGAGGCCGAGGCGGCCGGCTTCGACGCGGCCTTCGTCATGGACCACTTCTACCAGTTGCCGCTGCTCGGCGCGCCCGAGGAGCCCATGCTGGAGGCGTACAGCGCGCTGTCCGGCCTGGCCGCCTCGACCGAGCGAATCCAGTTGTCCGCCTTGGTGACCGGCAACACCTACCGTAATCCGGCGCTCACCGCCAAGACCGTCACCACCCTGGACGTGGTGAGCCGCGGCCGGGCCGTGCTGGGCATCGGCGCGGGCTGGTTCGAGCTCGAGCACCAGGCCTACGGCTTCGACTTCGGCACCTTCACCGAGCGGTTCGAGAAGCTCGAGGAGGCCCTCGAGATCATCACCCCGATGCTGCGCGGGCAGCACTCCACCTTCGACGGCAAGTGGTACCGCACGAACAACGCCATGAACGAGCCGCGCGTGCGTGACGACCTGCCGATCCTGCTCGGCGGCGGCGGCGAGAAGAAGACCTTCGGCCTGGCCGCCCGCTTCGCCGACCACCTCAACATCATCTGCAATGCCTCGGAGATCCCGCGCAAGCTCGAGGCCCTGCACGCGCGCCTGGACGAGGCGGGCCGCGACCCGAAGACCCTGGAGACCAGCTTCCTGGCGTTCGTCATCGTGGACGAGGACGGCGACCGCGCCCGCAAGACCCAGGCCGAGATGCTCGCCCGCATCGGCATCACCGATCTGGGCGCACTGCCCAACGAGGCGCTGCGCAACACCCCGGCGGACCGCCAGTTCGTCGGCACCCCGGATCAGGTCGCCGAGCAGATCCAGTCCCGGGTGCTCGACCAGGGCATCGACGGCATCATCGTGAACATGGTCACCAACGGCCACGAGGCCGGCGCGGTCGAACTCGCCGGTCGCGCCCTGGCTCCCCTGGTCCGGGGCTGACCCGCTCCCCTTTCCGAGGCCGACTCATAGGAAATGCCCCGCGGTTCAATTGAACTGCGGGGCATTTCGTCGTTCGATACCGGATCAGCCCTGCGGCCGGAAACCGTCACCCTGTGGCGGATAGCCGCCGTCGCCCTGCGGCGGGTAACCGCCGCCCTGCGGCGGCGCGAATCCGCCCGGCGGGGGCTGCTGGAAGCCGCCCTGCGGCGGGAACCCTTGCTGCGCAGCCTGATAGCCGAAATCGTCGGCCACCATGGCGGCCAGTTCCAGCAGGGCCCGCCGCGTCGGCTTGCCGACCAGTTCGAGGTCGATCTCAGCGCCCTCGGCCAGGTGGTCGTCGAACGGGACGACCTGCACCGCGCGGGTGCGGTCCAGGAACAGCTTGCGCAGCTGGTCCAGGTCCACCGTGGAGGAACCCTTGCGAGAGGCGTTGACCACCACCACGGTTCGCTCCACCAGCTTGTGGTAGCCGTGGTGGTCGAGCCAGTCCAGGGTGGCCGAGGCACTGCGCGCGCCGTCGATGGCCGGGGAGGTCACCAGCACCAGCGAGCTGGCCATATCCAGCACGCCGGACATGGCCGAGTGCATCAGGCCGGTGCCGCAGTCGGTGAGGATGATGTTGTAGAACTGCTGCAGGATGCCGATGGCCTTGCGGTAGTCCGCCTCGGAGAACGCCTCCGACACCGCCGGATCCTGTTCACTGGCAAGCACTTCCAGTCGGCTCGGCGCCTGCGAGGTGTGAGCGCGCACATCCGAATACCGGGAGATGTGCCCGTCCTCCAACAGGTTTCGCACCGTGGAGCGCGTCTGCCGGGGCACGCGGTGCGCCAGCGTTCCGAGGTCCGGGTTGGCGTCGATGGCGATCACCCGGTCACCGCGCAACGAGGCGAAGGTGGAGCCCAGACCGACCGTGGTGGTGGTCTTTCCGACGCCGCCCTTGAGCGACAGGATCGCGATCCGGTAGTCCCCGCGGACCGGCTGGTTCACCCGGTCCACCAGCTGCCGATACACCACGTCCGCAGCCGACTCGCCCGGGTTGATGGCACCGCCGGACGCCTTGTGCACGGCCCGCCGCCACCCGCTGCGCGGCGCCCGCTTGGCCCGCTTCAACAGGTTCAGATCATTGACCGAATGCCCCGGGGGCATCGGCTGCTGCCCGAACTGCTGCCCGAAACCACCCTGCTGCTGCGGAAAACCCTGCTGCGGCTGCGGATTCCAGCCGGGCTGGAAACCCACCTGGGGCTGCGGCTGGGATAGCTGGGTCTGCGGCGGCGCGGCCGGGGGCGGCGACCAGCTGTAGATCGGCCCGCCCGGTTGATCATTGGACGGCGCGAACTGCCCCGGCTGGCCCGGACCACCGAAATGTCCCGGCTCCCCGGGCTTCTCACCGTTACCCGGCACGCCCGGCGGCTCGGCGAACACCCGGCGCACCATGCCGTCGCTGCCGATCTCCTGCCGGATCTCGCCGTAGGGCGTCTGATCGCGCACCTCGCCCAGCGGTGCACCGGGCGGCGGAAAACCGCCCGGCACACCAGGATTCGGCGGCGGCGCGAACTGCCCGGCATCCGGCGGCGGGAACGCGCCGGCGGGCGGGAAGCCCGGCTGTCCGTACGGTCCGGGACCGCCCGGCGCGAACGGATTGTGGCCATCGCCCGCGAACGGATTGTGGCCGTCCGGCGCACCGTAGGGCCCCGGGAAGGGGGCGTTGGGCGGTGCGAAGGAGTTGGGCCCCTCACCCGGGTGCGGCAGGGCCTGGTCGATCGAATCCGGCACCGGCGGGAAGAATCCGGCCACCTGCTCCTCGGAATCGCTCGCCGCGCCGTTGTTCTCGGCCAGTCCGTCGGCCTTCACCGCGTCCTGCTCGGCCTCGACATCGGCCACCTCGACGGCGTCGTCGGTAACCCCCTTGCCCTGCACAGGCTTCGAGGTCGAATTCTGATCTTTCGTGGTCACGTGTCCCCCATCTGCTCGACGGCTCGAACAGAGAGCTCGGCGCTAATGCGTCCCAACGCTAGCATTGTTGACCCGTCCGGACGCGGCGAGGCAGAGCCGCCTCCCCGCAGCTTCGGCGCCCGGCCGAGTGCCGTTATCTCTCCTGCATGCGTGCCTGCGTCGGGTGCCGAACCGATTCTGGACGTACCCGGTGAGTTACCCCGATCCTCGCGAAATCAGTCGTCACGTTCGCGAGGATCGGGAACAATCCCTCAGGCCCTACGGGCAGCGCGATTGACCGCGGAGACGACCGCGCGCAGCGAGGCGGTCGTGATGGAGGTGGCGATGCCGACACCCCAGGTGACCTGATCGCCGATGGCGCATTCGACATAGGCGGCGGCCTGGGCGTCGTCGCCGGAGGACATGGCGTGCTCGCTGTAGTCCAGCACGCGCACGTCGTAGTCGATGGTGGCCAGCGCGTCGACGAACGCGGCCAGCGGGCCGTTGCCCTCACCGGAGACGGCGTGCTCGACGCCGTCCACCTTGACCACGGCCTCGATGTGGTCGACGCCGCCGTCGGTCTCGGCGGCGGTGACCTTCTGGCGCATGCGCTCCAGCGGCAGGATCGGGGTCAGGTACTCCTCGGAGAAGACGTCCCACATCTCCTTCGGGGTGACCTCGCCGCCCTCGCCGTCGGTGATCTTCTGCACGGCCTGCGAGAACTCGATCTGCAGCCGGCGCGGCAGCACCAGCCCGTGATCGGTCTTCATGATGTAGGCCACGCCGCCCTTGCCGGACTGCGAGTTCACCCGGATCACGGCCTCGTAGGTGCGGCCGACGTCCTTCGGGTCGATGGGCAGGTACGGGACCTCCCACACGATGTCGTCCACGTCGGCGCCCTGCGCGTCGGCGGCGGCCTTCATGGCGTCCAGGCCCTTGTTGATGGCGTCCTGGTGCGAGCCGGAGAAGGCCGTGTAGACCAGGTCGCCGCCGTAGGGGTGGCGCTCGGCGACGGGCAGCTGGTTGCAGTACTCGACCGTGCGGCGGATCTCGTCGATGTTGGAGAAGTCGATCTGCGGGTCGATGCCGCGCGAGAACATGTTCATGCCCAGCGTCACCAGGCAGACATTGCCGGTGCGCTCGCCATTGCCGAACAGGCAGCCCTCGATGCGGTCGGCGCCGGCCTGGTAGCCCAGTTCCGCGGCGGCCACGGCGGTGCCGCGGTCGTTGTGCGGGTGCAGCGACAGCACGATGGAGTCGCGGCGGGCCAGGTTGCGGTGCATCCACTCGATGGAGTCGGCGTAGACGTTGGGCGTCGCCATCTCCACGGTCGCGGGCAGGTTGATGATCAGCGGCTTCTGCGGGGTCGGCGCGATGATCTCGGAGACCGCGTCGCACACCTCGCGGGCGTAGTCCAGCTCGGTGCCGGTGTAGGACTCCGGGCTGTACTCGTAGCGCCAGTTGGTGTCCGGGTAGCGCTTCTCGACCTCCAGGCACAGCTTCGCGGCGTCGGTGGCGATCTTCTTGACGGCGTCGCGGTCGGCACGGAAGACCACACGGCGCTGCAGGATCGAGGTCGAGTTGTAGAAGTGCACGATCACATTGGCGGCGCCGGCGCAGGCCTCGAAGGTGCGCTCGATCAGCTCGGGCCGGGACTGGGTCAGCACCTGGATGGTGACATCGGCCGGAATCGCGCCGTCGTCGATGATCTCGCGGACGAAGTCGAAGTCGGTCTGCGAGGCGGACGGGAAGCCGACCTCGATCTCCTTGTAGCCCATGCGCACCAGCAGGTCGAACATGCGACGCTTGCGGGCGGGGCTCATCGGGTCGATCAGCGCCTGGTTGCCGTCGCGCAGGTCCACCGCACACCAGCCGGGCGCGCGGTCGATGATCTTGTCCGGCCAGGTGCGGTCGGGGAGGGTGACCGGCTCGACCTCCTCGGCGAAGGGCCGATACCGGAAGACCGGCATGGAGGAGTTCTTCTGTGTGTTCCAGGCCGGCTGGTCGGCGGGCGCGGGCTTGGACGGCGCGGTGATGGACCGGGTACCGGATACGAAAGCGTCAGCGGCTGACATGGCGATTTATCTCCGAGGGTGTGGCTGGATCCCAGGTATGGGGTAGACCGGCACGGCAGATCCCCGCGACGGGAGCCGGTCCGAATCAGACCCCGTCGCGGCGGCCGAGGAGAAGTGCCCGCTGCATGATGGCGACGAGTTTACAGGGGCGCAATAGATGCCCGGAAGCAGGGGAGGCGGGCGCCACAGCCCGGGCGTCTCACTCATCGGCGGCGATCGGTGCCACATCGACCGACACGGTGATGGTCGATTCCTTGGCATCGGTATAGATGATGCCGCGCAGGGGCGGCACGTCGGCGTAGTCGCGACCCCAGGCGACGGTGACGTAGCGGTCGTCGGCGAACTGGTCGTTGGTGGGGTCGAAGCCGATCCAGTGCCCGGCGGCGCCCGGGAGCCAGACCGCGGCCCAGGCGTGGGTGGCGTCCGCGCCGACCATGCGTTCCTTGCCGGGGGGCGGATCGGTGGACAGGTAGCCCGAGACATAGCGGGCGGCCAGACCCTGGGAGCGCAGGCAGGCGATACCGAGGCGGGCGAAGTCCTGGCAGACGCCGTGGCGGGCGGCGAAGACGTCGGCGACGCTGGTGCTGACGGTGGTGGAACCGGATTCATAGGCGAAGTCGGTATGGATGCGCGTGGTCAGTTCCCGCACCGCGTCCAGCAGCGGGCGGCCGGGCGGGAAGGATTCGGCGGCATAGGCGGCGACCTCGGGGATGATCTCGGGCGGGGTCAGGTCGAGGGTGAATTCCACCGCGAGCGGGCCGTTTTCGGCGGTCGGGCGGGCCTGCTCCCAGGCCGGCTGCGCGGCGGGCGCGGCGGGCGCGCCGACTTCGACGAGGGATTCGCCGGTCACCTCCAGCCGGCGGTGTTCGGCGGTGACGTGGAAGTAGAGGGTGGTGTTGTCGTAGACGTCGGTGCCGACCGATCGATCCGACGGGAGGGGATCGACGCGAATGTCGTGGGACAGCAACCGCTGTCCCGGAAACTCGCGCGGTGTCAGGTAGGCGCGTCCGTAGGAGCTGCTGACCACGTCCGAGTACAGGTAGACGGTGCGGTGCAGCACCCGGTAGCGGCGCATCAGCCCACCACCCGGGCGGAGCCCCACAGCGGCTGGATCTCGCGCGGCACCGACAGCCGGCTCGCCTCGAAGGATTCGGAGAGTTTGCGCAGCCGCAGGTGGACGCCGTCGAGCAGCTCGGCCAACTCGGTGCGGCGGCCGTCGGCGACGGTCTCCAGCTCGGCCGGGTCGACGCGGCGCAGCATGCGCTGGGCATCGGCCAGGAGTCGTTGCGGGCGTGAGGATCCGGAGGCCCCGGGCAGCGCCGGGAAGTCGGCCTCGAGGCGTTCCAGCTGGTAGGCCAGCGAGCGCGGGTTGTGCCCGTCGAACAGCAGCAGTCCGGCGACGGCGGCGATGCGGACCGAATCACCGTGGCGGCGGCGGTAACTCACCGCGGAGACGGTGGCCTGCAGGACCGCGTCGGTCACCACCCGGCCGGCCTCCGGCGGGTAGGCGTCGGTGAGGGCGGCGGTCAGCAGGGCCGACAGCGCCAGCGCGCGCTCGATGCGGCGCCCGATGTCCATGACGTGCCACCCCGTGTCCCGCACGGTCGATTCCGCGTCGATGCCGGTCAGCGACAGCAGGGCGGACAGGGCGCGGGAGTGCACGGCCGACAGCGCCGCGCCACGGTCGCCGCGGACGGCCCGGTACTCCGACAGGGCACGATCGATGGAGCCGAGCACCATCCAGGTGTCGGGTGAGAGCTGATCACGCACGGCGCGTGCGGCTTTCGCGTAGCGCTCCACGGAGAACGCGACCGAGCCGGGAACCTCGCGGTCGACGGTGAGGGAGACCAGGTAGTCGTGGTCGCGGCGGGACGCGCCGGGCAGCGCGATCGGGACGGTCGGCTCGTCGGAGTACTCGCGACGCCGTGGCGGCTGCGATCCGGAGCGGGTCCGCGCAGCGGACTGCGCCTCGGGCTGGCGGCGCCTGCGCCGACGTTCCGGCGAATCAGTGTGCACAGCAGTCGGTTTCGGCACGGCAGGCAGCTTCGGCTCGGCCGGGGTCGTGCCGGTCATGCGGGCGAGGGCGGCCATCAGGATGGGCATGGCCTCCGCGCCCTCCAGCCACGGCCGGTAGCGGTAGTCCTGGTGGCGTTCGTGGATGGCGCTGAGCAGGCGCACGGTGACCTCGGCGCGCTCGCCGTAGCGGCCCAGCCAGAACAGGTCGTTGAGCACGCGCGGTGAGCTGACCACGTCCATCGGGGCGACCGCTACGACCCGGCGCTCGCGCTCCTCGGGTACCTCGGCGGTAGCCGCGGGCGCCGCCGGGACGGCGGCGGGCGCGGCGCGCACCCAGACGTCCTTGGCGGCGGCCTTCCCCACCATGCCCTCGGGTCCGCCGTGCTGATGCAGCTGCCCCAATCCGCCCGGCATGATGCGGTATCCGACCCGTCCGGCCAGGGAGAACAGGCGGACGGCGACGGGAGCGGCGGCGAGTCCCCCGGAGCCGTCGACCGCGGGGGCGACCGAGAAGCGGGCCGGTTCCTGGCCGACCCACTTCCAGCCCTCGGTCTCGATGCGGGCCCGCCACTGCACGCGCTGCACGGCGGTGAGGATGGGGCCGAAGACCGTGGTGCCGTCCACGGTGGAGCGCAGGATCAGGCGGTGCAGGTTGGCCGTCAGGTGGGAGTGTTCGGAATCGTCTCCGCCCCAGTAGGATCCGATGCTCGGCAGGGTGAGTTCCTCGTCCAGCAGCCGCCGTGACAGGCGGGGCAGGAACGCGGCCAGCGCCGGATTCTCCAGCAGTCCGCTGCCCAGGGTGTTGACCACGGTGACCGCGCCGCGCCGCAGCACCTCGACCAGGCCCACCACGCCCAGGCGCGAATCCGGCCGCAGGTCCAGGGGATCGGAGAACTCGGCGTCCACACGGCGCAGCACCACGTCGACCCGTTCGAGCGTGCCCAGCGAGCGCATCCACAGCCGGCCGTCGCGCACCACCAGGTCGGCGCTCTCCACCAGCGGGAAGCCCAGCACGGAGGCCAGATACGCCTGATCGAAGGCGGTTTCGGAGTGCACGCCCGGGCTCAGCACCACGACCACCGGGTCCTCGTCGGCGCCCTGCGGCGCGGCCTCGATGAGCATGAGCCGCATGGCCCGCACGAACGGGGTGAGCGGACGCGGGCCGGCCAGCTCGAAGGCCTCGGGAATGGCGGCGGACACCACGCGTCGGTCGGCCAGCGCGTAGCCCGCGCCGGAGGGGGCCTGCGCCCAGTCGGCGAGCACCCGGAAGCCGCCGTCGCTCCAGCGGCTGACATCGCAGGCGTGCAGGAACAGCTGATGCCGTCCCGGCAGTGAAATACCGTGCGCGGCACGGACATAGCCGCGGTGCGCGAAGACCACCTGCGGTGGCAGCAGCCCCTCGGTGAGGGTGCGGCGCGGGCCGTACACGTCGGTGAGCACCGCGTCGAGCAGCCGGGAACGTTGCACCACACCGGATTCCAGCGCCGCCCACTCGGTGTCGGAGAGCAGCAGCGGAATCGGGTCCAGCCGCCACGGCGAGGGCGTCGCGGCCCCCTCGGAGCCGGTCAGTTCGGTGTAGGTGATGCCGTCGTCCTCGATCAGCCGCCGGACCCGGCCGTCGATGCGGTGCAGTCCGGCCCGGCCCTGGTCCAGGAAGTCGGCGGACAGGTCGGCCCACAGACCGCGCAGGCGGCCCTCGTGATCGACGAGTTCGTCGTAGAAGCCGCCGGTGGCCAGACCGCAGGCGTCGCGGGCGCCGGTATCGGCCGCGGCGGCACGGTAATTCGCGAACTCCTCGCCGGGTGGCACTGCGTCGAGCACTGTCACCGCTACCACATCCCCGGGTATGCCTATCGATCGCCGACGACGCCCCACACGGTCCGCGCCCGGCGCAGATCGAGTATTCCGGGCGCACCGACGTCTGTTGCCTGTATGGCCATTTTGGCACGCAAATCGGCGATATCCACCGGGCCCGGAGTGTGCCCGGAGGATTCGAATCGCCGATTGCGCCGGGATTGCGCCACCACCGAATTCACCGGCGGCCCGGCATAGAACATGCCGCCCGGGTGGCTCACGTGATACGTGCAGCCGCCGCGGGACAGGCCGGTCTGCAGCTCGACCACGTCGAAGACCAGCGGCGCGTCCACCGTGATCGTCGGGTGCAGGGACTCCGGCGGCTGCCACGCCCGATACCGCACGCCCGCGACCTGCACATCCGCCCGCCCGGCCGGGATGAGAGGCAGCGGGAAACCGTTGCAGGTCACCGCATACCGGTCCCGGTCCGCCCCGGTCACCCGGACCTGCAGGCGCTCGACCGAGGAGTCCACGTATCGCGCGGTCCCGGAGGCGGTGGTCTGTTCCCCGAGGGTGTTCCACGGCTCGATCGCCCCGCGCAGTTCCACTTCCATATCCCCGAGTACCACCGTGCCGAAGCGGGGAAAACGGAACTCCGAGAACGGATCCAGCCAGCTGGTGTCGAATTCGATGTCGTGCGCGCGCAGATCGGCCGCCACCTCGGCGATATCGGCCTGCAGGAAATGCGGCAGCAGGTAGCGCCCGCGCAGGTTGGCGCCGTGCCGGAGCAGCGGCGCGGTGTAGGGGTGCTCCCAGAACCGCAACACCAGCGCCCGCACCAGCAGCGACTGCACCATGGCCATGCGGAAGTGCGGCGGCATCTCGAAGCCGCGCAATTCCACCAGTCCGAGGCGGCCGCGCGCCGAATCCGGGCTGTAGAGCTTGTCGATGCAGAATTCGGCGCGGTGGGTATTGCCGGTGAGGTCGGTGAGCAGGTGGCGCAGCGCGCGATCGACCGCCCAGGGCGGCGCGGCCGGCTCGCCGGGATCGGCGGCCGCGGCGGCCCGGCTCAGGCGGGCGATCTCGGCGAAGGCGATCTCCAGTTCGTAGAGCGCGTCCTCACGGCCCTCGTCGACGCGGGGCGCCTGGGAGGTCGGACCGATGAAGCGGCCCGAGAACAGATAGGACAGCGCCGGATGCCGCTGCCAGTAGGTGAGCAGCGACACCAGCAGGTCCGGGCGGCGCAGCAGGGGCGAGCGCGCCGGGGTGCGGCCGCCGAGCGTGATGTGATTGCCGCCGCCGGTGCCGCGATCGGTGCCGTCCACATCGAAGGATTCGGTGCTCAGCCGCGCCAGCCGGGCCTGCTCGTAGAGCGTCTCCAGCAGCCGCGACTGCTCGGCGAAACCGGTGGTGGGCTGGACGTTCACCTCGATCACGCCCGGGTCGGGTGCCAGGGACAAGGTATGCAACCGGCCGTCCACCGGGGCCGGATAACCCTCCAGTACGACCGGCCGGCCGACCGTGGCGACGGCCTCCTCGACCCGGCGCACCAGATCGCAGAACGCGCCGAATTCCTCGACGGGAGGCAGGAATACGAACAGCCGGCCGTCGCGGACCTCGGCGACCAGCGCGGTGATCGGCGCGCGCTCGGCGGACTCCACCACCGCGGGCGGCTCATCCGCGGCCAGCGGCGGGCGCGGCGCGAACGGGTCCGCCTCGGGTCGCGGCGGTGGCGCGTTCCAGGTGACGGACCGCAGCGGCAACCGCAGTCCGGCCGGGGAATCGCCCTCCGTCAAGACGATTCGACCGCGCCGCAACTTCCAGTCGGCGCTCGCCCACCCGGCCTCGTCGTCCCGGCGATAGAGCGACAGCACGTAGGCGGCGGGCTCGCCGACGGCAGCATCCAGCCGAGCCAGCAGCGCGCTGCGCGCCGACGGCGAATCCCCGCCACTGTCCAGATCCTCGCCGGCACCGACCGGATCACCCTGTGGCACAGCGGCCTTGGCGGCCATCCGGAGCAGCGAATCCTCGTAGGCGGGCCGCACCTGACCGTCCGGCAGGCCCAGGCCCCGCGCGATGTGGGCGATCACCGCCCGCGCGGCCCGGACGTCCGGGCGATGCGATCGCGGTTCACCGCCCGGTGCGGTCCGCCGCTGTTCGGTCGCGCCGGGTGTCCCCGCGGCGGCCTCACCCACGTCGCCGGCCTGCGGAAGCCAGGGATGCGCGAGCAGGTCGGGGTGCCGCCAGAGCGGTTCGTTGTCGTCGCGCCACAGCATGGCGATTTCCCAGCGCGGCAGGGGTTCTCCCGGATACCACTTGCCCTGGCGGTATTGCACCAGGCCGGTCGGCGCGTAGATGCGGCGCAGGCGCTCGGCCAGGTCGGCGGCGCGTTCGCGCTTGCGCGGGCCGTCGGCCTCGGTGGTCCATTCCGGACCGGTCTGATCGTCGAGGGAGACGAAGGTGGGTTCACCGCCGATGGTCAGGCCGATCCCGGCGGCCTCGGTCCGGGCGTCCACGACCGCGCCCGCGGCCCGGATGCGCTCCCACTGGGAATCGGTGTAGGGCAGGGTGACTCGCGGATCCTCGTGGATCCGGCGCACGGTATTGGAGAAGTCGAGGCTGGCGGCGACCGGGTCGGTGGATCCGGTGATCGGCGCCGACGAGACCGGATGCGGGGTGGCGGCCAACGGGATGTGGCCCTCCCCGGCGAACAGGCCGGAGGTGGGGTCCAGGCCCACCCAGCCCGCGCCGGGCAGGTACACCTCGGTCCAGGCGTGCAGGTCGGTGAAATCGGCGAGCGGCCCGGAGGGTCCGTCCAGAGACGGTACGTCCTGGGCCAATTGAATGAGATACCCGGAGACGAAGCGGGCGGCCAGCCCGAACTCCCGCAGGATGGACACCAGCAGCCACGCCGAATCCCGGCACGAGCCGAGGGCGGCGCGCAGCGTGCGATCCGGCGACTGCACGCCCGGCTCCATCCGGACGGTGTAGGCGACATCGTGGCGCAACGCCTGATTCACCGCGATCAGGAAGTCGATGGTGCGCGGCCGATCCGCGGGCGTGTGGCGGCGCACCCAGTCCCGTACCGAAGCGCCGGGCCCGGAACCGGATTCGCCCTCGTCCACCGGCCGCAGATAGGGCTCGAGGTCCGCGGACAACTGCGGCGAGTAACCGAACGGGAAATGCTCGGCGTGCTCCTCGACGAAGAAATCGAAGGGATTGATGGCGTCCATATCGGCGATCAGCCCGACCACGATGGACAGTTCCGGCGTGGGCTCGTGGAAGATCAAGCGCGCCAGGAAATTCCCGAACGCGTCCTGCTGCCAGTTCACCCAGTGGTTCCCGGGGCTCACCCGCATCGAGTACGCCTCGATGGCGGTGCGGGTGTGCGGGGCGGGTCGCAGGCGGACCACGTGCGGATGGACGCGCACGGGATGGTCGAAGGAATAGGTGGTGCGGTGTTCGAGGGAAACCTTGATCCCCATCCGTCCAGTTCACCACGCGAAGGCCGGGGCACGCTGGAGTTTTTCCGACAGTTCGGCCGACACGCGGTGAGCTCCCGCAGATGTCGCACCCGGCCGGGCGGCTGTGCCCGCGCCGCCGCGGCGGAGACCGGGCGGCGGACCCGCACCGGCCAGCCACTAGCCTGGCCGGGTGAGCTACGACCTCGTTCTGCTGCCCTCCGGAGCCGCCGTGTCCCCCGCCGAGGTGGACACGTATCTGACCGCGCAGGACGGCAGACCGGCCGGTGACGCCGTCACCGAGATCGCGGCCGAGCTGGACGAGCGCAATGGCGAACTGCCCGAGGCGGACAGCTTCCTGGGCTCACCCGCCGGCGACGGCGTGCTCGGCGACGCCCTGTTCGTCTCCACCCCCTACGACGCCATCGGCCATGTGCGCGGGCTGCTGTTCGAGCTGGGTACCCCGCACGACTACGCGCTGTGGGACCCGCAGCTGGCCTGGCTGGTGGATCCGGCCGAATCGGTCACCGCCGCCGTCACGCACGGCGGGGCGGGCGAATTCCCGTACCTGACACGGCAACTGGTGGAACTGTGGATTCCGGAGCTCGGACAGCCCGGTCCGTATCTGATCGTGGAAACCGGAGATCAGATCTACATCCAGACCTATCGGCATCAGGACGGGCATTACGACCTGGAATACCGGGACGGGTCCGCCGACAAGCATTTCGCCGCCACCGCGAACGACCCGCGAATTGTGGCCGATCTCATCTGGGGCTGGGCCACCGGAGATCGTTCGGGATTCGCCGCACTGGATTGGCAGCGTCTCACGTTCTGACCCTCGAATAACGGACAGATTTCAATTTCCACTTCCAACCCCCCGGAATGAAGGCTGCGCACGCGCAGGAAAGCTAGCATTTCGCTAATTGCACGCGGTGTTTCCGAGCTTGTACGCATTACTCACCGAGGCGAGGAGCGAAACATGAAGCTACGACCGTCGAAGCTACGCCCATCCTTGAAGAACGGGACCTTGCGTAAGGGCTTGGCAGTCGTGGCCGGTTTGGCGGCTACTTTCGCTATCGCCGTGGCATTGCACGCCAGCGGTGCCGGAGCCGATATCCCCAGGAACGTTCAACACATTCCCTGCCCGCAGCCGGCGGCGCTCCCCGCGCCGCCGACCTGGACATAACCAGATCCCGGTACACCACTTACAGGGCGCGACGCCCGGAAAGGGCGCGGCCCAGGGTCAATTCGTCGGCGAATTCCAGATCGCCGCCCATGGGCAGGCCCGAGGCCAGGCGCGTCACGCTCAGTCCCGGGAAATCGCGCAGCATGCGGACCAGATAGGTGGCCGTCGCCTCGCCCTCGGTATTCGGATCGGTGGCAATGATCACCTCGGTGACATCCACGCCGTCGTCCTGATTTCCGATGCGGGTCAGCAATTCCCGGATGCGCAACTGGTCCGGTCCGATACCCGACAGCGGGTCGAGCGCACCGCCGAGCACGTGATAGCGGCCGCGGAATTCCCGGGTCCGCTCGATGGCCTGCACATCCTTGGGCTCCTCGACCACGCAGATCATGGTGCGGTCGCGGCGCGGATCGGCGCAGATACGGCACAGTTCACCGTCGGAGACGGTGCCGCAGACGGCGCAGAACCGCACGCCGTCCCGCACCTTCTGCAGGGCCGCCTGCAGCCGGTCGATCTCCGGCGGCTCCACCGAGAGGAGATGAAACGCGATGCGCTGCGCGCTCTTCGGGCCGACGCCGGGCAGCTTGCCCAACTCGTCGATGAGATCCTGAACCGGACCCTCGTACACCTACCCAGCCCCGATCAGAGTCCGGGCAGCGCGCCGCCGCCGAGACCGCCGGCCAGCGGGCCCAGCCGCTCGGCGGCCAGGTTCTGCGCGGTCCCCATGGCGTCGTTGAGCGCGCCGATGATCAGATCCTGCAGCGTGTCCACATCCTCGGGATCGACCACCTTCGGGTCGATGGTCAGCGCCAGCACCTCGCCGGTGGCGCGGATCCGGGCGCGCACCAGGCCACCGCCCGCCTCGCCCTCGACCTCCGACTCCGCGATCTCCTGCTGCGCGGCCATGACGGCCTGCTGCATCTGCTGGGCCTGGGCCATCAACTGCTGGAAATCGAAACCTTCACCGGGCTGCACGGCGCGTCCTTCCTGGGGGATGGTGATCGCTCCCCAGCCTAGTCGGCGACGCGTGCCGCGCTGCTTGACTCTCCCCTCGCTGGAGGGTGTTCGCTAAGGGCATGACGGCAACGGTTCCGATCGGCGAGTTCTCCCGGCTCACCTACCTGACCATCAAGACGCTGCGGTACTACCACGAGATCGACCTGCTGGCCCCGGTCGCGATCGACCCGGGCTCCGGCTACCGGTTCTATTCGACCGAGCAGGTGGACCAGGCGCACCTGATCAAGCGGCTGCGCGAGCTGAACATGCCGTTGCCGGAGATCAAGGCGGTGATGGCCGCCCCGGATCAGGCGGCGCGGGACGCGGCCATCCGGGCGCATCTCGAGCGGATGGAGGCCGAGCTGGTGCGCACCCGAGACGTGGTGGCCTCGCTCCGGGCGCTGCTGCTGCCGTCAACCGGGATCAGCGTCGAATACCGTTCCGTCGCAAGCTATCCGGCGCTGGCCATGACGGCTGAGGTGGCGCGCGAGGACTGCGATGCGTGGTGTGAGCACAGCTACGGAACCATGTACGCGCAACTGGCCGCCGCGAACCTCGCACCCGCCGGACCGGGCGGCGCCACCTACGCGCCGGAGTTCTTCGAATACGACCGGGGCGAAGTCGTCACCTTCGTGCCCATCGACGAGCGGCACCGGGACCGTGTCGACGCCGGGACCGTCCTCGACCTGCCCGCCCGCCGGTTCGCCATCGCCGTCCACGCGGGCCCGTTCACCGAATTCGACCGCACCTATGGCGCGCTGGGCAGCCATGTGGCCGAACACGACACCGCGCTCGCCGAACCCGTGCGCGAGATCTACCTGGTCGGGCCCGGTGACGCCGAGCCCGCCGACTACCGCACCGAAGTCTGCTGGCCCATCGGCCGGCTCTGAAGAAGGAGAGAATCCATGGCACTGTCCCTCGGCAACGTCGTTTTCGACTGCCACGACGCCGCCGCGCTCGCGGGCTTCTACGCGCAGCTGCTGGACCGCCCGGTCGACGAGGGCGCGAACGAGCATTTCGCGACCATCGACAACGCCGCCGCGACCCCGACGTTCATGTTCGTCCAGGTGCCGGACAAGAACCCGGGCAAGAACGTCGTGCACGTCGACCTGACTGCGGGCAGCGCCCTGCCCACCGAGGTCGAGCGCGCGGTTGCCCTCGGGGCCAAACATCTCGCGGACTTCGACGAATACGGCGTGAAGTGGGCGACGCTGGCGGACCCGGAGGGCAACCTCTTCGATATCGGCGGCGAGGGCTGACCCCCGCTCGCTAGGCGAGCTCGCGCTTCAGGTTCTCGAGCACCTCGGCCTGGATCTTCTTCAGGCCGAGCGGCGCGAAGATGCCCTCGAAGATCCCGCCGATGCCGCCCGCACCCTTCCAGGTGGTACGCACGGTGACCAGCGAGCCGGTGCCCGAGGGGGTCACGGTCCAGGCGGTGACCATGGAGGAGTTCGAATCCCGTTCCGTCACCATGGAATCGGAGACCGAGATGGCGGCGCGCACATTGCGGGAGCGCTTCTCGGTGGCCTGTAGTGTCCACTCGGCGACGGTGCCGGCGCCCTGGCCGCCCTCGACCACCTTGTAGTCGCGGTAGTGCGCGGAGAGGATCTTGGGCCGCACTGTCTCGTAATCGGCGATCGCGTCGAGGGTGCGCTTCGGATCCGCTGCGACGACGATCGAACTGGAGGCGCTGACCTGTCCCACCATGTGCTCCTTAGTGATTGCGCGGGCCGACCGGCACTCTGCCCTGTTACCGCTCGGTCATGTTACGCCGCATCCGGGTGCGCCGGTTCGCTGCGCGGTGTCGGGTCGGCCACCTATCCTGGGTGCACTACTGCGGGGGAGGACGCGGTGATGACGCGGTTCGTGACCTGGATCCGGCTCAATATCGACGGTGTCGTGACGCTGGTCGTGGCGGCCACGGCCATTGTGGTCGAGGCCTTCGACAAGTTCGCCAATCTGAACGCAGTAAGCGGCGCGACACTGCTCGTGCTGAGCCTGCTCGCGCTCACCCTGCTGCGCGACCGCAATCGGACCTCCCGGCTGGTCCGGGAACTGGCGGCGGTCCGGCTGCTGCACGGCGCGGAGATCGATCAGGCGCACGCGCAGGCCCGGCGGGACACCGACAACTGGATCTACAAGGGCGGCACCGGAACCTACCTGCGCGCGGTGACACTGCCGTATTTCCTCGGGCGGGCGCGGGACGAGAGCCACCTGCTGAATCTGCGGGTGGAGGTCCTGGACCCGGGCAATGAGCAGCTGTGCCTGGCGGACGCGCAGTACCGCCATTCGCTCCAGCCGCAGGGCGATGCCAGCGGGCGACCGTGGACGGCCGACCGCATTCGCAAGCAGTCCTACGCCACGGCGCTGGCCTGCGCCTGGTATCGGCAGCAGTCGGAGTTCCTGACCGTCGAACTCGGGCTGTCGTCGACGCTGTCGACCTACCGCTGGGACATGTCGGACAACGTGGTGATCATGAATCAGCGCGGCTCGAAAACCCCGGCGCTGCTGTTCGAGCGCGGCAAGTCCCAGTATTCGGATTTCACCCGGGAATTGGCGGTGAGTTTCAAACAGGCCCAGCCGGTGCAGCTCAGTCGCGATGCCGATCTGCGGCCGCCGAGCGAGCCGACGATCGGGCAGGTGCGCAGGCTGCTGGAAAGCCTCGCCCTACCCCTGCCCACCGTGTATACCGACGACGACGTCATCGAGATCGTGGAATACGCACGGCCATCGGAACCGGGTGCGGTCCTTGGCTTTCGCCCCGTCGGGCCGGCTGCTGGCCAGCGCCGGGAACGACGGTTCGATCATGCTGTGGTCGCTGACGGATCCGGCCGCGGCTCCGCAGCCGCGCGGCACCCTGCTCGGGCTGCCCGAGGGCTGGGTGGCCTTCACACCGGACGGCCGCTACAAGACCGAGGGCCTGACGGCGGGCCAGTTCTGGCACGTGATCGGATTGTGCCGTTTCGAGGCGGGCGAACTGGATCCGTATCTGCCGCAGATCCGGCAGATGGAGCTCGACGACCCGCTGTAAAGGGCTCGGCCGCACCGTAACCCAATTGTTAGCTGAAGTAACAATCATCACGCCGGGGACGGGAATACCCTCGCTACACGGCAGGTCGCACCCGCCGACACGCATGCAAACTGTGTGTGAAAACCCGCCCCGCCGGTGCTCCCCTGCTGGCCGTACCGGTCGGTGCACGCTAGGTTTCCGAAGGTGGCAGTGAGTCTGTTGGGGAAGGCCGGCCGCGCACCGGCCGCACACGAATCAGGTTTCGCCGCGCATCGGGCCGGAGTCGATCGCCTCCTGGCCTCGTACCGCGCCATCCCGCCGGATGCGAACGTACGGCTGGCCAAGAAGACGTCCAACCTCTTCCGGGCCCGGGCGCGCAGCACCGCGCCCGGCCTCGATGTCTCCGGATTGACGCAGGTCATCGCGGTGGACTCGGCGGCCCGCACGGCCGACGTGGCCGGCATGACCACCTACGAGGACCTGGTCGCCACCACCCTGCGCTACGGGCTGGCCCCGTTCGTGGTGCCGCAGCTGAAGACCATCACCCTGGGCGGCGCGGTCACCGGACTGGGCATCGAGTCCACCTCGTTCCGCAATGGTCTCCCGCACGAATCCCTGCTCGAGATCGACGTGCTGACCGGCGCCGGTGAGATCGTCACCGCCACCCGGGCCGGCGAACACGCGGATCTGTTCCGCGGATTCCCGAATTCCTACGGCACGCTGGGGTACTCGACCCGGCTGAAGATAGAACTCGAACCGGTGCTGCCCTACGTGGCATTGCGGCACATACGGTTCCACGATCTGCGGGAGCTGGAGGCGACGATGACACAGATCATCGCGGACCGCTCCCACGACGGCGAACCGGTCGACTACCTCGACGGAGTGGTCTTCACCGCCGACGAGAGCTACCTCATCCTGGGCCGCCAGACCGACGAGCCCGGCCCGGTCAGCGACTACACCGGCATGGACATCTACTACCGATCCATCCAGCACGATTCGGCGCGGCCCAAGCGCGACCGGCTGACCATCCACGACTACCTGTGGCGCTGGGATACCGACTGGTTCTGGTGCTCACGGGCATTCGGGGCGCAGAACCCGCGGATCCGGCGCTTCTGGCCCCAGCAGTACCGGCGCTCCAGCTTCTACTGGAAGCTGATCGCGCTGGATCACCGGTATGCGATCGGCGACAAGATCGAGGCGCGGCACGGGAATCCGCCGCGCGAACGGGTGGTGCAGGACATCGAGGTGCCCATCGAGCACACCGCGGATTTCATGGAGTGGTTCCTGCGCGAGATCCCCATCGAGCCGATCTGGTTGTGCCCCTTGCGCTTGCGCGACAACCCCGCGGAAGCGCAGGACGTAGCCGAACGCCCCTGGCCGCTCTATCCGCTGGAGCCCGGCCGCACCTATGTCAATGTCGGTTTCTGGTCGGCCGTGCCGACCGTGCCGGGACAGCCCGACGGCGCGGCCAACCGTGCCATCGAGCGCAAGGTGTCCGAACTGGACGGTCACAAATCCCTGTATTCGGACTCCTACTACGGCCAGGATGAATTCGCCTCCCTCTACTACGGCGGCGATACGTACTCCACCCTCAAGAAACGCTACGACCCGGATTCTCGTCTGCTGGATCTGTATTCGAAGGCGGTGCAACGCAAATGACCACGTACAAGGACCGTTCCGACGTATTCGCCGAGCTGGGAACCAAACTCAGCATTGCCGAGATCTTCGAGACCCTCCTCGACGGCCCGGTGCCGATCCGCCTGACCTGTTACGACGGCAGTAGCGCCGGACCGGAGGACTCGGAGTTCGGCCTGGAGATCACCACCCCGCGCGGCGTCAACTTCATCGCCACCGCGCCCGGCGACCTGGGCATGGCCCGCGCCTACATCTCCGGCGACCTGATCGCCCACGGCGTCGAACCCGGCGACCCCTACGAGCTGCTGAAGGCCATGGCGGGCATGAAGTTCCGCCGCCCCACCGCCCTGCAGCTGGTGGTCATCGCCCGCTCGCTGGGCTGGGAACTGCTCAAGCCGGTGCCCCCGCCGCCGCAGGAGGCCATGCCGCGCTGGCGGCGCATCGCGCTGGAAGGCCTGCGGCACAGCAAGATTCGTGACGCCGAGGCCATCCACCACCACTACGACGTCTCCAACACGTTCTACGAGTACGTGCTGGGCCCGTCCATGACCTACACCTGCGCGGCCTACGAGGACCCGGCCTGGACGCTGGAGCAGGCCCAGGAGAACAAGTACCGCTTGGTCTTCGAAAAGCTGAACCTGAAGCCCGGCGACCGGCTGCTCGACATCGGCTGCGGCTGGGGCGGCATGGTGCGCTACGCCGCCAAGCGCGGCGTACGGGTCATCGGCGCCACCCTGTCGGCCGAGCAGGCCGAGTGGGCGCAGGCCAAGATCGCCGAGGAGGGCCTGTCCGACCTCGCCGAGGTGCGCCACAGCGACTATCGCGACGTGCGCGAGGGCGAGTTCGACGCGGTCTCCTCCATCGGGCTCACCGAGCACATCGGCGTGCACAACTACCCCGCCTACTTCGAATTCATCAAGTCGAAGCTGAAGGTCGGCGGCCTGTTCCTGAACCACTCCATCACCCGGCCGGACAACACCCGCATCACCAAGGCGGGCGACTTCATCGACCGCTACGTCTTCCCCGACGGCGAACTGGCCGGCTCCGGCCGCATCATCTCCGAGGTCCAGAACGTCGGCCTCGAGGTGCTGCACGAGGAGAACCTGCGCCGGCACTACGCCCTCACCCTCGCCGAATGGTGCGACAACCTGGTGAAGAACTGGGATGCCGCCGTCGAGGAGGTCGGCGAGGGCACGGCCAAGGTGTGGGGGCTCTACATGGCCGGCTGTCAGCTCGGCTTCGAGCGCAATGTGGTGCAGCTGCACCAGATCCTGGGCGTCAAGCTGGGCGCGGACCAGGCCTGGACCGTGCCGCTGCGCCCCTGGTGGAAGGCGTAGGAACCCTCGTAAGACGAAGCAGGCGTGCGGCTTTCGCCGCACGCCTGCTTTCGTTTCTACGAAGATAGGCCCGCCACCGGAATTCCCAGCCGCGCGGTCATCCACGGGAATGACGAGGTGAAGGCCGCCGCCGCGAACTGCCAGGTGTGCCCGCCCTCGGTGGTGTGCACCGTGCAGTTGATATTGACCTGCTGCCCCTGGGCACAGAGCGCCTCGGCCGCGCCGACCTCGCCGGTGTCGTAGACGCCGTCCTTGCCGCCCATGCCGACCTTGCTCTCGTCGATCGACTGCTGCATGTAGGCCTTCACCTTGGGATCGGAGGCCATCTTCTTCTGCCACGCGGGCGGCGTCAGATCGTCGAACAGGCCGACGGTATCGGCATACGGGCCGTGCTTCTGCATCACGGTCGTGGGATCGAAGGCCGCCCAGGCCTGCTCGCTGCCGCCGAAGAGCCGCTTGACGGTCTGCTCCCTGTTGCCCGCGGCCGGACCGAGATCGCCCGCGATATCCACGAAGGTGCCGAACAGTTCCGGATGCATGGTCGCCAGATCCACCGCGCAGGTCCCGCCCATGGACCACCCGACGATCCCCCACTTCGCGGGATCCGCGGACGCGCCGAAGGTCGATTCCACATAGGCGGGAACATCATCGGTGAGGTGGTCGGCCGCGTCGCCGCGCGGGCCGTTCACGCATTCGGTGTCGTTGTTGAAGCTGCCACCGGAATCGACGAACACCAGGATCGGCGTCCGGCCGTTGTTGGACTTCGCGAAATCGTCCACGCCGGGCATGATCTGACCGCTGCGCACCCAGTCCGCGGGGGTGTTGAACTCGCCGCCGATCATCATGACCACCGGCAGGGTGGGCGGCTTGTCGCCCTGGAACCAGGCCGGCGGCAGGTACACGTATTCGGTGCGGTGATTGAAGTGGCTACCCGATTCCGGAATGTCCACCGGCACGATCCGCCCGGTTCCCACATTCGTGTTCCGCAGCGACGCCAGCGAATCCAGGCTGGTCTGATGCGGCAGCGGTTCCGCCGTCATGGCAGCCCACGCCGCGTTCGCGGTCGGGTAGTACCCCACCCACTGATTCAGCACGACACCCACGTTCAGCAGCGCCGCCGGCACCGCCAGCACGGCTACGATCCGCTGCCACCAGCCACCGGTTCGGATGCCGACCACGGCGGCGGCGAGCGCCGCCCCCGCCAGGCCGATCGCGACCCACAGCAGCACCGGCGCCGGATCCGACGCCAGCCCCTCGTCGTTGGTGTACATCCAGGAGGCCCACACCACCCCGAGCGCGAACACCACGCAGACCGGCACCCACAGCAGCCACCACCGGCGGGTGAATCGCGCGAACGCCACCACCAGCAGGAAGATTGCGACGAAGGTGATCACCTGGGGCAGCCAGCCGTGCAGCAGTGAAACACCGTGGTGGAAGCCGCCCCCGAACCCGGTCCGGGTCTGTGCGGGCAACTGCGGTGCCGGAGGCACGGCGGGCGGGGACTGCAGCATCGTCGTCACAGGCACGTCGGCGATTCTCGACACCATTCCTCGAGAAACCCTGTGAATAGGCTGCATGAAGGCTGGACACTGGGCGAGCTCGCCCGAATTCGCCGGTCGTACCGCCGAATCCGCTGTTCAGAGCAGCGAGTCGAGAAATCGGCGGGGCAGCTCCGGCGCCTCGGTATCGGCGTCCAGCGGCATCTCGTGGCGCATGGTGCGCAGGATGTTCACCACGCCCGGCCCGGCATCGAGCAGCGGCCGGGACCAGCCCAGCCCGGCGCAGCGGACCACCACCGGGGTGAGCACCGCGATGGACTCCCCGAGCCAGCCGGAGACCGACAGGCATTCGGCCAGCAGCAGCGCCGCGTCGAGTTCGGCGCGCGGCCGGTGCTGTTCGCGGATGCGCGAATACAGGGCGCGGGCGCGCTTGACCGCGGTGTCGTCGGCGCCGAGCGGGGCCAGGTCGTCGGTGGCGCGGTCCTCGCCGCGGTAGTGCCGGGCCAGCAGGGCACGGATGGTGGCGATCTCCTCCGCCTCGGCGGCCAGCGCCGCCGCGCCGGTGGCGTGCCGCAGCGCGCGGGCCATCGGATCGGTGACCAGGCCCGCGGTCAGTGCATCGGCGGGCAGGCCCAGCCGCAGGCGCTCGGCCCGGACCTGGGCGGCCAGGCGGGTGAGCCGGCGGTCGGCCGCGATGCGCGCGCCCTCGTCCAGGCGCGCCGCGGCGGTCTGCAGGTCACCGCGGACCGCCTTCACCCGGGCTCCGCTCACGAAGATGGTGACCAGGAAGTCCACCGGGCCGACCCGGGCGGTCAGTTCGTGGCTCTGATCCAGCAGCCGCTCGGCGCTGTCGAGGTCACCGCGCCGGTAGGCCACCTCGCCCAGCAGCGCGGCCGCCACCCGCGCCGAGTTCGAGCGGGACCCCGCGCGGTCGCGGGCGATCTGCCACGCCTGCTCGAAACACCGGGTGGCGGTGTCGATATCGAGCTGCTCGTAGGCGGCGTCGCCCTGCGCGCAGCGGCCGAACACCTCACCCAGCGGATCGGCCGACCGCACGTGATAGGGCGCGGCCCACTCCTGCATGTCCCGGGCGCCCTCGAAGTCGAAGTCGCACAGGCGCACGAAGGAGGCCAGATTCGCGGCCGTCGACACCGTCCACGCCGGGAGGTCGTCGGCCAGCTTCAGGCATTCGGTGATCTTGTCGAGCACACCCTCGGTGCGGTCGCGGGCCACCTGATCGGCCGCGGCCAGCACCGCCGCCTGACAGCGCTGGTTCACCGCCTCGGCGTCGTCGGTGCCACTGCGCGCCAGCATGTTCGACAACCGCCCCAGCGCGGTCCGGGCCGCACCGGACTGCTGCAGGTTCACATTGGCCCGGGCCAGCGCCATCAGCAGCTTGCTACGCGAAGTCACCTGCTGCACCGGCAGTTTCGACACCGTGCCGAACAGGGTCGCCAGCCGGGAGCTGTCGATCAGGTCCATGCCGCCCTTCTCGACCAGGTCCAGCGCGTACTTCAGATCGGTGGCGGCCAGCGCGTGATCGACCGACTGCTTGATCAGATTGTGCTCGGCGAACCAGCGGGAAGCCTTGCCGTGCAGCTTCTTCAGCTGCCCGGGCTGGGCCCGGTCCAGGCGGGCACGCAGGTGCTCGGCCACCATCGGCTGCATCTGGTACCAGCTCGGATCGTCGGCGAGCCGGTGCACGAACAGTTCCCGCCGCTCGGCCTGATCCAGCAGATCGGCAGCGTCCTTCGCGCCGGACAGCGCCTCGGCCAGCGAGGCGTTCACGCGTTCGGGAACCGCTATGGCACTGAGGAATTCGAGCATGCGCGGCTCGATGGTGTCGAGCACGTTCTCGGCGAGGTACTCGCGAATCGCCTTGTTGTCGCCGGAGAGTCCGGTGATCAACCGGTCCACGTCGTGATCGGCCGACCGCAGCGAGAGCCCCGCCAGCTGGATCGCGGCGGGCCAGCCGTCGGTGGCGGTGTGGATCTGCTCCACCTGCCGCTCGCTCAGTTCCAGCCCCATGCGCTCGACCAGGATCTGCCGGGTCTCCGCCTCGGTCAGCCGCAGCTGACCGGATCCGATCTCCACCAGTTCGTCGGCCACCTGCAGGCGGCTCAGCGGCAGCCCGGCCCGCTCCCGGCTGGTGATGACGAAACGCAGGTCGTGCGAACAGTTGTCGAGCAACGACTCCATCACTCGCTGCGCCCCCGCGTCGGTGATCCGATGCCAGTCGTCCACCACCACGACCACCGGGCTCCCGCTCGCGTGCACCTCGTCGATCAGCGCCGACACCGCGTACGGCACCGCCTCGGCGGGCCGCTCCTCCAGCAGCTGCTCGAGCCCCGCGCCGATCTCCGGCCGCACCTTGCGGATGGCGGCGATGATGTGGGCCAGCAGCCATACCTCGTTGTCGTCGTCGCGGTCGATGCCGATCCAGGCCACCGCCACCCCGCGATCGGTGAGTTCGGCGCACCACTGCGCGGCGAGGGTGCGCTTGCCGAATCCGGCCGGGGCGTGGATCACTGCCAGCCGGCGGCGACCGCCCGCGCGCAGCGGTTCCAGCAGCCGGGGGCGTGGTACCGGCTCGCGGGCCGGGGTCGGGGGCAGGAATTTCGTTGCGGCCGTGGGCGGCAGCGTATTGCCGACGGCCCCGAACTCGGTGGTGCCGGAGGCCGCGAACACGGCGCTGGGATTGCCCTGCGGCCGCAGCGTCAGCGAGCGGGTACGCGGGGCGGTGACCACGGTGTGCGTGCGCCGGCGCGAATATGTCCGGGTGGCAGCGGAATCCGTGCCGTCCACCCCGGGCTGTTCACCCTCGAGCAGCGCCATCTCGTCCGGGACCTGCCCGTGCTCGCCCTGCACGGTCCGCAGCAGCTCCCCGAATTCCACGGCGCTGCCGGGCCGATCACGCGGATCCGGCGACATGGCCGCCTCGATGGCCGCCGCCACATCGGGCGGAATCTCGAGCTCCCGCAGATCCGGCACCGGCTGGCTGGTGATGCGCAGGAACTGCGCCACGATCTTCTCCCCGGCCTGCCGTTCGAAGGCGGCGTGACCGGTCAGCAGCGCGAAGAGGGTGGATCCCAGCCCGTACACATCCGAGCGCACGGTCGGCTCGTCACCCTTGAGCACCTCGGGCGCGGTGAACGCGGGCGAACCGGTGATCAGACTCGTCGAGGTGCGGAAACCCCCTGGGATACGGGCGATTCCGAAGTCGGTGAGCTGCGGTTCCCCGTAGCGGCTCAGCAGCACATTCGCCGGTTTCACGTCCCGGTGCAGCACTTCGGCCCGGTGCGCGGTCTCGATGGCCCCCGCCAGCTTCACCCCGACCCGCACCGAATCCGTCCAGGACAGCGGCCCGCTGTCCCGCACCACCTGTTCCAGGGAACCACGGGTGGCATAGGGCATCACGATGAAGGGCCGCCCGCGGGGCGTGACGTCCACCTGCAGGATGTCGACGATGTTCGGATGCCCCGACAGCCGGCCCATGGCGTGTTCCTCACGCAGGAACCGCTCCCGGCTCTCGTCGTCGATCTCGGTGGAGAGCACCTTGACCGCCACCACCCGGTCCAGGGCGCGCTGGGCACAGCGGTACACCACCCCGAAACCGCCCCGGCCGATCTCCTCCGCGTCGAACAGGCCCATGGCCTCGAGCTCGTCGTCGAGGGTCATGGGAAGGTAGGACTGCGTGGAGTCTTCGGGAGGGGCCTGCTCACTCCGCGAGCCGCCCGGGCGCGCCTGTGGATTCATCTGGACCTGCCTCCGGTGTTCTCCCGCGCATCTTCCAACGTAGCGCGGACCGCACGGGCGTGTGGACCTTTCACTCAGCTCCGGGCGTCCCGTCCGGTCCTCTTCACACACCTGTAAAACACCCGGCCCGGGCCGCGTATTCGCGACCCGGGCCGGGTGTTTCAGCGCTGGAGCGCCGTTGTTACTTGCGCAGCGAAGCCGGAACCTCGAAGCGGCTGCCGAACTTGGCGGCCAGCTCGTCGGCGCGGGCCACGAAGGCCTGCTGTCCACCCGGGTAGCCCACGATGAACTGGTGGGTGCCACCGGTCCAGGCCGGGAAGCCGATGCCGAAGATCGAGCCGATGTTGGCGTCGGCGGTCGAGGTCAGCACGTTCTCGTCGAAGCACTTCTGGGTCTCGATGGCCTCGGCGAACAGCATGCGGTCCTCGAGGTCCTGCAGGGTGACACCCTCGGGGAGCTCGGTCGAGGTCTTGAAGGTGGAGCGCAGCTCCGACCACAGACCGGTGGCCTTGCCGTCGACGTAGTCGTAGAAGCCCGCGCCGCCGGCCTTGCCCTTGCGGTCGAACTCGCCCACCAGCTTGTCGAGGATCTGCGCGGTCGCGCCCGAGGCGGCGTCGATCTCGCCGCCGGCGGCGATGATCGCCTCGGCGGTCTCCTTGTAGATCTTCTGCATGGTGGTGAAGTTCAGCTCGTCCGACAGCTTCAGCGGCGCCGCCGGGTAGCCCGCCTGCAGACCGGCCTGCTCGATGGTCTGCGGGTCGACGCCCTCACCGAGCATCATGATGGCCTCGTTGATGAACTTGCCGATCACGCGCGAGGTGTAGAAGCCGCGCGAGTCGTTCACCACGATCGGGGTCTTGCGGATGGCGAGGGTGTAGTCGTACACCCGGGCCAGCGCCTCGTCGGAGGTCTTCTCGCCCTTGATGATCTCGACCAGCGGCATCTTGTCGACCGGCGAGAAGAAGTGGATGCCGATGAAGTCCTCGGCCCGCTTCACGCCATTGGCCAGCAGGGTGATCGGCAGGGTCGAGGTGTTGGAGCCGAGCAGCGCGTCGGCGTCCACGATGTCCTCGATCTCGCCGAAGACCTTCGCCTTGAGCTCCGGGTTCTCGAACACGGCCTCGATGACGAAGTCCACGCCCGCGAAGTCGGCCGCGTCGGCGGTCGGCTTGATGCGGTCGAGCAGGGTCTTCGACTTCTCCTCGGTGGTCTTGCCACGCGAGAGCGCCTTCTCCTCGAGCTTGACCGAGTAGTCCTTGCCCTTGTTGGCGGCCTCGATGGTGACGTCCTTCAGGACGACGTCGATGCCGGCCTTGGCGGTGACGTACGCGATGCCCGCGCCCATCATGCCCGCGCCGATCACGCCGACCTTCTTGATCTCACGCTTCGGCACGTCCTTCGGACGCGAACCGCCGTTGTTGATGTGCTGCAGGTCGAAGAAGAACGCCTGGATCATGTTCTTGGCGACCGGACCGGTCAGCAGGGACACGAAGTAGCGCGACTCGATCAGCGAGGCGGAGTCGAAGTCGACCTGCGCGCCCTCGATGGCGGCGGACATGATCGCCTTGGGGGCGGGCATGTTCTGGCCCTTGAGCTGCTTGCGCAGGTTGGCCGGGAAGGCCGGCAGGTTGGCGGCCAGCGACGGGGTGGAGGGGGTGCCGCCCGGGATCTTGTAGCCCTTGACGTCCCACGGCTGCACGCCCGCCTCGGGGTTGGCCTTGATCCACGCCTTGGCGGCCGGGACCAGTTCCTCGACGGAGGCGACGGTCTCGTGAATGAGGCCGGTGGCCTTGGCCTTCTGCGCGTTGAACTTCTGGCCCTGCAGCAGCACGCCCATCAGGCCGTTCGCGATGCCGAGCATGCGGGTGATGCGGGTGACGCCGCCACCGGCCGGGAGCAGGCCCAGGGAGACCTCGGGCAGGCCCAGCTGCACGGCCTTGATGTCGGCCGCGATGCGGTGGTGGGTGGCCAGGGTGATTTCCAGGCCGCCACCCAGGGCAGCGCCGTTGATGGCCGAAACCACCGGCTTGCCAAGGGTTTCCAGACGACGCAGGTCGTCCTTGATGAAGGTCAGTTCCTCCATGATGGCCGCGGCGTCCGCCGGGGTGGTCTGCATCATGTTCTTGAGGTCACCGCCGGCGAAGAAGGTCTTCTTCGCGGAGGTGATGACGACACCGGTGATGTCGTCCTTCTCGGCGACCAGGCGGTCCACCGTGGCCCGCATGGAGTCCTTGTAGAGCTGGTTCATGGTGTTGGCGCCCTGGTTCGGGTCGTCCATGGTCAGCACGACGATGCCGTCGGCGTCCTTTTCCCAGCCGATCATGTTCTCGGTCATTGTTTTCGATTCTCCTGAAGATGAAAGTCGGTGGGCGTCAGACGCGCTCGATGATGGTGGCGACACCCATGCCGCCGCCGATGCAGAGGGTGACCAGCGCGTAGCGCGCGTTGCGGCGGTGCAGCTCGTCGACCATGGTGCCGGTGATCATGGCGCCGGTGGCGCCCAGCGGGTGGCCCATGGCGATCGCGCCACCGTTGACGTTCAGCTTCTCGTCCGGGATGTTCAGGTCCTTCTGGAACTTCAGGACGACGGAGGCGAAGGCCTCGTTGATCTCGAACAGGTCGATGTCATCGACCGTCAGGCCCGCCTTGGCCAGCGCCTTGTGCGCGGCCGGGGTCGGACCGGTCAGCATGATGGTGGCGTCGGCGCCGGAGGTGGCGGTGGCGACGATGCGGGCGCGCGGGGTCAGACCCGAAGCGGCGCCGGCCTCCTCGGAGCCGACCAGCACCAGCGCGGCGCCGTCGACGATGCCGGAGGAGTTACCACCGGTGTGGACGTGGTCGATCTTCTCGACGTAGGTGTAGCGCTGCATGGCGACGGCGTCGAAGCCGCCCATGTCACCGATGCCGGCGAAGGCCGGGTTCAGCTTGCCCAGGTCGGCGGCGGTGGTGCCGGGACGCATGTGCTCGTCGTTGTCCAGGACGGTCAGGCCGTTGATGTCCTTGACCGGGACGACGGAGCGCGAGAAGTAGCCGTTCTTCCAGGCCTGCTCGGCCAGGTTCTGCGAGCGGACCGCGTAGGCGTCCACGTCGTCGCGGGAGAAGCCCTCGATGGTGGCGATCAGGTCGGCCGAAATACCCTGCGGCACAATGTAAGCGTTGTAGCTGGTCCACGGGTCCATGAACATGGCGCCGCCGTCGGAGCCCATCGGCACGCGGGACATGGACTCCACGCCACCGGCCAGCACCAGGTCATCGAAGCCCGAGCGGACCTTCTGGGCGGCCATGTTGACGGCCTCGAGGCCGGAGGCGCAGAAGCGGTTGATCTGCACGCCGCCGACGGTGTCGGGCAGGTTCGCGGTGAGCACGGTGGTGCGGGCGATGTCGGCGCCCTGATCACCGACCGGGGAGACGACGCCCAGGATGATGTCCGAGATGCGGTCCTCGTCCAGATTCGGGAACCGGTTCCGCAGCTCCTCGACCAGACCGGTGGTCAGGTCGATCGGCTTGACCGAGTGCAGCGAGCCCTTCCGGTTCTTGCCGCGCGGGGTGCGGATGGCCTCGTAAATGTAGGCCTCTGTGGTCATATCGGAGTTTTCCTCTCTTGGGTGCGCCGTCACCGCGTTGTGCGGGCAGTGCCATGGCTATAACCTCGCCGACCGGCCCCACGACCGATCGCCTAGACGCTGTACAAACAGCGTCCCGAGCAGGCTCGTTGACGCTCCGGAAGCCCGTACGCCCGGGCATACCTTAGAACCTCGCGAAACCGATACTCACGGCCACCCGATCATAATACCGAACTATGCGAACTCCGGTTAACTTAAGTTGCCCCGCAGGGGAACTGTCAACCCTCGAGAGATGTGGCCCCCAACTCCGACCGCAGCAGCGCTAGCGCCACCTCATCCGGGTCGCGGCGCTCCTCCGGAGGCACCGGCTTCGCCGACTCCTCCAGCATCTCCCGCTCCTCCTCCGGCGTAGTAGCAGGTGGGACGCCGTCATAACCTACCGGCGAGTAGTCCCCCGGCCCCGGATCGTCCGGAAGATCCGGCCCGTCAGGCAGCGGAATATCGTCCTCCGGCGGCGCGAACCGGGCACTGCTCGCATCGAACGGATCCCCGCCCGCCGGACCCGGATCCGCCGGCGCCGGAGCGGCGGGCGCCGCGGGTGCCGCAGTGCTCCCCCACCCAGCGGCCGCCGCGGGTTCGGCGACCGGTGCGGCCGCGGCCGCCTTGGCCTGACTCGGGCGCGAGAACTTCGGCGCGGCCTTCTTGGGCGCGGGCTGCCCGCCCGCCGGGGCCCGCCCCGCCACCTTGGCCGCCGATCCGCCACCGGCGGCCGGTCCCCCGACCTCCCACCGCACATCATGGTCGCGACCCAGCACGGCCCGGACCGCCGACCGCACCGCGTCCAGGTTCTGCGGCTGCGACAACCGCTGCGCCAGCGGCGCGTGCAGATGCGCGAAAACGATCGTCTCCCCTTCGACCCGCGCCACACTGGCGCCGGTCAGCAGGGCCTGCACCGCGGCACCGAAGTCCCGCACCTTGGCCCGGATATCCGCCCATGCCGCCTCGACCTCCTGCAGCACGGCGTCACCCACGGGCGCGGCGGCCGCCGGAGCAGCGACCTCGGCCGGTGCCGCGACCGGCTCGGGCTCGGGAACCGGCTCCGGCGCGGGAGTCACGACCGGCTCGGCCTCGGCCACCGGCTCCGCGACCGGCGCGGCCGCGATCGGATCGGCAACCGGCGCAACGGATTCGACCGCCACCGGTGCGGGCATGGGGTCAGCAGCGACCGGAACCGGCTGCGGCGCAGGGCTTTCCGCTACCGGCGTGGCCGCAACCTGCGGCGCAGCGCTGCCCACCGGGCTCAGCTCAGGCGGCCGGACCGCGGTGCCACCGGTGACGGTCTGCGGTGCGGGATCGGCGGCCTGCGCCGGCGCGGACGCCGTCTCGGCGGCGGAAGCTGCCGGTGTGCCGGACTTTTCGGCGCGCAGCGCGGCCAGGGCTGCGGCTCCGCGCCGGCGGTTGTCGCCGTCGGCCGGGGGCACGCCGGGAGCGGCGGACGAGGCCGCGGCCTGGGCAGCCGGGGCGGCCTGCGCCTGCTGCGGGGCGGCGGGGATTGCGCCGCTTGCCATTCGGCGCTCCAGCAGCTCGAGGCGCTGGAGGGTGGCGGTTTCGGCATCCGAGGCCGCCGGAAGAAGCATGCGGGCGCTGATGACTTCGAGCAGCAGGCGGGGGTTGGTGGCGCCACGCATGTCGCCGAGGCCCTCGTGCAGGAGTTCGGCGTGCCGGGCCAGGGTGGCGGCGCCGAGGCGCTCGGCCTGGGAGCGCATGCGGTCGATGACGTCGCCGGGGCCGGTGACCAGGTTGCGGTCGGTGGCGTCGGGGACGGCGCGGAGCAGGATCAGGTCGCGCAGCCGCTCGAGCAGGTCGGTGGCGAAGCGGCGGGGGTCGTGGCCCGCCTCCACCACGCGGTCGATGGTGCCGAACAGGGCCGCGCCGTCGGAGACGGCAAGTGCCTCGATGGCGTCGTCGATCAGGGCGACATCGGTGACGCCGAGCAGTGAGACCGCACGCGGATAGGTGACGCCGTCGGGGCCCGCGCCCGCCAGCAGCTGGTCCAGCACGCTGAGGCTGTCGCGCGGGGAGCCGCCGCCGGCGCGAATCACCAAGGGGTACACCGACTCTTCGACCTGCACCCCCTCCTGGTCACAGATCTTGCCGAGCAGTCCGCGCATGGTGGCGGGCGGGAGCAGCCGGAAGGGGTAGTGGTGGGTGCGCGAGCGGATGGTGGGCAGCACCTTGTCCGGCTCGGTGGTGGCGAAGACGAAGATCAGGTGGGCGGGCGGCTCCTCCACGATCTTGAGCAGCGCGTTGAAGCCCGCGGTGGTGACCATGTGCGCCTCGTCGACGATGAAGACGCGGTACCGGGATTCGGCCGGGGCGTAGAAGGCGCGGTCGCGCAGTTCGCGGGTGTCGTCCACACCGCCGTGGCTGGCGGCGTCGAGCTCGATGACGTCGAGATTGCCGGATCCGCCCGGGCCGAGCGCCACGCAGGAGGAGCAGACGCCGCACGGCTTGGAGGTCGGGCCCTGTACGCAGTTCAGCGAGCGCGCGAGGATGCGCGCGGAGGAGGTCTTGCCACAACCGCGCGGCCCCGAGAAGAGATAGGCATGACTGATCCGCCCGGTGTCGAGCGCGATACTCAGGGGATCGGTGACGTGCTCCTGACCCACCACTTCAGCGAACGTTGCCGGTCGGTACTTCCGGTACAGAGCCACGGGGAGAGGTTACCGGGGCGCACCGACAGGCGGTGCCGCGCCGCCGAGCCGGTCGTCCGGTACGCCACTTGTGTCCGGCCGTCCGCTCAAACTATGGCGTAGATCACACTCATTCCTGAGGCCCGATCAGAACCGACCGTCCCGAACGGATATCTCGACAATTCCCACAGCAAATTCTCAGCGTGTCCATAGCGGCCATTTGTCCAAGACCCCGGACCTGCTATGTCACCAGATACAGACTTACGTTCTGTTTCCACTCCAGAGATCCGACATAACGATCCAGTCAATCGATGCGGCAAGATCGCAATCGCTTGGCTACCGTGGACGACGGCAACTTCGGTAGCCAAACCTTCATCAGGTTGGTCGCCCCGGCCGGTCCCTCATCCCGGCCGGAGCACAACCAAATCCCCCGGAGGACATGCCTCGTGCAGTCGTGTGACGAGATTGCCGCAGCCTGGCTCTCCAGTACCGAATTCGCCGGCGATTCCGCCGCGGTCGGACTGCTCAGCCGGGCCATCAGCCCGCACGATTACGACATCCGGCGCGACTCCCTACCCGTGTCCGCCGCCGCAGATCCGACTACCGCGGGCGCGATTCTGGAACTGCTGCAGCGCGGCCAGGTGCCGACCCTGGCGGCGATCCACACCCTCATCGTGCAGAACGACATGCGGGCCGAGGCCGACCGCATCGAGCGGCTGGGCCGGCGAGCGCAGCGCAGCATCGACGATTTCGGACGGGTGCTGGCGAAACTCACCGACAACTATTGGATCGCGCACGGCACGGGTCCGACCCGGCGCGACATTCTGCTCTCCGAACCGGCGATCGCCCTGATCCGCGAGCGGGTGGGCGATATCCCGCCGACCGCCATCAAGCATCTGTGGCTGATCGAGCGCGCCCAGCGCGCGGGCTGGATCGCCTACAACGCCTCGCCCCGATCCCTGTGTGCCGGAAGGCGCTACCATGCCGCCCGGTACGGCAACCGGGTGTCGCTGCGGCCGGTGAACACCATCGGCACGCTGGTGGCGGCGTATCTGCGGGACCAGGTGGCCGAGCAGGGCCGCCCGCCGCGCTGGTCGGTGCTGGCCTACGAATTGCGCGACGATCGGGGGCGGCGCGTGTTCAACGACACAGCCGACGCCCGGGCCCAGCAGCAGTGGCTCGTGACCGCCGAATGGATGGCGCTCGACGACGGCAATCCGGTCCCCGGCCCGCGCGGATTGCGCGCGCTGACCAAAAAGGTCAAGGATCGTCGCAGCTAGGGCTGTTAACGGCAGGTATCCGAAGCCTCATTTTTGTAACAGCGCCTTAACGTGAGGATTCGGTAACTTCCACGCAACGCGATCACCGCGTGGAAGGAGTTACCGCATGACACCTCATCTCGACCCGGCGGCGACGGCCTGGCTGCTGGCCGCCACGGCGCTGGTGCTGCTGATGACACCCGGACTGGCGATCTTCTACGGCGGCATGGTGCGGTCCAGCGGTGTGCTCAACATGCTGATGATGAGCTTCATCTCGATTCCGCTGGTCGCGGTGGCGTGGCTGCTGTTCGGGTACAGCCTGGCCTTCGGGGATGACGCGGGCGGCGGGATCATCGGCGATCTCGGGCATTTCGGGCTGGCCGGAATCGATCCGAACACGCTGCACGTGGTGGACAACAAGAGCGGGGCGGCGGTGCCGGAGCTGTTGTTCGTCACCTTCCAGCTGACCTTCGCGATCCTGACCGTGGCGCTGATCAGCGGCGCGATCGCCGACCGCGCCAAGTTCTCGGCCTGGATGATCTTCGTGCCGGCCTGGGCGCTGATCGTGTACGCGCCGATCGCGCACTGGGTGTGGACGCCGGACGGCTGGCTGGCCAAGCTGGGCGCGCTCGATTACGCGGGCGGTCTGGTGGTCGAGATCGCCTCGGGCGCTTCGGCATTGGCCATGGCACTGGTGCTGGGACCGCGGGTGGGCTTCAAGACCGATGCCATGCGGCCGCACAATCTGCCGTTCGTCCTGCTGGGCGCGGGCCTGCTGTGGTTCGGCTGGTTCGGCTTCAATGCGGGTTCGGCCCTGACGGCCAATGGCATTGCCGCCGCGGTGTTCCTGAACACGCTGGTGGCGGGCTGTCTGGGCATGCTGGGCTGGCTGGTGGTCGAGGCGCGGCGCGACGGCAAGCCGACCACCTTCGGCGCGGCCTCGGGCGCGGTGGCCGGTCTGGTCGCGATCACGCCGTCCTGCGGCGAGGTGAACACCATCGGCGCGGTGATCGTGGGTCTGGTTGCGGGCGTGGTGTGTTCGTTCGCGGTGAGCTGGAAGTTCAAGGGCAACTACGACGATTCGCTGGACGTGGTGGGCGTGCACTTCGTGGGCGGCATCGTGGGCACGCTGCTCATCGGCTTCCTGGCCTCGGCGGTCATGACCGGTGGGCCGAAGGGCCTGTTCTACGGCGGCGGACCGGGTCAGCTGGGTAAGCAGGCCGTGGGCGTGCTGACCGTGGCGGCCTTCGCCTTCGGGGTGACCTTCCTGCTGGGCAAGGTGCTGGACAAGCTGATCGGCTTCCGGATCACCAAGGAGGACGAGATCGGCGGCATCGACTTCGCGCTGCACGCGGAGACCGCCTACGCCGAGGGCGTGCACGGGCACGCGCCGAGCCGGATCGGTAAGCCGCACGGGCACTGAGCTGTGCGATATTTCGGGCACTGAGCTGTGCGAAATATCGGGCACTGAGCCATCAGACATTTCGAGCCCCACTGCGTCGCGCAGCGGGGCTCGAATGCTCTGCGGTCCGGTTCAGTTCACCTTGCTCGCGGGGACGCTGAAGGTATTGCACTGGAGGGTGCGGTCCTTGTCGTACCCGGTCTCGAACCAGCCGCCCATGTTCTGGGCGGTGCCGTGGTCGCGCATGTCGCCGGGTCCGTCGCCGCGGTGGTAGGCGTCATTGCGGGCCACGCCGATCTGGGCGCTGGTCAGCGAGCCGCCATTGCTGGAGGACGACAGGTACATGCCGTCGAAGCACTGGGCCTGCAATTCGGTGCGGCGGGACAGTTCCAGGCCGGTGTCGCTGCGGGAACCGGCGTCACGGCGCTGCTGGTGCACCTTGCCGAGAATGCCGGACTGGGCCTGGACGTGGTGGCCGTATTCATGGGCGAAGACGGACAGGTAGACGACCCAGTTGTTGCCGAAGAGATCGGTTTGCAGCTGGCTGATCGGCATGTAGATGGTCATGTCCGCCGAGCAGTAGAAGGCCGCGAAATTGGTGCTGTTCCCGGTGCACAGGGTGGTGATTCCGGTGGTGTCGGCGGACACGTTCAGCTTGGGCGCCTCGAACGGCAGATTGATCTTGTCGAACAACGGTTTCCACGTGGAGTGCAGGCAGTCCGCCGCGGTTTCGAAGAACTTGCGCGCCACCTCGACCTGGGTGCCCCACGGCGTGTAGGCGCACTTGGCCGGCAGCAGCGTGTAATCGGCATTGGTGAGCAGCGGGTTGTCGGCCGTGGCCGCGACGCCGTGATTCTCGCCGGCATCCCCCGAGTAGCTGGTCTTGACGGTCGAGCCGGCATTGATGGAATTCAGGCCGGTGGTGATGGCGGTGCGCAGTAGCACACCGGTCACCAGCAGGACCAGGATTACCACCAGCACACCGACCCGGCCGCGGCGCGGCGGCGCGGGCCGGGTCATCGGGATCGCGCCGGTCGGCGGGGCGGCGGTGGGCGGCGGCATGGGCGCGCGGTAGGCGGGCCGGGCCGGGTAGCCGGGCGGCTGGCCGTAGCCGGGCGGCGGAAAGCCTTGGTGCGGTGGATATCCCGGCCGGGGCGCACCCGCAGCGGGCGGGGGCGGATATGCCGGGCGCGGGGATGGATACCCGGGCGGCGGCGGAGTGGGCCGGCCCGGCGGCGGCGAATATCCCGGCGGCCGTTGGTATCCGGGCGGCTGCTGCGACCCGCCCGGCGGCGGGGTTCCGCGCGGTGGCACGGGACGCCGGCCCGGGGGTGTCGGTCCGTGCTCGGACGGTGGGCGAGTCATCTCCCCCGCACCCCCTCGTTCCTCAGAGATAACCTGCCGGCTCCATAGACCTGCGACTTGCCGCTGAGGAAGGATAGCAAGCTGGCTAGAGTAGCCAGTCATGCAGATTTTTCGGGGGGCCGCCCTGGTCGCGCTGCTGCTCGCGGTGGCGGGTGTGGCGGCGCCGGCCGCGGTGGCGCAGCCGGCCGGTGTGGATATCACCGCCGAGGTGAATCTGGGCGACGACGGTCTGCTGCGGGTCACCGAAACCGTGAAAGTGCCCGAGGGCGGCGAGTTTCGGCAGGTGCTGCCGCTGCGGGTGCAGGTGGGCGCGGGCGTGCAGCGCGATTTCCAGGTGACCGACGTGTCCGCCGACGGGGACGGCGATGCCAAGGTCGCCGACGACCGGTTCACCATCGAGGCCCGGCCGGGTTCGGCCACCTTCAAGTACACCGTGCACAACACCGTCAGTGACGCTTCGGGCGCGCAGGTGTTCCAGTGGACCGGCGTGCTGAATACCGATGTGGCGTCGATCAATGCGACGGTGTCGAGCCCGAGCTTCCGCATGGGCATCACCAAGTGCACGGTGGGCCCGCCCGGAAATCCGCAGGACTGCGCGGATATTCGCGTGGAACCGGACGGGTTCGCGCATCTGGAGAAGACGGATCTGCACAAGGGCGACATCCTGGATGTGACCTTGCAGCTGCCGCCGAGCACGGTCAAGGCGAACGCCGATGTGCGCGACGACAATGCGCCCGGCGCCTTCTCGCTGACCGGTCCGGTGTTCGCCGCGTTCGGCGTGCTGCTGGCGGCGCTGGCGGCGGCGGCCGGGTATGTGGTGTGGTCGCGCCGGTCGGCGCCGGCGGGCACCGAGGTGCTCGATCCGCTGGTGCGCGCGGGCGACCACGTCCAGTTCACCTCGCCCGACGGGATGCTGCCGAGCACGGCCGGGCTGCTGCTCGACGGCCACGCCGACGTACCGGATATGGCGTCGACCGTGGTGGATCTGGCGGTCCGCAACTATCTGTGGGTGAGCGCTGTCGGCGATTCGAATTGGCGTTTCTCCCGGGTGAATCCGCCCGACGAGCAGCTGACGGCCTACGAGCGCGCGGTGTACGCGGCGCTGATTCCGGAGGGCGTCGAGTCGGTGCTGCTGTCCGAGCGCAAGGGCCGGGTGGATGCGAGCGCGGTGCGGGCGGCACTGATCGGGGATGCCGTGGCCGCCGGGGTGTTCATCGACCGGACCCGCCGGGGTTTCGAGTTCTGGCTCGGGGCCGGGCTGATCCTGCTCGGGGTCATCGCGACCGTGGCACTGGCTTTCGGCCCGCAGCGGCACGCCCTGGTCGGGGCCGCCATCGCGCTCGGCGGGGTGGCGGCGCTGCTGCTGCCGCGCTATCTGCCCGCCCGCACGGCGCTGGGCCGGGAGCTCACCGGTCGGGTCCAGGCCATGCAGCGCGGGCTGGACGCGATTGCGCCGCAGCGCATTCCGGCCGCCGATCAGGAGCTGGTGTTCTCCCGGGCGCTGCCGTTCCTGGTGGCCGCGCACCGCGGGGACCAGTGGGTGCGCACCTTCCGCGAGCTGGATCCGACGGCGGACGGGAGCCCCGGCCTGTACTGGTTCGGCGGCTTCGAGGGCGATCGCGCGCTGCAGCGTTTCGGCGCGCATTTCCCGTACTTCATCACGGCCGTCGAAGGGTTGTTCCGGACCGCCGACCAGCGCTGACCCGTATGACGGCCTAGCCGCCGGCGTGTACCGCCAGCGCACGTCGGGCGTAGGCGCGCACATCGGCATCGCTGTCCGCGCGGGCGGATTCGAGGGCGGCCAGGGCGGCGGCGGATTCCGGCCAGGTGCTGAGGGTCAGCACCGCGGCCTTGCGGATATCGGGATGGATATCGGCGAGGGCCCGGCTCAGTGGTTCGACCGCTCGATCCGGTCCGACCGCGGCCAGGCCGCGCGCTGCCCCCTCCCGGATCTGCCATGCCGAATCACCCAGTGCGGCGGTCAGTGCCGTGGCGTCGGAGTCGGCGCCCAGTCGCGACAGCGCGGTGAACGCGGCCGCGCGGACCAGTGGGTCGCGGTCCGCGGTGAGGGCGCGGACGGTGTCGGCGCCGCCGAGTCCGATGGTGGCCAGACCGCGGGCGGCGGCAATCCTGACCTCGCGATTGTCGTCGTGGGCGGCGGCGGTCAGGGCGGTCCAGTCGTCCAGGGAGACCAGGGCGTGCACGGCCTGGATGCGGACGCGGTGGTCGGCGTCGACGGCGGCCTTGGCGAAGAGCTCCGCCGAGCCGGACCGCAGGGCGCGCAGCAGGTCCACCACCGCGGCGCGCACGATCGGATCCGGGGAATCGGCGTGCTGGACGAGACCGGTTGCGGCGGGCAGGATTTCGGCGAGTTCCCGCAGGCCGGACACGGCAGCCGACCGCACTTCCGCGTCCTCGTCCGCGAGCGCCGCGATCAGTTGGTCGGCGAAGCCGTCCGGCGTGTGCTCGGTGAGGACCGCCAGGGCGGTGGCGCGGACCCGGGGATCCGCATCGGAGAGAAACGGCAGCAACTCCGGGATACCGGGCGCGTCCAGGCTCAGCAGTAGCGCAATCCTGGGTGCCACAATGTCTTTCGTCACGACGCCAAAGGCGGGTGCGTGGGAGCGCACCTGCGCCCCGAGGTTGGGCGGGGTGCCGATGAGGGCGGGCTGGTCCACCGGGACGACGGTGTCGTCGGTGCCGGGCAGATCGTCCAGCCCGGGCACCGGAACGAAATACGGTGCGACCGGTCGCTTCAGGAATTCCATCCGGCCGTCGGCGGTCTTGCGCAGGTTGAGGTGGTACCGCCATTCGACGTCGTCGCGTTCCGGGAGGTCGGCGCGCTCGTGGTAGAGGCCCCAGCGGGATTCGGTGCGGGTGAGTGAGGACCGGGCGGCCATGTCGGCGCAGTCGCGAATGAAGGTGACCTCGGCGCAGCGCATGAGCTCGTGCGGGGTGCGCGCGCCCATGGCGGTGAGGTCGTCCAGCATGCGATCGAAGGTCTCGATGGCGAGGGAGAGTTTGGTGGCCGTCTTGGGCGGGGCCACATAGTCGTTCACGAACCGCCGCAGCTTGTATTCGACCTGCTGCTGCGGCGGCCCGTCGGGATTGCGCAGCGGGCGGTAGACGAGTTCGTGGGCGGCGGCTAGCTGGCCGGCGGGCAGCTCGCCGGGAGCGGTGACCTCGCTCAGGGTGGATGCGGCGTGCGCGCCGGCCAGGTCGCCGTAGACGAACGCGCCGATCATGTAGTTGTGCGGTACGCAGGCCAGGTCACCGGCGGCGTAGAGGCCGGGCACGGTGGTGCGGGCGTGTTCGTCGACCCAGACGCCGGAGGCGGAATGACCACTGCACAAACCGATTTCGGAGATGTGCATCTCGATGTCGTGGGTGCGGTAGTCGTGGCCGCGATTGGCGTGGAAGGTGCCGCGGGTGGGGCGTTCGGTGGTGTGCAGGATGCCTTCGAGGGCGTCCAGGGTCTCCTCCGGCAGGTGTGAGACCTTGAGATAGATGGGGCCGCGGGCGGATTCGATCTCCCGCTTGACCTCGGACATCATCTGGCCGGACCAGTAGTCGGAGTCCACGAAGCGCTCGCCGAGTGCGTTCACCTGGTACCCGCCGAACGGATTGGCCACATACGCGCAGGCCGGGCCGTTGTAATCCTTGATGAGCGGGTTGATCTGGAAGCATTCGATGCCCGAGAGCTCCGCGCCCGCGTGGTAGGCCATGGCGTAGCCGTCACCGGCATTGGTCGGATTCTCGTAGGTGCCGTAGAGGTACCCGGAGGCAGGCAGTCCGAGGCGGCCGCACGGGCCGGTGGCCAGAATGACGGCCTTCGCGCCGACCGCGACGAATTCACCGGTGCGCGTGTTCAAGGCGGCCGCGCCGACGGCACGCCCGTTCTCGGTGAGCACCCGCACGGGCATCAGCCGGTTCTCGATGCCGATGCGCTCGCGCATCTTCCGCTGCCGCAGCACGCGGTACAGCGCCTTCTTCACGTCCTTGCCCTCCGGCATGGGCAGCACGTACGACCCGGACCGGTGCACCCGGCGCACGGCGTATTCGCCGTAGGCGTCCTTCTCGAACTTCACGCCGTAGCGCTCCAGCCGCTGCACCATGGCGAAGCCGCGGGTGGCGGTCTGATAGATGGTGCGCTGGTTGACGATGCCGTCATTGGCGCGGGTGATCTCGGCGACGTAGTCCTCGGGCTCGGCCTTGCCGGGGATGACGGCATTGTTGACGCCGTCCATGCCCATGGCCAGCGCGCCGGAGTGGCGGACGTGCGCCTTCTCCAGCAGCAGTACGTTCGCGCCGGCTTCGGCGGCGGTGAGCGCGGCCATGGTGCCGGCAGTGCCGCCACCGATCACCAGCACGTCGCAGTCGAGACGGGTGGTGTCGGCGAGATCGGGGATGTCCATTACTTGGTTGCCTCCGTGAGGTCGCCCGAATGATCCAGGGCGGCAATGATGTCGGTGCGTAGCGCAGTGCGGTCGACCCCGGTTTCGCGCGGGCGCGGGACCTCCAGCAGCGCGCGCAGGGGTTCGCCGGCGCGGCCGAGCACCGCGATGCGGTCGCCGAGCAGCAGGGCCTCGTCCACGTCGTGGGTGACGAAGACGAGGGTGGCGGGATGCTCGCGCCAGGTGTCGATCAGCAGGCGCTGCATGGTGTTCCGGGTCTGGGCGTCCAGCGCGCCGAAGGGCTCGTCCATCATGACCGCGCGGGGCGCGCCCGCCAGTCCACGGGCCAGCTGTACGCGCTGGCGCATGCCGCCGGACAGCGATTTGGGCAGGAAGTCGGCGAAGCCGGTGAGCCCGATCTCGGCGATCCAGCGGTCGGCCAGCGCGCGTCGTCCGGCCCGGGGTTCGCCCCGTAGTTTCAGGGCCAGTTCGATATTGGCGCGCACGGACTTCCAGGGCAGCAGGGCATTGTCCTGGAAGACGACGGCGCGGTCGCGATCGGTGCCGGTCACCTCGAGCCCGTCGGCCAGCACCCGGCCGATGTCCGGCCGCAGCAGGCCCGCCAGGGCGCGCAGCACCGTGGACTTCCCGCAGCCGGAGGGTCCGGTCAGGATCAGGATCTCGCCCGGCCGCACCGTCAGCGACAGGTCGCTGATCACCGGCGCGCCCGTGTACGACAGCCCGACGCGGTCCAGGGTCAGATCGATTCCGGCGGTGCTCATTTCACGGACTCCTCACCTCGGGGCAGCCAGTGCGTGACGCGCCGCCCGAGCAGTTCCACGGCGGCGGAGGTGGTGTAGCCGAGCACGCCGATGGTGATGATGCCGACGAAGACGCCCGGGTAGTCGACGATGGTGTACGCCTGCCAGGTGCGGTAGCCGACGCCCAGCCGGCCCGAGATCATCTCGGCCGAGACCACGCAGATCCAGGCCACGCCGATGCCGACGGAGAGCCCGCCGAAGACGCCGGGCAGGCTGCCCGGCAGCACCACCCGCCACAGCACGTCCCAGCGGCTGCCGCCCTGGGTGCGCACCGATTCCTCCCAGATGGTCGGCAGCGCCCGCACGGCGTGCCGGGTGGCGACCATGATCGGGAAGAAGGCGGCCAGGAAGGTGATGAACACGATCCCGGCCTCGTCGTCGGGGAAGAGCAGGATGGCCACCGGCACGATGGCGATGGCCGGAATCGGCCGGGCCAGTTCGGTGAGCGGCCCCACGATGTCGGCGAACCAGCGGGAACGGCCCAGTGCCACACCGATCGTCACGCCCGCCACCGCGGCCAGCCCGAACCCGGAGAGAATCCGGATCAGCGATTGGCCGAGGTCCAGGTAGTAGGTGCCGGTGCCGAGCTGGTTGTGGAAGGCCCGCACGATCTGGGTGACGGTCGGCAGCGTATCGAATCGCACCCAGAGCCGAATGTGGTTGGCGGTCAGGCATTCCCAGACGCCGATGGCGACCAGCACCGATAGCGCGCGCACCAGGCGGCCCTGCCATACCGTCCGGCCGGTGCGCGAGCGAGCCGCCGCCACCACACCGGCGGGCGACGCCGGCCGGGTTGCAGGAGCAGCGTCCACTGCTGTCGTGACGGTCATCGTCCGGCTCCCCTGCGCCGGGCGCTCACGGCCGGACCTCGCTGACGGCCTGGTCGTAGGACACCGTCACACCCGACGGGTGCCGGCCCAGGTAGCGCTGTACGGCCGACGCGGTCGTGAAGGGCAGGTAGGTGTCCCCGTCGCGGACCCACAGCGCCTTGTCGGCGAACCAGCGGGTGCCGAGTTCGGCATCCGGCACGTAGGCGGCGCGGACCGTCTTCCCCTGTGCCCGCGCCTGTTTGATCGCGCGGAGCAGACTGGTGGGGTCGGCGGCGGGCTGGGTGACGTCCTGGCCGGTCAGCCAGATCTCGCCGGCCAGCGCCGGATTGTCGGCAGCCCGGTTGGCCACCGGATCGGTGCCGGCGACGGGCGCCGGGTTGGTGGTCCTCGCCAGCTCCGCGTCGTAGCTCAGGCCCCGCTCCGCGAACGCCTGCTTCAGCGCGGCCGGGTCGACGAACCTGTCGATGTCGAGGTCGGCGAAGTCGCCGATCGACTTCAGGTACGGCACATCACCTTTGAACGCGGCGATGAGCGAGGGCTTCAGCGTGGTGTCGAAGGAGGTGCCGCCCGGCCCGTTGTATAGGTACACGACCTCCGGGGCCAGCCCGGCGTTGTCGGCGACCACCTGCGCCGCTTCCAGGGGGCGCTGGTGGATGAAATCGGTGACGTCCAGCTGGGCCTGCAGGAAGGCATCGAGCACCTCGGGATGCTGCGCGGCGTAGTCGCGGCGGGCGACCACGCCGTGGAAGGTCGGGACGTTCAGTTCCGCGCCGTCGTAGAGCAGCCTGGCCTTGTTCTGGAAGACCAGCAGCCCGGGCCAGGCCACGAACTGCGACAGCGCCGCCACCTGCCCGGATTCCAGTGCGGAGGAACCGATCTGGGGCTGTTGATTGAGCACCTCGACTCCGGACTTGGGGTCGATGCCCGCGCGGGTCAGCGCCTGCACCAGGGTGCCGTGCCCGGCGGAGCCCACGCTGGCCGAGATCTTCTGACCGGCCAGGTCGTTCAGGGATTGCGCCTTGGAGTCGGGCGCGACCACCACCATGTTGAGCGCGCCCTTGGGGTTGTACCCGGTGATCGAGACCAGCTCGGTCTTCGATCGCTCGCTCGCCTGGGTGCGGGAGCCATTGATGAGCAGCGGATAGTCGCCCATCGAGCCGATGTCGATCTTCTCCGCCACCATCTGCGCGGTGATGGGCGCGCCGGTGTCGTAGTCCTGCCATTCCACCGCGTACTTCTTGCCGCCCGCGGCGCTCAGGGCGTTCAGGCGCTGTTCCAGAAAGCCCTTGGCCTTCAACAGGGTTCCGGCGGTGACGGTATTGATCGTCTTGGACTGGTAGCCGATGACGACCTTGACGGTGTCACCGTCGCCGGTGCTCGCGAGCGAGCAACCGGACGCGGTCAGGGCGAGGGCGGCGGCCAGGGCGGCCAGAGCGGGGCGGTACTTCATGGGCTTTCCTCAACGCAGCAGGTAGGGCATGTTGACGGTGACGGCGCCGGTGGGACAGCGGGCCGCGCAGGGGCCGCAGTACCAGCACTCGTCGACGTGCATGTACGCCTTGCCGTTGTCCGGGTTGATCGCCAGCGAGTCCAGCGGGCAGATCTCCACGCACAGCGTGCAGCCCTGGATGCACAGCGATTCGTCGATGGTCACGGGCACGTCGGCCCGGTGCTCGACCACAGCCATCTAGATCAACCTCCAGTCGGTGCCCGCTTCGGCACCCGGTGAGCGCTCCGGTGGCCGGATCAGGCTGCCGCGCATGGTGATCCGGTCTCCGCGCATGCGGATGTATTCCAGGTCGACCGGGCGGCCGTCCTCGAGTTTGGTGAGCCGCTCGAGCAGCAGCAGCGCGCCGCCCTCCGGCATCTGCAGGGTCATGGCCGAGTGGGCGTCGGCGGTGATGGCCTCGAGCGCGAGATCGGCGGATCCGAGTGGGCCGCCGCTGATCTGCTCGATGAGGGCGAAAACGTCATTGCTCTCGAGATCGCGGGTGACGACCTCGTCGCCGATGTCGGGGGCCAGATAGGTGAGGTCCAGGCTCAGCGGCAGGTCGCCGAGATATCGCAGACGCTCGATATACACAGCCTGTTCGCCGGGTTCGAGCCGCAGCTTGCGGGCGACCGCGGGCGGCGGCAGGAGCCGCCGAGCCGCACGCACCTCATTGCGAACCTCGCCGTGCCCGCGCAGTGTCTCCTTCAGACCGAGCAGGGCGTCGAGTCCGTGGTCGTACTTGCGCTGGGCGACATGGGTGCCGATCTTCGGGGCGCGTTCGATCAGGCCCTCGTCCTTGAGCAGGGTGAGGGCGTCGCGAATCGTGTTCCGCGACACCGCGAATTCGGCGGCCAGCTCGTGTTCCGGGGACAGCGCCCCCTCGAACGAGCCCGCGTGAATCTGCTGACGCAGCACATCCGCCACCTGACGGGCACGATCGGCCCGGCGCAGGGGTGCGCGCAGCGGTACCGGTTCCGGCGACACCTCGACTCCTCTCGACGCCCTTGACCTGTGGTTTCAGAACTGTAGAGGCGGTACGGGAGGGCACCGGGGCACTCACCGGAGGGCCGCGCGGGCGATGCGTTTCTACGCCGCCGGGCCGTGCGCGCGGCCTGCCGAAATGCCGGTGATTCGAGCTATTGCGCCACCGCGACCCGGGTTGGGGGACTTGGAATCACGCTGAGCGGAATGCGTGCACCGGACCCGGGTCCGGAGTGGGGTCGGGACAGGCCCGCTTTCTCGAGATGCGGGACGGCGACGTGGCGTGCACCACATTTTCCGTCGGCTCTGCACGACCGGGTCGGTGGCGTGAAATATCAACCGGTACAAAAGATTCGGCCGCACGGGAGGTTGTTCGGAGGGTTTGCAGCCGAGGCGGGCCGACAGGCCCGGGGCTGCCGGGACGGACGCGCGCGCCTTCCATTCGTCGTGATCGGAATGATACTTTGATCCTATGTCTGCCAGTCGCCCTCTCTCCGCGCCGCGGGTCACCTACGTGACCATCGCGCTGGGCGTTCGGCTGCCGCGGCAACGGGAACTGTGTTGTCCCTGCCGTCGCGCAGCCGAGTTCTGACCCGGATCGTTCAAGCATCATCGCCCACCCGGATCCGGGTTCCTCGCTGCACCGCTGATTCCTCCATGTAGGCATTCGTCCCCCTGTCGGCAGGCGGGACCGCAGCAAGGATTGCGAAAAGTGTCCAGCCCCACGCTCGAACGTCCCCATACCGCCGTCTCCACCGCGACCGCACGGCTGGCTCCGGCCCGCCCGGCGGTGCCGCCGGAGCTGCGCATCACCGACAATCCGGCGGCCGCCGTGCTGCGCGCCGCCACCCGCGGACCCATCTTCCGCGATATCGCCGCACAGGCCACGGGTCTGAGCATCGCCACCGTGAATCGCCAAGTGTCCGCGCTGCTTTCGGCCGGACTGTTGCGCGAGCGCGCCGATCTGACCGCGTCCGGCGCGGTGGGCCGCCCGCGGGTGCCGTTCGAGGTCGACACCGACACCTACGTGACGCTGGGTGTGCACATCGGCTTCACCGTCACCCGCATCGTGGCCGCGGACCTGTCCGGCCGCATTCTGGGCGGACTCGAAATCGCCACGCCCCAAACGGGTCAGGACGCGGCGCTGACCATAGTGGCCCGCAGCGCCAAGGCGTTCCTGGACCGGTTGCCGCGGCGGCGGCCGCTGTGGACCGGTGTGGCGCTGGCCGGGCGGGTGGATCCCGCCGCGGGCGTGGTGGACCATCCCCGCCTGGGCTGGCAGGCCGCGCCGGTGGCGGCGGTCTTCAGCAGCGTGCTGGATCTGCCGGTCTCGGTGTCCGCGCACGTCGAGGCGATGGCGGCGGCGGAGCTGCTGCTCACCCCGCGCGAGCCGGGTGAGGAGGCGCGACCGGGCAGCAGCCTGTTCGTCTACGCCCGCGAAACCGCCGGTGTGGCAGTGACATTGCACGATCGGGTGCACACGCCCGCCAACGGCCCCGGCTCGATCGCGCATCTGCCGACCGGCTCGGAGGTGGATTGCACCTGCGGCCGGCGCGGCTGCTTGGAGGCCGCCATCGGTGAGCGCGCCCTGCTGGAGCGCGCGGTGCGCAAGGGCGTGCTGCCCAAGCCGGAGGCCCCGCGCCGCCCGGCGATCACCGATCTGTACCGGGCCGCGGACTCGGGCAATGCCGCCGCCCGTGACCTGCTCATCGAGCGGGCCGAAATCCTGGGCCGCACCGCGGCTCTGGTGCGCGACATGTTCAATCCGGACCGGGTGGTGCTGGGCGGTCAAGCGTTCACCGGCTGGCGGCCCGGCATGGAGCGGGTCGCCAAGGCCTTCGCGGAGTCGACCACGCTGCCCGCGGCGGATCTGCGGATCAGCCGATTCGGCGGACGGGTGCAGGAATTCGCGGCGGCGGTGACGTCGGTGAGCGTGTTCTACGCCGATCCGCTGTCGGCCATGCGCCGGGCCACCCGGGCCCGCTAGCCCGATACGACGAAATCCCCGCCGGTGCGCCCGGCGGGGATTTCCTTGTGGCCGAAGGGGGTCGGGCCGGACGGTCCACGTCCGGCCCGGCCCCCGGTCCCGCAAGCACGCGAGGCCCTTGCGCGCACTGCGGGTTTCCCCGCCGCCCGCCCCGGAGTCCCCTTCCGGGCGGGCGGCGGTGGTCTCAGGCGGCGCGCACCTGCGGGGACAGTCCCCACTCGCGAGCCAGCAGGCGGTGGGAGTTCACCCGGTTCTGATGGTCGAAAGTCACGCTGGTGACCAGGATTTCGTCCGCCCCCGTGAGCCGTTGCAAGGCGCGCAGGCGTTCGGCGACGGTGGCCGGGGAGCCGACGAACTGGGTGGTGACCCGGTCGTCGACCAGGCGGCGCTGCTGGTCGGACAGCGGCGGCGCGGTGTCGGGATCGAGGTATTCCGCCGCGCCCGCACCGCTGCGAATGCTGTAGACCCAGTGGCCGTAGGTGGCGGCCAGGTGCTGGGCGGTGGCGTCGTCCGCGGCGACCACCACATCGGCGGACACCACCAGGTACGGGCGTGGGAAGCGGGCGGACGGGCGGAAGGCCGCGCGGTAGGCCTCGACGGTCTCCACGACGGTGCCCGGCGAGACGTGATAGTTCGCCGCGAACGGCAGCCCTAATCGCCCTGCCAGCTGGGCACTTTCGCCGCCGCTGCTGCCGAACAGCCAGGGCTGCACGTCGGCGCCCTCGCCGGGGACGGCGTGCAGCTCGACGCCGTCGGGCGTGACATAGGTGCCGTCGAGCAGCGCGAGAATCTCCGCGATCTGTTCGGTGTAGCGCAGCGGTTGCGCGCCCGGCAGGTGCAGCGCGCCCAAACCGGCTCGCACCCTGGAGAAGTCGAGCAGCTGGCCGGGGAAGAACGGGGGCGGGATGACCACGCCGTCGCGGACCTCGGTGGGGCGATCCGGCGCGGGCACCGGCGGCACACCCGCCGACCGCACCTGGTCCGCACGGTGACCGGAGCGCCCCAGCCCCAGGTCCAGGCGGCCCGGGTAGAGGGCGTCGATGGTGCCGAAGGCCTCCACCACCGAGATCGAGGTGTGGTGCCCGAGCTGCACGGCCGCCGACCCGACGCGAATGGATTCGGTTGCGGCGGCGATCAATCCGATGAGGGTGGTCGGCGCGGCGCCGGCCACCTTCACGAAGTGATGCTCGGCGACCCAGAACCGGTGGTAGCCCAGGCGTTCGGCCTGCCGAGCCAGGTCGATGCTGTTGCGCACCGCCTGCTGCGGCGTGGAGCCCGCGCTGATCGGGGCCAGATCCAGGACGGATAGCGGAATGGTCATGCGGTGTGCTCCTTCCGCGGATCCTGCTCGCCCGCTTCGACGGCCAGCGGGAGCCGGTTCTCGGCCGGAGCGACCGGGCAGGTGGCGTAGTCGGTGAACGCGCAGGGCAGATTGACCGCGCGATTGAAGTCGAGGACCACGGTGCCGTCGGCGGCGGGCCGGGACAGATCCAGCCGCCGCACCCCGCCGTAGGTGGTGACGCCGCTGGTGGCGTCGGTGAAGAGCACGTGCAGGCCGCGCGTCTGGTTGCCGAAAACGACGAGCTGCCGCTGCTCGCCGTCCAGTTCGACGGTCACGGTTCCGGTGGCGGTGTGGTGGTGTTCGAGGCCCTCGACCACCGCACCCGTGGTGACCACCCGGGCCACCTCGAAGGGTTCGAACCGGCCGGTCACGACCCAGGCCGGATCCGGCCGGTAGACCGGGATCTCGGTGAAGGCCGCCAGGGCCGGCGACGCCGGATCGTGGACGCGCAGCGCGAACTGCCCGGTCCGGCGGATCACCTCGATGACACGGTCACCGGTGCGGACCTCGAGCCCCGGGGCGCCCTCGCCCGGTGAGCACCGCCGAACCGGCGAGTGCCGCGCCGTTCAGCAGTAGCTGCCCGGCCTCCTCGGATTCCACTGTCACATGGACGTTCTCGCCGTCGGCGCGCCAGCGGCCGGGCAGGCCGTCGACGGTCTCGTCGTGTTCCCCGAGCCAGTACAGGCCGGTCAGGCTGAGCCAGCCCAGCGGTTGGCGGGCCCAGGCGGCTCGTTCGGCGCGGAACGTGGCCCACTGCTGGTCGAATTCGGTGGTGGTGGCGGTCATGAGGCGCGGACTCCTTCGGTGCCGTGGTGGGGGTGGCGCAGACTCAGGTGGTCACGCAGGGTCGCGCCGGTGTACTCGGTGCGGAAGCTGCCCAGGGACTGCAGTTCCGGAACGACCTTCTCGACGAACTCGTCGAGACCGGTCGGTGTGAGATGCGGGACCAGCACGAAACCGTCGGCGGCGTCGGACTGGACGTGGTGGTCGATCTCGGCGGCCACCTGCCGGGGCGTGCCCACGAACTGCTGGCGGGCGCTGGTGGCGATGATGAGCTCGCGAATGGAGAGATTCTCGGCCTCGGCCCTGGCCCGCCACGCCTCGGCGATGGCGCGCGGATCGCGAGCGTGCCGGACCCTGCCCCGGGTGATGTTCACATCCTCGGCCGGATCGATGTCCGGCAGCGGGCCGTCCGGGTCGTAGGCGGAAAGGTCACGGCCCCAGACCTGTTCGAGGAAGGCGATGGCGGTCTGCGGCGTCACCTGCTGCCGGCGGATGTGGTCGGCGCGTTCGGCCGCGTCGGCCGTGGTGTCACCGAGCACGAACCCGGCCGCGGGCAGGATCTTCAGATCGTCGCGACCGCGGCCGTACTTGGCGAGCCGGTCCTTCACATCCCGGTAGAACCGCTGCCCGTCCTCGAGCTCGCCGTGCGCACTGAAGATGACATCGGCCTTGGCGGCGGCGAATTCGCGGCCCTCGTCGGAGTCGCCGGCCTGGATCTGCACCGGATGGCCCTGCGGACTGCGCGGCAGCACGAACCGGCCGTCGATCTCGAACTGATCGCTGCTGAAGTGCACCTCGGGCACCGGCCGGGCGAAAAACCCTCGCTCCCGGTCGATCACGAGGGCGTCGGCGGGCCAGCTGTCCCACAGCGCGCGGGTGGCGTCGACCACCTCGTGCGCGCGGGTGTAGCGCTCGGCGTGCTCCAGATAGCCGCCGCGCCGGAAGTTCTCACCGGTGAAGGCGTCCGAGGAGGTCACCGCGTTCCAGGCGGCGCGCCCGCCGGACAGGTGATCCAGCGTCCCGAATTGCTTTGCCAGCTCGAAGGGTTCGTTGTACGTGGTGTTGATGGTTCCGGCCAGGCCCAGCCGGTCGGTGACCGCGGCCAGCGCATTGAGCACCGTGAAGGTGTCGGGGCGGCCCACCACGTCCAGGTCGTGAATGCGGTCGCGGTGTTCGCGCAGGCGCAGGCCCTCGGCCAGGAAGAAGAAGTCGAACAGGCCGCGCTCGGCGGTGCGCGCCAGGTGCGCGAACGAGTCGAAGTCGATCTGGCTGCCCGAGTCCGGGTCGGTCCAGACGGTGTGGTGATTGACGCCCGGGAAGTGGGCGGCCAGGTGAATCTGCTTGCGTATCCGCTGATCCGGCATGCTGGCTCCTCAGGCGTGGGCGGTGACGTGCGCGCCACCGGCGTAGCGGCCGGCCGGACGCGGCAGGCCCAGACGCTCGCGCAGGGACGGGGTGAGAGCGGGCAGGTGCGGCAGGGCGGCGGCCAGCGCCAGCGGGCGCAGCACCACGCCGTCTGCCGCGCAGTCGCTTTCGACGCCGCGCAGCAGGTCACGGAGTTCGGCGGTGGTGCCGATGTGGAACACCGTCGCCGGGGCCGGGGTGGCGATCCAGTCCTCCAGCTGGGCGACGTCGGCGGCGGCCGCGTCCACGGTGTCCGCCAGCTGGATGTCGATATCGAGCAGCACCCGGACCCGGTTGGGGTCACGCCCGGCGGCGGCGACCGCGGAGCGGAGTTCGGAGCGGAGGGCGGCGGCGGCCGCGAGATCCGGTGCGGCAATGCGGATCAGGTCGGCGCGGTGCACGGCCACCCGGGTGCTGTGCGGATCGGCCGCGCGCACCACCATCGGCGGCTGCCCCTGCGGCGGACGCGGGGTGATGGACGGGCCCTTCACCGAGAAGTGCTCACCGGCGAAGTCGATGTAGTGCACCTTGTCGCGGTCGATGAAGCGGCCGGTGGACGTATCGCGGATCTCGGCGTCGTCCTCCCAGCTGTCCCACAACCGCGACACCACCTCGACGGCCTCGTCCGCCTCCCGCCAGCGGGAGCGGTCGTCCTGCTCCGGCTTGCGGCCGAACAGGGCCGCCTCCCCCGCCGACACCGTGACCTCCCAGCCCGCCCGGCCCTTCGTGGCGAAGTCCAGGCTTGCAATGGCTTTGGAGAGGTGGAAGGGCTCGGTGTGGGTGACCGATGCCTGCGGGATCAGGCCGATGCGCCGGGTCTGCGCGGCGGCGCGCGCGGCCACCGCCACGGCGTCCAGGCGGCCGATCGCACCCGCCGGTTGCAGGGTGAATCCGTCGGGCAGGAATGCGAGATCGAGGCCCGCGTCCTCGGCGGCCCGCAGTGCGCCCACCCAGTAGCGGGCATCGAAGAGGTCCTCGGCGCGGGAGTCGGCGCGCCGCCAGGAGGCCGGGTGCACGCCGGTGCCGAACAGTTCCAGGCCCAGCAGCAGCGGAGTGAGATGCGGCATCAGGCTGTCCTTTCGAGCGGAAGGGGGACCTCGGGCGGGGTCGCCCGGGGGACGGCCGCGAGCAGCTCGCGGGTGTAGTCGTTCTGCGGATTGCCGAAAAGCTCGGCAGTGGTGGCGGTTTCGACCACACACCCCTGGCGCATGACGGCCACGCGGTCGGCCAGGCGGCGGACCACGGCCAGGTCATGGGAGATGAACAGGTAGGCCAGGTCCAGGTCGGTCTGCAGCCGTTCGAGCAGATCCAGGATCTGGGCCTGCACCGAGACGTCCAGGGCCGACACCGGTTCGTCGAGGACGAGCAGGTCCGGACGCAGGGCCAGGGCGCGGGCGATGGCGACGCGCTGCCGCTGGCCGCCGGAGAGTTCGGCGGGGCGGCGATCCCGGTAGGCGGCCGGTAGCGCGACCTGGTCCAGGAGTTCGGCTGCCGTCGCGCGGCGGGACCGCCGATCGCCGATTCCGAACGCCTGCAAGGGTTCCGACACGATCGTGCCGATGCTCAGCCTGGGGTTCAGCGACACGTACGGGTTCTGATAGACGACCTGGACGCGGCGTCGCAGCGCACGCAGCCCGGCCCCTTGCAGCGCGGTGATGTCCTGCCCGTCGAAGGTCACGGTGCCCGCGTCCGGTGCGGCCAGCCGGGCGATGATGCGGGCGGTGGTGGACTTGCCCGAACCGGATTCGCCGACCACGGCCAGGGTCTCGCCGCGATTGATCTCCAAGGAGACGTCGTCGACCGCGGTGACGGTGAAATCCCTGGTGACACGGAAGGATTTGCGCAGCCCGGTCGCCGACACCAGCGGCATCGCGTGTTCGCGGACGGGTCGCGGATGCCGATCCCGGTCGAGGGTGGGTGCGGCGGCGATCAACCGCTTCGTGTACTCGTGCTGTGGATTGCCCAGTACCTCTGCCGCCGTGCCCGTTTCGACGATCAGTCCGTTCTGCATGACCGCGATGCGGTCCGCGCGTTCTGCGGCCACCGCCAGGTCGTGGGTGATGAGCAGGACCGCCGTACCGGATTCCGCGGTGCGCTGCGCGAGGTGGTCGAGAATGCGGCGCTGCACGGTGACGTCGAGAGCGCTGGTCGGCTCGTCGGCGATCACCAGTTCGGGGCCACAGGCCAGGGCGATGCCGATCAGCACGCGCTGGCGCTGGCCGCCGGACAGATCCTGGGGATATTGCCCGGCCCGCACCTCCGGCCGATCCAGTCCGGCCTGCTCCAGAATCCGCACCGCCTCGATCCGAGCGCTGCGGCGATCCGCCCGGCCGTGAATGCGCAGCACCTCCCCCACCTGATCGCCGATGCGCAGCACCGGATTCAGCGAGGTGCCCGGGTCCTGGGGGACCAGGCCGATGCGCGCACCCCGGATCCGTTGCAGCGCCCGCTGCGAGGCGTGCTCGAGGCGCTCCCCGGCGAAGCCGATCGCACCCGCCGTGATCCGGCCGCCGTTCAGCAGCCCGATCACCGCGTGCGCGAGAGTCGACTTGCCCGAACCGGATTCGCCCACCAGCGCGACCGTCTCACCGCGCCGCACCTCCAGCGAGACGCCGCGCACGGCAGCCGTCGTCCCGGTACTGCCCCGGTATTCGACCTGCAGCCCTTCGATACTCAACAGCAGATCGGTCATCGGGCACCGTCCTGCTGCAGTACGCGGGCAATCCGCTGAGTGGACAACACCAGTACGACGATCACCAGCCCGGGCATGGTCGTCAGCCACCACGCGGTGGCCAGGAACCCGCGGCCGTCGGACACCAGCGATCCCCATTCCGGCGTCGGCGGCACCGCGCCGTAGCCGAGGAAGCTCAGTGAGGCGACGAACAGCACCGCGACCCCGAAGTCCACCGCCGCCAGCGCCGCCACCGGACCGTAGGCATTGCGCAGCACATGACGGAAGAGCACCGTGTGCCAGCGCACCCCGGAGGCGAAGGCCGCCTCCACATACGGGGCCCGCCGCACCCGCAGCACCTCGCCCCGCATCACCCGCGCGAACCGGGCGATGAGCGAAACACCCACGGCGATGGCCACATTGCGGGTGCCCAGCCCCAGCACGGTGATCATGGCGAGCGCGACCAGCAGATCCGGTATGGACAGCAACACGTCGACCACCCGCATGATCGCGGTGTCCACCGCGCCGCCCGCCGTGCCCGCCACCAACCCCAGTAGCGAGCCCGCGATCAGCCCGAGCAGCACCGCGAACACGGTCGCGCTCACCGAGAGACCGGTTCCGTGCACCACGCGTGCGTACAGGTCCCGGCCGAGATTGTCGGTGCCGAACCAGTGCCCCGCGCTGGGCCCGTGCAGCTTCTGCGCCGGCACTCCGTGCAGGGGATCGCTACCGGCGAAAGCAGCCGGGGCGACCGCCCATGCCAGCACCAAGAGCACCACAGCACCCGCCGCCAACAGTCCGAGATTTCCGCGCACCCACGCGGCAGATGCCGGCCACGGCACCAGATCCTCACGCATCGGACGCCTCCTCTTCTCCGACCCAGTAGGCGATGCCGGGATCGAGGAGCGGGTGGGTCAGGGTGATGACTCGCAGCCGGGAGCGCGGGCCGGAGGGGACGCGCAGGTGGTCGCGCAGGTTCCGGATCAGGTGAGCGGGCAGGAGGTCAGACATGGGCGCGCTCCTTGCGGGTATCCCGGTACGCCACACGGGGATCCAAGAGTGGATAGGCGAGATCGATGAGGAGGTTGACCGTGACGAAGACCAGCGCGGCGAACACGACGATGCCCTGCACCACCGGAATGTCCTGGTTCAGCACCGATTCCTGGGTGAGGCGGCCCAGTCCCGGCCGGGAGAACACGGTCTCGGTGACGACCGAGCCCGCCAGCAGCTGGCCGACCCACAGGCCCGCCACCGTGAACGCGGGGGTCGCGGCGGGCCGCAGCACGTGGCGCAGCTGCACCCACCAGCGCGACGCGCCCTTGGCGAAGGCGACCGCCACGTACGGCTGCCGCCAGGTGGTGACCAGGCTGCTGTAGAGCACCTGGGCGATCACCGCGCCCACCGGGATGGCCAGGGTGACGGCGGGCAGAATGGTGCCGCTGAATCCGGTCCCGCCGATCGCCGGCACCAGCCGCAGCCGGAACGAGAACAGCTGCAGCAGCAGCAATCCCACCCAGAACCCGGGCATGGACGCCCCGATCGGCGGTAGTGCGGTGAGCAGACCACGTAGCCACGGCCGCTCGGTGTAGGCGGCGGCCAGGGCGAGCCCGGTACCGCCCAGCAGCGCCAGCAGCAGGCCGAGCCCGGCCAGCGCCAGCGTCGGGGGCAGCGCCTCGGCCAGTGCGCCGGTGACGGTCTGGCCGCTGAAGATCGAATGACCGAGATCGCCGCGCACCGCGTGGGTGAGAGCGGTCCGGTACTGCGCCCAGAGCGGCTGGTCCAGGCCGTATCTGGCCCGCATTTCGGCGACGGCCGCCGCGTCCACGGGGGTGCCGGTGGCGGCGTTGGCGGCCATGTCCACCGGATCTCCCGGCAGCAGATAGAGCACCACGAACGACAGCGTGAATGCCGCCCACAGCACGCCCACCGCCTGGAGTACCCGTCCGATCACGTAGCGGCCCATGGGATTACCGCCGCAGCCAGGTGTCGTGGAACTGCAACCGGGCCGACGCCTCGAACTTCACCCCGGCCACGCCCTTGCCCACGCCGATGGCCTGGGACAGTTCGATGGTCGGAATCCACAGGCCCTGATCCAGCACCGCGGACTGGGCATCGCCGATGATGCGGACCCGCGCGGCCGGGTCGGTGGCCGACAGCTGCTGGGCGAGCAGGGAGTCCAGCGGCTCGGCCGGGCCGCGGGCGTTCAGGTTGCGCTGGTCCACCGCGAAGGTGGTGCGCAGGATGTCGCCGTCGGCACGGGTGGAGTTGTAGTAGTCGAAGTCGAAGTCCTTGTTGTTCTGGCGCACATTCGATTCCGCCACCGACAGCGGCTCCAAGCGGAGATCGAATCCGACCGCCTTCAATTGCTGCTGGGTCAGTTCGAGGATGGCCTGATTACCCGCGAAGACCGCGGAGAAGATGACGCCCGCGGCGAGCCGCTGGCCGTCCTTGACCCGGATCCCGTCCGCGCCGGGCACCCATCCGGCCTGGTCGAGGAGCTTCTTCGCCGCGTCCGGGTCGTACTTCACGCGGGATGAAAGATCCACATACCCCGGGGTTTTCGAGGCGAGCACGCTGGTGGCCGGTTTGAACTGCGGGCCCAGCACGGTGTCCACCAGCTCCTTGCGGTCGAGGGCGGGCACCAGCGCCGCCCGCACCGCCGGGTCCCGCAGCGGTCCGCGGGTGACATTCACCTGGAGGCCGAACGGCACGCCCGGATTCGCGGTGAACTGCACCCGGCCACCACCCGCTTCGATCTGCGAAACATCCTGCGGCAGGGCGTCACTGATGGCATCGAGCTGACCGGAGGCGAGACTGCCGGTGCGGACCCCGGACTCCGGAACCACGGTGAATACGATCTTGTCCAGGTACGCCTCACCCTGACCGGCGAAAACCGCAGAGCCCCAGGCATATCCGGCGCGCTTGGCCAGCGTGGCCGAGGAGTTCTGCTTCCATTCCGCATAGGTGAACGGGCCGCTGCCGATATTCGCGCCCAGGCAGCGGTCGTCGGCGGGCTTGGCGACCGTGGCGTCGGACTGGATCCCCAGCTGCGGCGTCGATGTCGCCTGCAGGAACTGGGCATTCGGCGCCGCGAAGTCCACCCGCACCGTGCGCGGATCCACCACCGTGCTGCCGGTGTATCCGGCCAGGTAGCTCGCGGCCAGCGGCGCCTTTGCCCCGCCGAGGGCGACGATCGAATCGAAGTTCTTGCGCACCGAGTCCGCGGTGAGCGGGGTGCCGTCGCTGAAGGTGATCCCGTCCTTGAGATGGAAGGTGAACGACTTGGCGTCCGCCGAGACGGTCCAGGTGTCCGCCAGCCACGGCTTCAGCGCACCGGATTCCGGGTCCTGATCGACCAGCGAGTCGACGATCTGCCGGGTCACGTAGATGGTCTGATTCGTCGCCGACTGCGCGGGATCCGAGCAGGTCGGGGCCAGCGACAGACCGTAGCGCAGGGTGCCGCCCGGCTGCGGCGGGCCCGACGGCTCGCCATTGCCACCGGCGGTACCGCCGCCACCGCACGCGGTCAGCGCGAGGGTGGCGCCCAGCGCGCCCGCGAGCGCCAGGGTATGGGTCGCGCGGGCGGCGAGGGGGTGATTCATGCGGGGTCTCCGGACAGGTAGCGATCGCCGCCCAGCGGGCGGCTCGGAATACGTTGGCGCAGTTCGGATGCGACCTCGGCCTGGAACAGCTCGAGGCTCTCGCGATGCTGGGCCTCGGTGCGGCCGTCGGCGTCGGCGCTCAGGTGGATCACCTCGTGGCCGAACCGCTCGTGATAGCGGCTCACCTTGTCCAGCACCTGTTCCGGGCTGCCGATGAGCGCGGAGGAGCGTTCGACGAAGTCCTCCACCGTCTCGAAGACGATGGGTACGCCGAACTTCCGGGCCACGGCCTGACGGGCCTCGAAGACCGGGCGATACCGGTCCACGGCCTGCTGCGAGGTCCGGGTCACCAGAAAGCCCGCCGTACCCGCGCCCACCAGCGCCTCGGCCGGATCGTGCCCGTAGGCCGCCCAGCGTTCCCGGTAGTGGTCCACCAGTTCCGCGTACGGCTCGATCGGATAGGTGACATTCGCCGAGAACAGCGGATCCCCGTGGAGCGCCGCGTAATCCGCGGATTCCCGGCTGGTCGCGCTGCCGTGCCAGATGCGCAGCCGCGGCTGCAGCGGCCGGGGCAGCGCCTTGGCCTCGGTGAGCGCCGGCCGGAAGCGGCCGGACCAGGTGACGTTGTCGCTGTCCCAGAGCTTGCGGAACAGCTCGTAGCCCTCGCGATTGCGATCCCACTGGTCATCGGTGGTGACGTGGAACAGCTTGGCCTGCGCCGCGCCATTGCCCTTGCCGATGATCAGTTCCAGGCGCCCGTCGGAGAGGTTGTCCAGGGTGGAGTAGTCCTCGAACGCGCGCACCGGATCCAGCAGGCTCAGCGTGGTGACAGCGGTGAACAGGGCCAGGCGCGAGGTGACCGCGGCGATATGGCTCAGCACCACCGGCGGGGCGGCGGAGATGAACGGATCCTCGTGCCGCTCCCCCACCGCGAAGCCGTCGTACCCGAGATCCTCGGCCAGCCGGGCGCTGTCGACCACGCGGCGCAACCGCCGGCGGGGCGTCTCGGCAGCGCCGGTCACCGGGTCCGGGGTGTGCGTGATCAGGGTCAGGAGCAGGAATTTCATGCCGGGACCGCCTCGGTGTCGCCGGAGCGCCGGCCGGCGGGGACGTACTTCTCGAACGGGTGCACGTGCCCGACCTCCTTCACGATGTCGCGCGGCAGCGCGGTGTAGCCCGCGGCCGTGTACAGCGCCACGGCCTCCGGCTGGCGCGGACCGGTGGTCAGGTAGATGCGCCGGTAACCGCGCCGGGCGATCTCGGCCTCCAGCTGCTCGAGCACGAACCGGCCCAGCCCCCGGCGGCGGTGCGCGCTCGACGTCCAGATCCGTTTCAGCTCCGCGGTTTCCGCGTCGAAGCGCTGGAAGGCGCCGCCCGCCACCGGTTCGCCGTCCTCCACCACGATCAGCAGATCGCCGTGCGGCGGCGCGAAATGACTGACCGAATAGCCGGTCAGATCCGCGTGTATCTCACCCGGGGTGCGGCCGTAGCGGCTGCTGTATTCGATGGCCAGCTCCGCCAGCAGCGGCGCGGCCAGCGGATCGTGCTGTGCGACGTGGAATACGGTGCGCGACACGCTCATCCCTTCTTCTTGGGTAGTCCGGGCGGATTGATCCGCGACTGCTGCACGGCCTCGTTACCGAGGCCCCAGCGGTCGAGGACCTGTTTGTAGGTCCCGTGGTCGATGGCGTACTGGATGGCCTGCTGCACGGGGCCGATGAGCCCGTTGTCCTTGCGGGTGAGTGCCGCGATCTCGGCCTGCAGTGCGTCTCCCGCGCCGGACCAGGTGGTGAGCACCTTGTTGCCGGTCGTCGCGGAGTGATACTGCGCCGCCGGGTTGGGGCCCACATAGCCGTCGATCCGGCCGGAGGACAGCGCCAGGTAGTAGTCCGAGGATTGCTGGTAGTAGGCGAGTTCCAGTTCGGGCAGCCCCTCGGCCACGTTCCGGTCGTTCCAGGCGACCAGCAGCTGCTCCTGATTGGTGCCTGAGCCGACGCCGATCTTCTTGCCCGCCAGCGACTTCCGGTCTTGATAGGTCCAGGTCGAATCCTTGGGCACCTCCAGCGCGATATTGTCCTTGCGGTAGGTGGCGAAGTCGTACTTCTCCTTGCGCTCCTCGGTGACCGTGACATTGCTGACGAACAGGTCGACCTCGCCCGAGTCGATCTTCACGAAGTTCTGTGACCAGTCCCCGTTCCGGCGCTCCAGCTTCAGGCCGAGAATGTCGGCGATCAGCGTGGCGACATCCACCTCCGAGCCGATGACGGTCCGATCGTCGGTGGCGTAGAAGCCGAGCGGCGGCGTCGCGCCGACAGTGCCGGTGACCACCAGCGTGCCGCGGTCGCGAATGGCCTGCGGGACCTGCGCGGCAATCGAATCCACCTGGCCGGCGTGAATGCGCCCCTTCTGCTCCGGTGAGAGGTCATAGGTAAGGCCGTTCACGCTGCGCGTGTCGCTGGTGCCGCCATCACCATTGCCACAGCCGCCCACCAGCAGACCGAGCAGCGTGACGGCGATCAGGACTCTGGTCCGTCTGCGACGGCTCGCCAGGGACATGGGCTTTTCCTTACCTAGTGGGAACACGTCAGAGGACGTGCGCGAGAAAGGCTTTGGTGCGCGGGTGCGACGGGTTGTCCAGCAGCTGCGCAGGCGGACCCTGCTCGACGATGCGGCCGGCGTCCATCAGCACCACGGTGTCGGCGACCTTGCGGGCGAAACCGACCTCGTGGGTGACGATCACCAGGGTCGAACCACCGCGCGCCAGATCCTCGAGGACATCGAGGACTTCACCGACCAGCTCGGGATCCAGCGCGGACGTGGGCTCGTCGAACAGCACCACCTCCGGCCGCAGGGCCAGCGCCCGCGCGATGGCCACGCGCTGCTGCTGCCCACCCGACAACCGGCTCGGATACTCGTCCGCCTTGTCCGCCAGGCCGACCCGCGCCAGCAACTCCAGCGCCTCGGCGTTCACCTCGGCCTTGGAGCGGCGCTGCGCGGCCACCGGCGCGAGCGCCACATTCTCCCGAACTGTCAGGTGCGGAAAGAGATTGAAGTTCTGGAACACGAATCCGATGCGTGCCCGCTGCCGCAGGATCTCGCGTTCGGGCAGCTCGTGCAGCTTGCCGCCCCTGCGCCGGTAGCCGACCAGCTCGCCGCCGACCCGCACGGTGCCACCGTCCACCTGCTCGAGGTGGTTGATCGTGCGCAGCAGCGTCGACTTGCCCGAACCCGACGGGCCCAGGATCACCGTCACCTCGCCGGGGCGCACCGCCAAGTCGATGCCCGAGAGGACTTCATTGCGGCCGAAGGACTTTCGGATGCCGCGCAATTCGATCGCGAACTCGGTCATCGCCGATCACCGGCCTTCGAACGACGGCTCTTCGAGAAGTGCCGCTCGATATAGAACTGAATGACGGTCAGCACGGTGGTCAGCAGGATGTACCAGACCGTGGCCACCATGAGCAGCGGCACCACCCGGCCATTGCGGCCGTAGATGACCTGCACCTGATAGAACAGCTCGGCAATCGCCATGGTCGACACGATCGAGGTGCCCTTGAAAAGGCTGATCACCTCATTGGCGGCATTCGGCAGAATTCCGCGCATCGCCTGGGGCGCCACGATCGTGAAGAACTGCCGCCGCCACGGCAGGCCCAGCGACCGGGCCGCCTCCCACTGGCCCTCGTCGACCGAGATGATCCCGGCCCGGATGATCTCCGCCGAATACGCGGCCTGATGCAGCGCCAAACCGATGACGGCCGCGGTGAATCCGCTGATCACGCCATTGGTCTGGAACCGCGCGAACTCCGGCCCGAACGGAATGCCCAGCGACAGCGTCTTGTACAGGTAGGCCAGATTGAACCAGAACAGCAACTGCACGATCAGCGGGATCGACCGGAAGGTCCAGACATAGGTCCACGAGATCGCCTGCAGCACCGGGTTCTTCGACAATCGGCCCACGGCCAGCCAGACACCGAGGAAGAAGCCCAGCAGGGTGCCCCAGAAGGTCAGCTCCAGCGTCACCTTCAGCGCCGACAACACCGACTTCGCGGTGACATACTGCGCGAAGGTTCCCCAGTCCCAGCCCGGGTTGGTGATCAGCCCGTGCGCGAACTGCGCGACCAGCACCAGCGCGATCGCCGCGGTGACCCAGCGCCACGGGTGGCGGGCGCGGACGATCGGCAGATCCCCGTCGTGGTGTTCGGCTTCGGGCTCCGCCTGCGTGGGCGCCGCCAGCGTACTCATGGATTCGTCCTCCATCGGTCCCGGCGGAAGCACCCGCACCACGTGCGCGGGGGTTGCTGCGATGTCTGCGAGCCGGGTCTCTCGATCGCTCTGGATGGTGTAGACGACACTACGAATTCCGACGGCGCATGTCGCCGGTCCCGATCAACGTGAATTCAATTGCATGACAGTCGCTTTCCGGAATTCCGGTGGAAACGGGGAAATCAGCCCGCGGCCTCGTCGCGCTCCGGGGACGGGTCGTAGAGGGCGCGGAAACCGCTGCGGTGGAAGACCAGCGGCTCCGAATCGGGGTACGTGCCGAGCCGGTGCACCCGCAGCAGCACCACCGCGTGATCACCGGCCGGAACCTGTTCGTGCACCGAGGTTTCCAGCCACGCCGTGGCCCCGGCGACGAACGCCGCGTTCCCGTTCCCGGGGTGCAGGTCGACATTGCGGAAGCGGTCTCCCCGCCGCGAGCTCAGCCCGCGCGCCGCCGGCTCCTGCTCGCTGCTGAGCAGACTCAGGCCCAAACGGCTCGCCTGCTCCAGCCGCGGCCAGGTCTCCGACGAATACTGAATGCAGATCGACACCAGCGGCGGGTCCAGGGAGACCGGCACGAAGGTGCTCGCCACCAGGCCGTACGGTATCCCGCCGATGCGTGCGCACACGGCCACCACCCCGCTGGGAAAATGCGAAAAGGCCCGCCGCAGATCGGTCCCGTCGACCGGAGTGAGCGCGGCAGCCGCGCCGTGAATCGAGGTCAGCTCGCCCATTACCCCACTTCAGCACCGCCGTACGCGCCACCACAGGATTGCATTCACCTCGATTGCAAGTCCGCGGCCGCGGTCCCGTTGCGGGACAATGCGAAACCCCCGCCCGGCAGGCGCCGGACAGGGGTCGGAGATCCTCGCGATGGTTACTTCGGCGCCTCGATGTGCGGCTGGTTGATGGTGACGAAGTAGTTGTAGGCGGCGGCGATGGCGACCGGCGCGGTCACGAACAGCTGACCGGCGATGGTGCCCAGGAAGCCGACGGTGGCCGCGCCCAGGATGCAGCCGCCGAGCGGGCCGAGGCCGAACAGGGTGGCCAGGGCGCCGGTGGCGACCAGACCCACACCGATGCCGGCGATGCAGCCGACGGCCGCGCCGCCGAGACCGCCGACCAGGGTGCCGATGGTGGCGCCGGTGGAGATGGTGTCCTTCAGGCGGTTGAAGGCAGCCTGCTCACGGTCGTAGTCCGACTTCCACGGAGCCTGGTCCTCGTAGGGCAGGTTGATCGGCTTGTAGACCGCGTGATCCGTGTCGTACTGCGGGGTCAGGGTCGCGGTGTGGTCGGCGATCTCGGCGGCGATCGGGAACTCGAAGTCGTCGACCCGGAAGTTCAGCGGCAGGCCGGCCAGCACGGTGCCATTGGCAGCCTTGATCTTGAAGGTGCCGTCCTCGACCACCATCGAGCCACCATCGGTGTGGATGATGGTGTTGGTGTCGGAAGTCGTTGCCGCGTAATCGATCACGCCATTGTCGGCAGCCGGGGCCGCATTGACGGTGCCGGCGGTGACGCCCATGGCGGCGATGACCAGCGCCGCGGTCGCGGCGAAATTCTTGAAGCGCATTTTCCTTCGTTTCCTCATCAGACAGTCCGCAGGTGTGGACCGAATGATCGAAACGGGCCGACCCGAACGAGATATGGATCCGGGATGCTGGCGCGGTGAACAGTTGAAATGGGAAACCCGCCCGGCCATACGGCCGAGCGGGCTGTCCCGATGAGGTATTTGCTGATGCCTATGGAGCCCCTCGCTCTTATAGAACCGCGCTCTTACTTGGCCGGAGCCGGAGCGGTGATGTGCGGCCCGTTGATGGTGGAGAAGTACTGGATCGCGGCGGCGATGGCGACCGGCGCGGTCACGAACAGCTGACCCGCCAGGGTGCCCAGGAAGCCAACGGTCGAAGCGCCGACGAGGCAGCCGATGATCGGGCCCGCGCCGAACAGGGTGGCCAGCGGAATCGAGACCAGACCGGCGGCACCGAAGCCGAGGACACAGCCGACGGCCGCGCCGCCGAGACCGCCGACCAGGGTGCCGATGGTGGCACCGGTGGAGATGGTGTCCTTCATGCGGTTCCAGGCGGCCTGCTCGCGGTCGTAGTCCGACTTCCACGGAGCCTGGTCCTCGTACGGCAGCGCGACGTCCTTGACGTTGCCCGGCGTGTAGACCGCGTGGTCCATGTCGTACTGCGGGGTCAGGGTCGCGGTGTGGTCCGAGATCTCCGCGGCGATCGGGAAGGTGAAGTCGTCCACCTGGACCTTCAGCGGCATGCCGGCGACGATGTTGCCGTTGGCGGCCTTGATCTCGAAGTTGCCGTCCTCGACGACCATGGAACCGGCATCCGTGCGGATGACGGTGTTGGTCTCGGAGTTGGTGGCGGTGTAGTTGATCGGCGCGTTGTCGTCGGCGGCCGGCGCGGCGTTCACGGTACCGGCGGTGACGCCGAGGGCGGCGACGACCAGCGCGGACACCGCGGCGAATTTCTTGAGACGCATGTGTTCTGGAATTCCTCTTCAGATGAGCGGATGCGCCCCAGGGCAACAAGGTCAGGTGTAGCCCTGGGACGCTGTGATGGAAACCGACCTCTTCAAACGCAACGTGGCACGTCGGTTCCTTGCCGGTGAACCTTTGCCCATCGGTTGCCGAAATTGCCTACTTGGCAGGCGTGAACGGCTGATTGATAGTCGTGAAGTATTGCACCGCAGCGGCAATCGCGACCGGAGCCGTGACGAACAACTGACCGGCGATGGTACCCAGGAAGCCGACGGTGGCCGCACCCACCACGCAGCCCGCGAGCGGACCCGCGCCGAACAGCGTGGCCAGCGCACCGGTGGCTACCAGGCCGACGCCGATGCCCGCGATGCAGCCCAGCGCCGCGCCGCCGAGGCCGCCGACCAGCGTGCCCACGGTCGCGCCCAGGCTGATGGTGTCGCGCAGGCGGTTCCAGGCGGCCTGCTCACGGTCGTACTGGGTTTTCCAGGGGGCCTGGTCCTCATAGGGCAGCGCGACCGGCTTGTAGACCGCGTGGTCCACGTCGAGCTGCGGCGTCAGGGTGGCCGTGCGGTCGCTGACCTGCGCCGCGATCGGGAACTCGAAGTCGTCGACGCGGAATTTCAATTCCGTGCCCGCGACGGTGGTCCCATTGGCGGCCTTGATCTTCAGCGCGCCGTCCTCGACCACGATCGAACCGGCGTCGGTCCGGATGACCGTGCCGGCATCGGTGGTCTGGGCCGTGTAGCTGATCGCGCCGTCATCGGTCTTGGCCGGACCGGCGTAGGCGGTTCCGGCGGTCACGCCGGTCGCCGCGATCGTCAATGCCGCGATTCCGGCGAATTTCCTCATCTTCATGCTGGTACTGCTTCCCACTGCCGCGAACTGAACTGTCGGCGGCAAGCATTAAGCAACCTCCCAGGTTTCTGGAGGTTAAAAACCAGCTTGATTCGATCCGGGCGAATCGGACACCGGTTACTTCGCCTTGGCGGCGGCCTTCGCCTGTTTCTTGAATTCCCGCACCTGAGTGAGGGATTCGGCATCGGTGACATCGGCGACCGAGCGGCGGGAACCGTCCTCGCCGTACGCGCCCGCGGCCTCGCGCCAGCCGTTTGCGGTCAGCCCGCGCTGTTTACCCAAGAGCGCCAGGAAGATCCGCGCCTTCTGATCGCCGAAACCCGGCAGCTTCTTCAGCCGCTTCAGGATTTCCTTGCCGTCCGGATCACCCTCGGTCCAGAGCGCCGCGGTCGTGCCGTCGTAGTTCTCCACGACGAATCGAGCCAGCTCCTGGACGCGCCGGCCCATGGACCGGCCGTAGCGGTGGATGGCCGGCGGGGTCGCGGCCAGCTCCTCGAATTCCTCGGGATCGGCGGCGGCGATCTTGTGGATATCGAACCCGCCCATGCGGTCGGCGAGCTTCCACGGGCCGCGGAATGCGTGCTCCATCGGAAACTGCTGATCCAGCATCATTCCGACCAACAGCGCGAAATCATCGGTCGAAAGCAGCTCGTCGGCATCGGATTCCTGCGCAATACACAGCGTGCGGCTCACCATGCATCGATCATCCCATTCATCCCGGGTCGCGGTGACGCGGGTCACGCTGTGCCCGCAGAAGGACTAGGCTGCGGCCATGCCCGACACCATGGCTGATTCTTCAGTGCGAGCCGCGGCGCACCCTGCCGCTGGGTCCGGACTGCGACCGGACCGTTTCGACCGCGATGGACAAGACCAGCTCGTCGACGTTCACGATCTACAGGCAGCGCTGCCGGGCATCCGGAGCCTGCGCACCTGGGCCCACGAGGCCCTGGCCACCCGGCCCGGCGAGAGCGCCGTCGACATCGGGTCCGGCTCCGGGTCGGAGGTGCTGGCCTTCGCCGACCTGGTCGGCCCCACCGGGACCGCGCTCGGCGTCGAACCCGACCCGCACCTGCGCAGCGCCGCCGAACGCCGCGCCGCCCAGGCCGGATCCGCCGCCAAATTCGTCAGCGGTGACGCCTACGGTCTGCCCGTCGGCAGCGAGAGCTTCGACGTGGCGCTGTGCGAGCGCGTCTTCCAGCACCTCACCGCACCCGCCCGGGCCGCCGGGGAGATCGCCCGGGTGCTGCGCCCCGGCGGGCGCGTGGTGGTCATGGACAGCGACTGGGGCACGGCCATCGTGCATCCGGGCGACCGGCACGTGGTGCACGAGGTCATCGAGACCATGATCGCGGGCACCACGAATCCCTACGCGGGCCGCCGCCTGGCGGGTCAGCTCACCAAGGCCGGGCTGGTCGTCGACGACATCGGCTCGCACGCGCTGGTGCAGGACGGCCGCGTCGGTGCGGGTGCGCTCCTCGCCCGGGTGGCGGACCGGGCCGTCGCGCGCAGCGCCATTTCCGAGCGCCAGCGCGACCAGCTGCTCGCCGACCTGGAGGCCGGCGCCGCCAGCGGCGACATCCACCTGTCGGTGACCATCTTCGCGGTGCTGGCCCACAAGCCGCACTGACCGGAAACACGAGCGGCGCGCACCGTTTCGGGGTGCGCGCCGCTCGTTTCGTTGTGCGCCTCAGAGATTCATGAGCTTCTCGGATGCGGCCAGCAGCACGCAGGTGGCCAGGCCCTCCATCGCCTGCTCCAGCTCACCCTCGGACGGGAAGCTGGGCGCGATGCGAATGTTCTTGTCCTCCGGGTCCTTTCCGTGCGGATAGGACGATCCGGCGGGGGTCAGCGCGATGCCCGCGTCCTTGGCCAGCGCCACCACCTTGCTCGCGGTGCCCTCCAGCACATCCAGGCTGATGAAGTAGCCGCCCTTGGGCTCGGTCCAGGACGCCACCTTCGAGGCGCCCAGCCGGTCCTCCAGAATCCGTAGCACCAGTTTGAATTTCGGCTCCAGGATGGCGCGGTGCTTCTGCATGTGCTCCCGCACGCCCTCGGCGTCCCCGAAGAAGCGCAGGTGCCGCAGCTGGTTCACCTTGTCCGGGCCGATGGTCTTCTTGCCCAGGTGCTTCAGGTACCACTCCAGGTTGGCGGTCGACGAGCCGAAGAAGCTCACGCCCGCACCCGCGAAGGTGATCTTCGAGGTGGAGGCCAGCACGAACGGGCGGTTCGGGTGCCCCGCCGCCGCGGCCAGGCCCAGCACGTCCAGCACCGGCTCCGCGGTGTCGGTGAGCGGGTGCACCGCGTAGGCGTTGTCCCAGAACAGGCGGAAGTCCGGCGCGGCCGTCGGCATCGAAACCAGTTCGCGGGTAACGGCTTCGGAGAAGGTGACGCCGGTCGGGTTGGAGTAGTTCGGCACCGCCCACAGACCCTTGATGCTGGGGTCGGACGCCACCAGCTCCGCGATCAGGTGGGTGTCCGGGCCGTCACCCTTCATCGGGATCGGGATCATCTCGAAGCCCAGCGACTCGGTGATGGCGAAGTGCCGGTCGTACCCCGGCACCGGGCACAGGAACTTGAGCACCGGCTCGTCGGCCCAGCGGCGCACCGAATCGGCGGTGCCGTGCAGCATCGAGAACACCAGCAGGTCGTGCATGATCTCCAGGCTGGCGTTGTTGCCGGCGAGCAGATTCGACACCGGAATGCCGAGCAGCTCACCGAAGATGGCGCGCAGCTCCGGCAGGCCGTGCAGGCCACCGTAATTGCGCACATCGGTGCCGTTGGCGTCGCGGTAGTCGGCGGTGCCCGGCAGCTCGAGGAGTTCCTGCGAGAGGTCCAGCTGCTCGGGCGAGGGCTTTCCCCTCGTAATGTCCAGCGTCAGCTTCTCGGTCTTGAGCTTCGCGTAGTTCGCGGTCTGCGTCTCGTGTTCCGTCACGAGTTCCGCATGGCTCATCAAACCGAATTGCGTCTGCCGAGGCATCTGACAGCCTTTCCAATGGCGTGGGATGTTTGTCCAGGGTTGCGCGCACCGCGAACCCAACCGACCACGTTACTAGGCGGCCGCTCCGATTCGGCAGGGATATATACAGTTCCGCCGCCACCCGATCGGGCCCCGAAAATGAAAGGGGACCCAGCGCACCCGGCAGAGCCCGTTGACCCTTGCTGCCTTCCGGCCCTGGGGGAGTTCACAGGATGCGCGCCGCGCTGGATCCGTCGGCCAGTGTAGCGGCTCACCGCGCCCCGTGCGCCATCGGGTCGATACGATGCCTGCGATATGCGGGGTCACCCGCGAAATTCCGGAGGGGAAAGACGAGATGACGAGTTCCGATCCAGGATCGGGTGGGCCGCACGACCCGGCGAAGGCCCAGGAAACCGCGCAGTGGTGGGCCACCCCGCCCAGCGGAACCGACGCCGGCCAACCGGTCCAGGGCACGGACCCGACCATGCTGAACTACAACGCCGGCGGCATCCCGCCATACACGCCGCCCGCCCAGCCGCTTTCGCCCGGCCAGCCCTCAGGCGGCTACCCGGCGGTGTCGGGTGGATTCCCGCAGCAGGCGATGTCGGGAGGATTCCCGCAGCAGGCGGTGCCGGGAGGTTACCCGCAGCAGCCGGCCTCCGGGGGCTATGCGCAGCAACCGATGTCCGGCGGCTTCCCCCAGCAGCAGTACGCCCCGCCGCCTCCGACCCCGCCGATCGCGCCCGCCTACGGCTACCCGGCGCAGCCGCCCCGCTCGGGCGGCAACAAGACCGGCTGGATCGTCGGCGGTGTCATCGGCCTGGTGGTGATCGTCGGCGTCATCATCGGCGCGGTCGCCCTCTCCGGCGGCGACGGCCCCTCGCCGCTGAGCGACGACAAGAAGAAGAACGCCGGCAAGTACACGATGGACGGTGTCACCAACGGCTGCAGCGTGATCGACACCTCGGTGCTCAGCAAGTGGGTGCCCACCTCCAAGGGCACCCCCGAGCACTCCGAGACCAAGCCCACCGACTACTCGGGCGGGCGCTTCGAATGCCGCGCCGGCAACGAAGAGGCCAGCAAGACCGACAAGTACACCACCAACACCGCCGACCTCACCCTCGACGTGTCCTTCCTGAGCGGCGCGTCGACGGCCTACAACAAGCCCGAATACGACACCTGGAAGACGTCCGACACCGGCACCACCGGCAGCGGCCGCACCGCCGGCGACGTGAACGGCATCGGCGAGGCGGGCTACTGGTCGGCCAAGGTCGACGACTGGACCTACTGGACCACCACCGACTACACGGTCGCGGTCAAGGACGACAACGCCTCCGTCAAGGTCAACATCCGCCTGCGCATGGCCAAGGGCCAGGACGTCAGCAAGGACGAGATCGCCCAGGTCTGCAAGGACCAGGCCCAGAAAGCCCTCAACAATCTGAAGAAGAAGTAGCCGCCGACCACGGCATTTGCTTCCACCAGGGGGGCACCCGGTATATTGCTCGGCGGAGGATTCGCCTAGTGGCCTATGGCGCTCGCCTGGAACGCGGGTTGGGTTAACAGCCCTCAGGGGTTCAAATCCCCTATCCTCCGCTTCGAAGGCCCCGGCCGGACTTAGTCCGGCCGGGGCCTCCCGCATATCCCGGCCCGGCGGTCGTGGGTACGGTCGCCATCGCTGAACCGGTGCCGTTCATGGTGTCGGCGGCATTGCCGCCATGCTTGGCGCCGCGGCGCTGCTCGGCGTGCTGGCCGCGGTCTTCGATCCTTCCTCGCGCTCTGGTGCCAGATCTGGTGAGCGTGGACCAGCGGCACGCCCTGGTCGCGGCTATGGGTCTCAACGGCCGGCTCGCACGGATCGCGGGCCCGCACTGGCCGGTGTCCGGGGCTGATCGTGCCCACATCAGCGCTGTTCATCGCGGGCACAATGACTTTCGTGGTGTCGGTGGTGGCACGCCCCTCCCGGGGGCACGCCGGTGGAGATCATGCGATGGGCTTTGGCCAAGTTGCAGTTGGGTTCTCGTCAGGGCGCGACGAGATGACCGACCAAAACGGATGATTGGCACGAAACACCTATTGGTTGGGTACTTGCGCCGGCCCGATTGGTGCGGTCAGGCGTGATGTGTTGCCGCCCTTGGGATTCGAGTTAATCGACGGCTAACCGTCGAGAGCACGATTGTGCGCGTCCGCGCAGCACCGAATCTGAAACTGGCGCGGTGCACAATCCGGGGACCGGCCGCACAGTACCCTCGCCGCCATGATGGAGATCACATCCGCGAGATCCACAGATGGCGACGTGCAAGCGCCCGCGCTGCACAGGGCGGGGGGCGTCATGGGACGACTGAGTTCGTTCAGACCCCGGTTGGCACATGCTTCGCTAATTGTCGCGGGCGTAGTAGCAGTCAAGTCATTTCAAATGTCTTTCGCCGCCCTGCACCAACTCTCGATACGCAATCTGGTGCCGCCCGACCTGGCCTCGAATGTGCCGATCGCCATCGACGGCCTCGTGATCGGTTCGATCATCGCCACCGCCTCGTTCCGGCAATGGAGCGTGGGCTGGTGGTATTCGACCGTGTTGTTCGTTCTTTCGACCATGCTCTCGATTGCCGGGAATATCCAGTACGCCCACGAGATCGGTGGCGGTGTCGTGGCCATGTTCATTTACGCCGGCATGCCACTGACCATGCTGTTCGCGGTGCACCTCACGTTGATGCTCTGGCAACGCGGCAAGCAGGTCGCGGCCGAGCTCGCAGCCGAGCTCGCAGCCGAGCTCGAGGCCACCGGGCTTGGAGCCACCGGGCTTGGAGCCACCGGGCTTGGAGCCACCGAGCGCGAGCCCGACCTCGAGGCCGTCGAGCCCGAAGCCGGCCTCGAGGCCACCGAGCTCGAGGCCGAGTCGTTCGCCTCACCTGATCTGGAGCGCTCCGCGGAACCCTCTGCAGCGCGTCAGCCCAGGCTCTACCCGCTCGAATCCATCGGGCCCGGATATTCCCGAGGGCAGACCGCAGGCATCGGCGCACAGCACAGGTCAGCTGCGCCGGACGCCGTCGAACGACCCCAGGTCTCGATGACCGCCGCGCAAATGTAATGGCGGATGCAGCTCGATCGACCCCTCAGTCACCTCTGAACCCTCTCTGGAGCGAAGAATGGCGATGACCATGTGGCAGGACCAAGGAGTAGATCAGTTCCGGGAAATCGCGAGCCGGCTGGCTTCGATCATCCAGAACAGTCTGGACCGATCGGGTGCGATGACACAGTTCACCGACGCAGTCGGCAACGTCGAAGCATTCACCGATCTGATGATCGAATACTCCGGTCGGTGGTTCAGCGAGACGGGCGGACGTTCGACACTGATGGGGCCGGAACTGTTCTGGATGCTGTCCGAGCCCGGACCGCGGCGCGGCCCGGTGGTCAGTATGCGCAGCCAGGAATCCGGTGTCGAATCCGAAGTCAATTCCGGGCATCGCGCCCGAAAATTGTTGTTGATCTGCGTTTTCGAAGCACTAGCACATAGTCAGTGGGGCGTCCCCGAGGGCGTCTCGGAGCATCCGCTGGTCAACGGTATGGTCTGATCCGCCGTTGAACTCGACGATCCATTCGCTTGATCGAAAGCATCAGAGGTGATCCGGGCAAACAGGCAGCATTGCTGGGCCCGCAAGGCTCCGGCCGGACTCGGTCCGGCCGGAGCCTTCCGCATATCCAGCCCCGCGACATATCCAGCTCCGGTCAGCCCGTGGCGCCGGATTCCCGCAATGCGCAGGTGATCTCGTCGATCGCCGAATCCAACAGGGCGCTGTAGCGGTCCACGTCGGGGATTACCGCGGGGTCCGCGTGGATGGAGACGGTGACCGTGTCGCCGAGGCCGTGGATGCCGTGGGTCAGGTGCATGACCGTGCCGAGGGCTGGGAAGCCGGCCGTGAATCGGGCTGCGCCGCCGCCGAATCGGAGGTCCGCCGGACCGCGGTCGACGCTGGAGACGACGGTATGACCCGAAACTCGTTCGGGGAGCACGTCTATCGGGGCGTGCATCACGTCATGGTGCAGCAGCGGGGCGGGGAGGACGGCGGTCACCGAATCCTGCGCGTCCTGGAGTGGATGTGCGGCGCGCGTGCGGCGCGCAGCGAGGTCGGCGGCGATGCGGTCGGCGCGGGTGCGCGGCAGGGGTGCGGCGACGGCCAGATCCACCGACAGGTCGCGGTAGCCGTTGCGGCCGTCTGCTGCGGTGGCGATCGCCATGGGGACCTGGGCGCGCAGCTCGGCGACCGCGGCGCCGCGCTCCGAGAGATAGGTCTCCAACGCGAGGGAAATGGCGGTGAGCGTCACCACCGTTATCGAGTGGTCCGGTACCCGCAGCCGATTCTTGTCGCACACCAGCATGCGCACGATATGCGCGTCAGGCGGTGCGCCGGTGCCGTTCAAGGCCGTCGGTTCGGTATCGGGTGCGGGTGGCGGCAGTTCCCCGGCCGCCGTGAGCTCGGCCAGCCGGCGCTGGGCGCGGGCGGCGGCCAGACCGCGAACGACGGTGCGCGCCATACCGATCGGGATGCCGGGCAGCGCAACAGAAGCGGCGAGGGCGCTCGTCACCGCATCACGAAGGCTGCGCGGCAGGAACCGATCGACGGGCCGGCCCGAGCGAACTCCGGAGGTAGATGCCGGAAATTCACTGCTGCTGAACAACGCTCGCGCGATGGCGGCGGCGCGGCGGCCGTCGGCCAGGGCGTGGGATAGCTGGAGCAGCACTACCAGGGCGGACTCACCGGTAGCGAATCCCGGGGCGTCCCGGACATTTCGGAACACGTGCAGTCGCCACGGGCGGTCGTTCGCATTCAGGCCCGCGCCGAGCAGATCACCCACGGCGGCGGTGACATTCACCCACGTGGCGTCGGAGAGATGATGGTCGACGAACTGCTCGTTCGTGAATTCGCAAGTCGCCCAAATCGGATACGCAATATTTGCAGGGGTATCCAGCACATGTATCAGCAAATCCGGAATGTGGACCACCTGGCTCGCGACGGCCGCCCGCAGCTCGCCGGCCTCGCGGCCGGTGTCGGCGAAGCAGTAGAGCAGGAACAGGTCGTTGCGGGTACGCGCGGACAGCCAGTACATGGTGGCGTCCCGGGCGGCCAGGGATTTCACCCGATGACCATAACGAAACCCCGTACGGCGCAGTGGCTCCGGGTGCTACCGTTTGTAGTAGAAGCCTTACCATTCTCCCGGGGGCGGGGTGACCGCGATGGCAACCACCAGCAGGCTCGCCGGTCGACTTGCGCAACAAGCCGATGGCATGGACGAGCGCTACAAAGGCGCCGCATTCCTCAAAAGATCTATCAACAAGGTATTTCCGACACACTGGTCGTTCCTGCTCGGTGAAATAGCGCTGTACAGCTTCATCATTCTGCTGCTGTCCGGCGTCTATTTGACCTTGTATTTCGACCCGTCCATGCAGGACGTCACCTACAACGGCGCCTATCAGCCGCTGCGCGGGGTCACCATGTCGCGCGCCTACGAGAGCGCGCTGAACATCTCCTTCGACGTCCGCGGCGGACTCTTCGTCCGGCAGGTGCACCATTGGGCCGCACTGCTGTTCACCGCGGCCATGATCATCCACATGTGCCGGGTCTTCTTCACCGGCGCCTTCCGCAAGCCCCGCGAGGCCAACTGGGTGATCGGCGCACTGCTGTTCATCATGGCCATGTTCGAGGGGTTCTTCGGCTACTCGCTGCCCGACGACCTGCTCTCCGGCACCGGCCTGCGCGCCGCCTTCGCCGGAATCACCCTGGGCAGCCCGGTGATCGGCACCTGGCTGCACTGGCTCATGTTCGGCGGGGACTTCCCCGGCAGCATCATCATCCCGCGCCTCTACATCGCGCACGTGCTGCTGCTGCCCGGAATCATGCTGGCGCTCATCGGAGTTCACATCGCGCTGGTCTGGTATCAGAAGCACACCCAGTACCCGGGCCCGGGCCGCACCGAGAAGAACGTCATCGGCACCCGCATCGTGCCGGTCTTCTCGCTGGACCAGGGCGCGTACTTCGCCTTCACCCTCGGCGTGCTGGCGCTCATGGGCGGGCTGCTGCAGATCAATCCGATCTGGAACCTGGGGCCCTACAACCCCTCTCAGGTCTCCGCCGGCACCCAGCCCGACTTCTACATGATGTGGACCGACGGCTTCCTGCGCCTGTTCCCGGCCTGGGAGGCCTATCCCTTCGGGCACACCGTCCCGGGCGCGTTCTCGGTGGCGCTGTTCATGCCGCTCATCTTCACGCTGATCATCACCTACCCGTGGATCGAGAAGCGGCTCAGCGGCGATCGGGCCCGGCACAACCTGCTGCAGCGGCCGCGCGACGTGCCGGTGCGCACCGCCATCGGGGCCATGTCGCTGAGCTTCTACCTGATCCTCACCCTGGCCTGCGTCAACGACATCATCGCCTTCAAGTTCGACATCTCGCTCAATGCCACCACCTGGGCCTTCCGCATCGCGCTGCTGACCGTACCGCCGCTGGCCTACACCATTGCCTACCGGCTGTGCCTGGGTCTGCAGCGCGCCGACCGCGGCGTGCTCGAGCACGGCATCGAAACCGGTGTGGTGCGACGACTTCCGCACGGCGAGTACATCGAGGTGCACCAGCCGCTGGGGCCGGCGGACGAGCACGGCCACCCGATTCCCCTGGCGTATCAGGGCGCCCGGGTACCCCGGAAGATGAACGAACTCGGGATCGCCGGCCGCCCCGGCACCGGCGCGTTCTTCTGGGCCGATGCGCCCGAGGAACGCGAACTCAACGCCGCCAACGATCATGCGGCCGAGCACGCGCAGCTGACGGTGCTGCGCAAGGTCCAAGACCGCGCCCACTGAAACCGCCCGGAGCGAAGCGGAGGGCAAATTGAACACCGAGCGAAGCCCCCGAGTCTCCGGGACTCGGGGGCTTCAATTTTTTCCCGGTGGTGCAGCGGTCAGGCCCGCTTGAACTCGCCATCGGAGACGCCCGCCACGAAGGCATCCCATTCACCGGGGGTGAAGGCCAGGATCGGCCCGCCACCGTGGTCCTTGCTGTCGCGGACCGCGACATTGCCGTCTCCGAGGAAAGCGACCTCCACGCAGTTGCCGTTGGGCCCGCTGTGTTTGCTCTTGCGCCACACGGCGCCGGTGAAATCCACCTTCACGGTACTAGCTCCTTTTCTGCGTCAAGCTTGGAATCTTGCTGGCATCGATCTTGGCGACCTCGGGATCCATCCCTGATCACGAATCCCAGGTGTGCTTCGGGTCGCACGCAAACGCTCCGTACAACCCGTTCTCTGCACTTCGCGATGGGAATGCACCCCCGATGGCCGTTCCCGCGCTAAACCCTAGCAGGGTTCGTCATAGGGAGATCGCATTCTTTCGTTTTCAACCAGCAAATTTGCAGCAAGGTTAGCCAGCTAATTATTTGCACAGAATTTGCTTTAATTTGAGGCTATTCAATTTCAGAAGTCCGAATTCCGTTACCCAGCCATTCGCGCACCCGCAGGCAAACTCCGCGCGCGCCGCCGGCACCGGCCATGGGGAATCATGGAGTGTATGCCCCAGCCGACCCAGGACGACACCGGACGGGACCGCGACGAGAACGGACGCGCCCGGAATGCCCGACCTCGTGACCGTTTTGGGCGACCCCTCCCATTCGGCAGCGCCGGCATCCCCCGCATACCCGATGATCTCGACCTGCCGCCCCTCGAAACCCTCGACTACGCCCAGCGCCTGCTCGACGACGGCCTGGCCTTCAACGCCCATGAGGTCCTCGAGGCCGCCTGGAAGAGCGGTCCGTTCGCCGAGAAATCGCTGTGGCAGGGTCTCGCGCAGTTTGCCGTTGGCCTGACCCACATTCAGCGCGGGAATCCGAAGGGCGCGCGCACCCTGCTCGAGCGCGCGGCACAGCGGCTCGCCGCATACGGACCCGCGCCCTACGACATCGACACACCCGGCCTGGAGGCCCGCGCGCACGCCCTGCTCACCGCGCTCGACCAGGGAAAACCCATCTCCGACAACGATCTTCGGCCCCGGCTCACAATCCCACACTGAATTCACAAGCCCGCTGCCACACCGCACCCGGTATGTGCGCCCGCAAGAAGGCGAAGGACCAGCGGCGCTGCAAAGTATGCGAACTACCATCGACAACCGTGCCCACCGACCCCGCCACAGCAACAACCGACCGTCGGGATCCCCACCCCGGCCACGGTCCGACCACGCGCGGCGTGGGCCGCTTCGCGCCCAGCCCGTCCGGCGACCTGCACCTGGGCAACCTCCGCACCGGACTGCTGGCCTGGCTCTTCGCCCGCTCCACCGGCCGCGGATTCCTCATGCGGGTGGAAGACCTGGATCGGGTGAAAAAGGGTGCGGCACAGCGACAGCTGGAGGATCTGGCGGCCATCGGGCTGGACTGGGATCCGCCGGTGGTGTGGCAGTCGCGGCGGCTACCGCTCTACGCCGCCGCCATCGAGCGCCTGACCGCCGCCGGCCACACCTATGAATGCTTCTGCACCCGCAAGGAGATCCAGCAGGCGGTGACCGCCCCGCACGGCCCGATGGGCGCCTACCCGGGGACCTGCCGCGACCTCACCGAGCACGAGAAACAGCGCCGGCGCGACGCGGGCCGGCCCGCCGCGCTGCGGCTGCGCGCCGAGGTCGGCGAATTCACCGTCACCGACCGCCTGCTCGGCGAATACCGTGGCGCGGTGGACGATCTGGTGCTGCGGCGCGGCGACGGCACCCCCGCCTACAACCTCGCGGTGGTGGTCGACGACGCCGAGCAGGGCATCGACCAGGTGGTGCGCGGCGACGACCTGCTGCCCTCCACACCACGACAGGCGTATCTGGCGACCCTGCTCGGGCTGCCCGTACCCGAATACGCCCATGTCCCCTTGGTATTCAACACTTCCGGGCAACGGCTCGCGAAACGCGACGGCGCCGTCACCCTGCGCGACCGGATGGCCCTCGGCGAATCCCCGCAACACGTGCTGGGACTGCTCGCGGCGTCATTGGGCTACTCGGGCGCAACTACGCCGTCCGCCTCGCTGGCACAATTCGATCCGGAAAACCTCCCACGTGAACCGTGGACACTCGACCCCGACGGGTTGTTGCAACCCAGTTCGTATCCGTAACGTACGCACTCGACCAGATCCCGAACGAATTCGACGAGGACGGCGAAACAATGACGAGCGGTGGGTACGACCCCAACCAGTATCCGCAGGGTGGCCAGCCGTACGGGCAGCCGCATCAGCCCCAGCAGCCGTACGGGCAGCAGCCCTACGGACAGCAGTCCGATCCCTACGGCCAGCAGCCGCAGCAGCCGTACGGACAGCAGTCCGACCCCTACGGCCAGCAGCCGCAGCAGCCGTACGGACAGCAGTCCGACCCCTACGGCCAGCAGCCGCAGCAGCCCTACGGCCAGCAGCCCTACGGACAGCAGCCCGACCCGTACGGGCAGCAGCCGCAGTCGTTCGGTCCGTCCGACGCCTATGGCCAGCAGCAGCCCTATGGCCAGCAGCCGTACCAGCCCTACCCGGGCGGCGGCCAGCCCGGGTTCGGCGCCGGCGGTTTCGGTGGCGCGCAGCCGGGTGACCTGTGGATCCGGTTCGCCGCCCGCATCATCGACGGCCTGATCATCGGTATCCCGGGCGGCATCATCGCGGCGCTGCTGCCCAACAGCATCGCCTGGGCCTGGGACGTGCTGCTGCCGATCATCCTGTTCGGCTACTTCATCCTGATGGAGACCCAGCAGGGCGGCCAGACGCTCGGCAAGAAGCTGCTGGGCCTGCGCGTGGTCGGCCCCGGCGGCGGCCCGCTCGACCCGGCCACCTCGGCCAAGCGCAACCTGTACGTGGTCGTCCAGCTGATCCCGTGCCTGGGCTGGCTGATCGGTCTCGGCATGGCGATCTACATCGCCGTCACCATCGAGCAGGACCCGAACAAGCAGGGCTGGCACGACAAGTTCGCGGGCGGCACCCAGGTGCTGAAGGGCTGAGCCCGGCTCCGCTGAGCGCGAAATGGGGACGCATCCCGACGGATGCGTCCCCATTTTCATTGCCGCGCACAGCTCTTTTTCATTGCTGCGCACAGTCCTTATTCATTGCTGCGCACAGTCCTTATTCATTGCTGCGCAAAGCCTTTCGTCAGGACGACCCGGTCGATCCCGCGATGATCAGGATCAGGAACAGCGCGAGGCCGATCACGATGCTGATGGCGCCCACCCAGACGCCACCCAGCGCCAGCCCGCGGCCCTGCTGCTGCGTGTTCTTGAGCTGGTTCAGCGCCACGATGCCGAGCACCAGGCCGACGATCGAGACGACCGGCAGGAAAGCGCAGAAGAACATGGCCGGCACGCCGATGATCGACACCACCAGCGAGGCGATGGCCAGCGAATTGGTCTGCTGCACCGGCGGACCGTAGCCGTAGGGCTGATAGCCCGGATACCCGTAGGCCGGGGGTTGCTGCCCGGCGGCCGGATAGGACGGCGTCGGATTCGCCTGCGGCGGCGGATAATTCGGATACACCGGCTGCGGCGGCGGGGTCAGCGGCGGATTCTGGTACTGCGGAGCTGAGGTGTAGCCGGCCGGGGGCGGCGCCGGCTGCTGTGGCGTTGCGGGCGGGGTCTCGGGCGTCACGCCCTCACCGCCGTACTGCTTCCACCACTCGTCGGAATCGCCGGGATTCGTCATTCGCTCAGCCTAGGGCAACCCATCGGTCCATACCCATCGGTCGAGGCAGGGATACTTTTCAGCGTGAGTGAAATCGAAAAGAGTGACATCGAGAAAAAGGTCGACACCGACCGATCTGGGCACCCCACGCCCGAACACGCGGCATTCGCGGACGCGGCGGGGGGATATTTCACACCGGTGGCGGTGGCCTTCACCGCTGTCCTGCTGATCTCGAACGTCTGTGTCGCCAAAGGCGTCCAATTCTTCACCGGACACCATGTGTCCTTCGGCCCCATCACCGTGCTGCCGCTCACCATGGACGGCGCATTCTTCCTCTTCCCGCTCGCCTACGTCATCGGCGACGTCCTCAGCGAGGTCTACGGGTTCCGCGCGACCCGCCGCATCGTCTACTACGGGTTCGGCGCGCTGCTGCTGATGATCGTCTGCTTCCAGATCGTCATCAAGCTGCCGACCGGAGACCTGGATCAGAACGGTTCGGCGTTCGGGGACGTGCTCGGCCACACTCCGCAGCTGGCGTTCGCCGGCATCGCGGGCTACTTCGTGGGTCAGTTCCTCAACTCCGTCACCCTGGTGCTCATCAAGGAGCGCACCAAGGAGAAGCACCTGTGGGCGCGGCTGCTGGGCTCCACCGTGGCGGGCGAATTCGGCGACACCTTCGTGTTCTGCTCCATCGCCGCCACCGCCATCGGCATCCACACCTGGGGCGACTACATCAACTACACCCTGGTGGGCTTCATCTGGAAGACCCTCGTCGAGATGATGGTGCTGCCGATCAGCTACCGCTGCATCGCCTTCCTGAAGAAGCGCGAGCCCTCGTACCGCCCGCGTGAACGCTCCGCCATCTACGAGTGACGCGACCGGCTTTCGGCGCGGCCGGATCGAATTCCCCTACAGGCCAGGGGCTTTGATGCGGCCGCGCCAACGGCCGAGGAACTCGTTCTTGTAGTCGTCGAAATACCCGCCGTCGATGCTCTCCCGCACCCGATCCACCAGCCGCACCGTGAACCGCTCGTTGTGGATGGTGCACAGCGTCGAGGCGAGCATCTCCTTCGCCTTGAACAGGTGGTGGATGTAGGCGCGGCTGTAGTTGGCGCAGGTGTAGCAGTCGCAGGTCGCATCGACGGGCGTGAAGTCCCGCTTGAACCGGGCCGTATTGATATTGAAGCGGCCCTCGTCGGTGTACAGCGCCGCATTGCGGGCCACGCGTGAGGGATTCACGCAGTCGAAGGTGTCCGCGCCGTTCTCCACCGCGGTGAAGATGTCCTCCGGCTCGCTGATGCCGAGCAGGTGCCGCGGCTTGCCCTCGGGCAGCTCGTCACAGCACCAGCCAACAATGGTGCCCAGATTGTGCTTCTCCAGTGCGCCGCCGATGCCGTAGCCGTCGAATCCCGTTCCGGCCGCGCCGCGCAGGTCCTCCAGATCGCGACATGCCTTGCGGCGCAGGTCCTCGTACTGCGCGCCCTGGATGACGCCGAACAGCGCCTGGTACGGCCGGTGCGAGCGGGCCGCGGTGAGCCGCTCGTGCTCGTCGAGGCAGCGCTGGGCCCACAGCCGCGTGCGCTCCAGCGATTCCTCCTGGTAGCCACGGGTGTTCATGAGCGTGGTGAGCTCGTCGAAGGCCATCATGACGTCCGCGCCCAGCCGATGCTGGATGCCCATGGACACCTCGGGCGTGAAGCGGTGCCTGGAGCCGTCCAGGTGCGAGCGGAAGGTGACGCCGTCGTCGTCGACGTGCGCCAGCCGCTCCTTGCCCTTGGCGATCACATCGTCGTTCTGCACGCCGACCGACTCCATGGCCAGCACCTTCTTGAAGCCGACACCCAGCGACATGACCTGGAAGCCGCCGGAGTCGGTGAAGGTCGGGCCGTGCCAGTTCATGAACTCGGCCACACCGCCGGCCTCGTCCACGATGTCGGGGCCGGGCTGGAGGTAGAGGTGATAGGCGTTCGCCAGCAGGGCCTGCGAGCCGAGCTCCTTCATGGTCTCGGGCAGCACCGCCTTGACCGTGGCCTTGGTACCGACCGGGATGAAGGCGGGAGTCGCGATGTCACCGTGCGGAGTGCTGATCACACCGGTTCGGCCGTGCCGCCCTTCCAGGCGCGCACCGACCTTGAACGAGAACTCCGAAGCAGCAGACACGCAAGCCATCCTCTCACCCGGCGAAAAATGGCCTGGCCCGCACCATTGGGTGCGGGCCAGGCCGGGCGAGGGACCGTCCTCAGCGGACGATCGAGCCGTCAGCTCTTGCTGAGCACCACGGCATCGGGTTCCGGATCGTCCACATTGTTGCCCTCGCCATCGGTGAGGGCCGCGGCGAACTGCGCGTTGTAGAGCCGGGAGTACGCGCCCCGGGACCGCAGCAGCGTCTCGTGCGTCCCCTGCTCGACGATCCTGCCCTTCTCCATCACCACGATGGTGTCGGCATCGCGGATCGTCGAAAGCCGGTGCGCGATCACGAAACTCGTGCGATCCCGGCGCAGCGCCGCCATGGCGTGCTGCACCAGCAGCTCGGTGCGGGTGTCGACCGAGCTGGTGGCCTCGTCCAGGATCAGGATGGACGGCTTGGCCAGGAAGGCGCGGGCAATGGTGATGAGCTGCTTCTCACCGGCGCTGACGCCGGAGCCCTCCTCGTCGATGACGGTGTCGTACCCGTGCGGCAACGCGTGCACGAACCGGTCCACGTAGGCGGCCCGGGCGGCCTCGAGGATCTCCTCCTCGGTGGCGCTGGGATTGCCGTAGGCGATGTTCTCCCGGATGGTGCCGCCGAACAGCCAGGTGTCCTGCAGCACCATACCCATGCGCGACCGCAGATGGTCGCGGGTGATGCGGGTGATATCGACGCCGTCGATGGTGATGGCGCCGGAATCCACCTCGTAGAACCGCATGAGCAGATTGACCAGCGTGGTTTTGCCCGCGCCGGTCGGGCCGACGATGGCGACCACGTGCCCGGGCTCGGCCACCAGCGAGAGATCCTCGATGATCGGCGTCTCCGGCTCGTAGCGGAAGGACACGTCCTCGAACGCCACCCGGCCGCGGTCCACCGGCCGCGAATCCTCCGGATCCGGGTCCGCCGACTGCTCCTCGGCGTCGAGGATCTCGAAGATCCGCTCCGCCGAGGCCACACCCGACTGCAGCAGGTTCATCATCGAGCCGATCTGGGTGAGCGGCTGCGTGAATCCGCGCGAGTACTGGATGAACGCCTGCACCTCACCCAGCGACAGATTGCCCGACGCCACCCGCAGACCACCGACCACGGCGATCAGCACGTAGTTCAGATTCCCCAGGAACATGATGGCGGGCATGATCAGGCCGGAGATGAACTGGGACTTGAACGAGGAGTTGTAGAGCTTGTCGTTGGTCTCGTCGAACTTCTCGCCGACCTCCCGCACCCGGCCGAAGGCGCTGACCACCTCGTGCCCGGTGAACGCCTCCTCGACCTGAGCGTTGACCTCGCCGGTGAGCTTCCACTGATCCACGAAGTGCGGCTTGGAGCGCTTGGCGATCTGCGCGGTCACGATGACCGCCAGCGGCACCGTCAGCAGCGCGATCAGGGCCAGCAGCCATGAGATCCAGAACATCATGATCAGGATGCCGATCACCGACAGCACATTGATGATCAGCTGGGACATGGTCTGCTGCAGCGTCTGCGCCACATTGTCGACGTCATTGGTGACGCGGGAGAGCACATCGCCGCGCGGCATCGAGTCGAAGTAGCGCAGCGGCAGCCGGTGGATCTTCTCCTCGATCTGCGCGCGCAACCGCTTCACGGTCCGGTTGATCACGATGATCAGCAGTTGGGCTTCGAGCCAGCCGAACACCGAGGCGCCGATATAGAGCGCCAGCACCCAGGCCAGCACATGGCCGACCGCGGTGAAATCGATTCCCGTACCGGGAATCACGTTCATGCTGGCCAGCATGTCCGCGAAGGTGTTGTTGCCGTTCGCGCGCAGCCCCTCGACCAGCTGGTCCTTGCTCTGCCCGGGGGGCAGCTGCTTGCCGACCACACCGTCGAAGATGAGGTTGGTGGCCTTGCCGAGGATCTGCGGGCCCAGGGTGTTGAGCACCACCGAACCCACGGCCAGCAGGAAGACCACGACCAGATAGATCCGGTCGGGCGCGAGCATGCGCAGCAGGCGCTTCAGCGACGGGCCGAAGGACTTCGCCTTGGCATCCGGCGCACCGGGATTGACGGCTCCGGGCCTCATCGCACCTCCTCCGCGCTGAACTGCGATTCCACGATCTCGCGGTATTCGGGACAGTCGCGCAGCAATTGCTCGTGGGTGCCGATGCCGGCCATCGCGCCGTCCTCCAGCACCACGATCTGATCGGCGTCGCGGATCGTCGAGATCCGTTGCGCCACAATGATGACCGACGCGTCCGAGGTCTCCGGCCGCAGCGCCTCGCGCACCCGCATGTCGGTGGCGACGTCGAGGGCGGAGAAGCAGTCGTCGAACAGGTAGATGCGCGGCTTGCGCACCAGCGCGCGGGCAATGGCCAGGCGCTGGCGCTGACCACCGGAGACGGTCGTACCACCCTGTGCCACAGGCGTTTCCAGGCCCTGCGGCATCTCGCGCACGAAATCGGCGGCCTGCGCGATCTCGAGCGCGTGCCAGAGCTCCGCATCGGTGGCGTCCGGCTTGCCGTAGCGCAGATTGGAGGCCACGGTGCCGGAGAACAGGTACGCCTTCTGCGGCACCAGGCCGATCTCGGAGCGCAGTGTCTCCAGGGGCAGGTGCCGGACGTCGGTGCCGCCCACGTAGACCGCGCCGTCGGTGACATCGATCAGCCGCGGAATCAGGTTGATCAGCGTGGTCTTTCCGGCACCGGTCGCGCCCACGATGGCGGTGGTGGTGCCCGGCCGGGTATCGAACCGGATGGCCCGCAGCACCGGCTTCTCGGCGCCCGGGAACTTGAACTCCGCGAAGGCCAGGTCCACCGTGCCCGGATCGCCCTTGAACGGCTGCGGCAGACGCGGTTCCGACACCGAGGACTCGGTGTCCAGCACCCCGCCGATGCGCTCGGCCGAGACGGCGGCGCGCGGGGCCATCATGGCCAGGAAGGACGCCATCATGACCGCCATCAGGATCTGCATGATGTAGGCCAGCATCGCGGTGAGCGAGCCGATCTGCATCTCCCCGTTGTCGATCGCGTGGCCGCCGAACCAGATGACGCCGACCGTGGTGATGTTCGAGATGAGCATGACGGCCGGGAACATGAGGGCCATGTACTTGCCGACATAGAGCGACTGCTCGGTCAGCTCGGTATTGGCGACCCCGAAGCGCCAGGTCTCCTGCCGCTCCCGCACGAAGGCCCGCACTACACGGATGCCCGTGATCTGTTCGCGCAGTACCCGGTTCACCGCGTCGATGCGCTCCTGCATGCGCCGGAAGCCCGGCACCATGCGGCTGATGATGAAGGCCATCGACAGGCCCAGCGCCGGCACCGCGATCAGCAGCAGCCACGACAGCTGCAAGCTCTCGCGCAGCGCCATGAAGATGCCGCCGATGCACATGATCGGCGCCATCACCAGGATGGTGGCGCTCATCAGCACGAGCAGCTGCACCTGGCCGACGTCATTGGTATTGCGGGTGATCAGCGACGGCGCGCCGAACACGCCGACCTCCCGCGCGGAGAAGGTGCCGACCCGGTGCAGCAGCGCCGCGCGCATATCGCGGCCCGCGCCCATGGCCGCTTGCGCGCCCAGGTACACCGAGACGGCCTGAGCGACGATCTGGATGCCCGTCACCAGCAGCATCCACCCGCCGGTGGACCAGATATAGCCGATATCGCCCTTGGTGACGCCGTTGTCGATGATGTCGGCGTTCAGCGTGGGCAGGTACAGCATGGCGATGACCGAGATCAGCTGGAGCACGACGACCCCCGCCAACTGCTTGCGGTAGGGCCAGAGGAAGGTGCGTAGAAGTCGGATCAACATGATGGTGGCAGGCTACCGTCATCCTCCGGAGCTCGCCGCGACGTTTTGCGGCACTGCCGGGCAACGGCCCGGGTCACGGCGCGGATCGGCCGCTCTCGGCAGGTTCGCTCAGATGTCGGGCTGATCCAGATCTCGCCACCCGCCCGCCGCGGGCGCGCTCGGCGATCCGCCATTGGACGCCGATCCGGCCGCGACCGGTCCGCCCGCGGGACGGGGACGGCGGGTCCAGGCATCCGGATCGTGCAGCAGCTCGTCCAGGAAGGACGGCAGCAGATCGTGGGCGATATCGGCGACGGTGATCCGCTCGAGCACCGAGCGGATGTTCACCCGCAGCCCGATCCACACCCGCTGCAGCGGTTCGGCCGCACCCGGGTAGCTGACATCCTCCGGCCGCTGCCCGCGCACCGAGGCCAGCGGACCCTCCACCGCGCGAATCACATCCGCGATGCTGATCTCGGCGGCCGGGCGGGCCAGGCGATAACCGCCGTCGGGACCGCGGCGGCTGACCACCAGTTCGCCCTTGCGCAGATCCGCCACCACCGATTCCAGCACCTTGGGCGGAATGTCCTGGGCGGCCACAATGGCGTCGGCCTTCACCGAATCCGGTTGTGCCTTCGCGATTTCCACAAGGGTGCGCACCGCGTAATCGACCTTCGCGGTGATGTGCACGAGAACTCCTGAGACAGATCGGTGGTGAGCGAGAACCCTATCGCGCCGGATTCAGCACGCTGAGTGCGGCATTCAACAATGTCGTCTCGACGTGATCGGCATCGGCGCCGGGCACGATCTCCTGGGACATCATCGCGGTGCTGAGCACCTGCATGGCCGCGGCGGCGCGCAGCAGGGTGTCATCGTCGGCATCGGGCCCGGCCATCCAGCGGCACATGCGGTGATGCAGTTCGATCATGTCGGGATAGCGGTTGCCGAGGGCATTCACGATCGCGACGGTGTCCCGCATGCAGAGCACGCCGACCTGACGGTTGGCCAGCGTCGACTGCAGGCGCCGGCGGATCATCTCGCGCACGTTCTCGGGAGTGTGCGGAATGTCATCGAGCCCTTCGACCTGATCGCGCACTTCGTCGAACATCGGCTCGATGATCGCTACCAGAAGATCGACCTTCGAGGCGTAGTGATAGTAGAGCGAGGCTTTTGTGATTCCCACCGCATCGGCGACCTCGCGCAGGCTGCTGTGATCGAACCCCTTGGTCGAAAACAGCTGTAGAGCGGCGTCCCGGATCGCGTCCTTGGTGCTTCTACCTGCGACAATTGTTCCGGAACCGACCTGGCCACCCATGTTCTCATCCTCTCACCCGCGCTCGGTGTGCGATCAACGCCACCTAGAGTCGAGGTTGTTCCTCCGCTTATCCGCTCGGTAGTCTACCTACCGCACGGTAGGCAGATTTTAGTTTCGTGGAGGCGGGGAGCCCGCAGAGCTCCCGGCGGCAGTGCTGTCTACGCGCTCGCACACCAGCACCCTGTTTTCGCCCGCACAAACCATCGCCCAGGAGAACCCCTCGTGTCCGTATACCTCTATCGGTGGGGAAAGTTCGCCTTCCGCCGGAAATGGATAGTCATCACGGCGTGGATCGCCGCGCTACTCGTCATCGGCGGACTCGGCGGGGCCCTCGCCAAGCCGTTCCAGGACTCCTTCACCATGCCGAACCTGCCTTCGGAGCGGGCCACGGAAATCCTCGACGCGCATTTCCCGGGGGCATCCAAGGAGTTCGACCCCAATGCCGTCAGCGCCACCTATGTGATCGCCGCGCCGGAGGGTCAGAAGCTGACCGATCCCGGGCCGCAGGCCGCGCTGTCGCAGTTCCTGACCAAGCTCGGTGACCTGCCCATCGTGGACAAGTCGTCGCCGCTGATGAACCCCATCGACACCACCGAGAAGATCGGTCAGCAGGCCGGCATCGACTGCCTCGGCAGCGACCGTTCCAACCCGAACTTCTCCGCGATCTGCTCCAGCGCGCCGCTGAACGTGCTGAACAAGACCAACCCGGATTCGGTGGCGACGGTCCAGGCCAAGTTCACCATCGCGAAGTTCTCCGACATCAAGCAGGCCGACCGCGACGCCGCCTACAAGGTGGGCGACGAGGCGCGCGCGGCCGGGCTGCAGGTCGAGCTCACCGGTTCGATCGCGCAGGATCCGGGCGGCTCGAACGGCTCCTCCGAGCTGATCGGCATCGCGGTGGCGCTGGTGGTCATGGTGATCGCGTTCGGCGCGATCGTGGCGGCCTTCGTGCCGATCCTCACCGCGCTCGTCGGTGTCGGCACCGCCATCTCCATCATCATGTTCGGCACCCACTTCCTGACCGTGCCGACCTTCACCCCGATCCTGGCCTCCATGATCGGCCTGGCGCTGTCCATCGACTACGCCATGTTCATCGTCTCGCGCTACAAACACGAACTGGCCGTGTCGAATTCGCCGGAGGAGGCCGCGGGCACCGCGGTCGGCACCGCGGGTTCGGCCGTCATCTTCGCGGGTCTGACCGTCATCATCGCGCTGGCGGGCCTGAGCTTCGTGGGTGTCAGCTTCCTCACCTACATGGGCATCTTCGGCGCGGTCTCGGCCGCGATGGCGGTGCTGGTGGCCGTCACCCTGATGCCGGCGCTGATGGGCGCGTTCGGCCGCTTCCTGTTCAAGCCGAAGCTGCCGCTGGTCGCCAAGCACGATCCCGAGGACGAGAACTCGGTCACCAACGGCATGCGCTTCGCCCGCCTCATCGGCAAGGCGCCCGCGCTGACGCTGGGCATTTCCATCGTGCTGCTGGGCCTGCTGGCCGCGCCCGCGGTGAACCTGCAGCTGGGTCTGCCCGGCGGCGACTCCATGCCCGAGCACACCACCGTCCGCAAGGCGTACGACCTGCAGACCGCGGGCTTCGGCGAGGGCGCCAACGGCACCCTGCTGGTGGCCGTCGACCTCAGCAAGACGCCGGAGAACCAGCGCACCGAGGCCCTCGACGCGCTGCGCTCCAAGCTGGCCTCCTACCCGGGCATGGACTACCTGACCCTGGCCCGGCCCAGCGAGGACAAGCAGGCCGCCATGTTCATGGGCGTGCCCAAGTCCGGGCCGAACAACCAGGAGACCAAGGACCTGGTCAAGAACGCCCGCAATGCCGAGTCCGAGTTCCATGACCGGTACGGCATGGAGTACGGCATCACCGGTACCACGGCCATCTACGCGGATGTCTCGCAGGCGCTGCTGAACAAGATCATTCCGTACCTGGCGATCGTGGCCGGCGCGGCATTCATCCTGCTGCTCCTGGTGTTCCGCTCCATCCTGGTGCCGCTGACCGCCGCGTTGGGCTTCCTGCTCTCCATGGCGGCCACCTTCGGCGCGACCGTGCTGATCTTCCAGGAGGGCCACTTCGGCCTGGTGGAGGCGCACCCGCTGGTGAGCTTCCTGCCGATCATGCTGATCGGCCTGGTCTTCGGTCTCGCCATGGACTACCAGGTCTTCCTGGTCACGCGCATGCGTGAGGAGTACGTGCACGGCAAGTCCGCCAAGGACGCCATGATCAGCGGCTACCACCACGGCGCCCGCGTGGTGACCTCCGCCGCCATCATCATGATCTCGGTGTTCAGCGCCTTCATGCTCGACGACAACGTGGTGGCCAAGTCCATGGGCTTCGCCATGGCGGCGGGTGTCTTCTTCGACGCCTTCATCGTCCGCATGGTCCTCATCCCGTCCCTGCTCGCCCTGCTGGGCAAGTGGGCCTGGTGGCTCCCGAAGTGGCTGGACCGCATCCTCCCCGACATCGACGTGGAAGGCGCCAAGCTCGCCGAGCTGAAGCAGTCGGCCACCCCCGTCGAGGACAAGCAGCCCGTCACGGTCGGCTGACCTCCGCACGAAATCCACTCGGCGCCCACCCGATTCCCCGGGTGGGCGCCGAGTTCTTTTGTGTCACCGCTCATTTCATCGCATGAAGCGGGTGACGGCATTGCGGACCACGATGCCCGCGGAAGTAGCGGGCACCATGAGCGCCGATGCGGCGCGCATACCGCGCTGCTTGGGCTCGACCAGTTTCCGGTGCCGCTGTTCGTAGGCGGCGAAGGCGGTGTGCGGGCGACCGGGAGTGCGGGTCAATTCCTCAGCGAGGGTGTGGGCGCCCGCGATGGCGAGGGTGGAGCCGTCACCGAAGAGGGAGAGGCAGGATCCGGCGTCGCCGAGCAGGGCGACGCGACCATCGGACCAGCGCGGCAACCGGACTCGGCTCACCGAGTCGAAATAGAGGTCGTCGGCGGCCTTCAGCTGGTCGAGCAGGCCGCCGAAGATGCCGATCGGCCCGGCGAAGGTGTCGGCGATGAGCCGCTTGTGCCCGTCCAGATCGCGGTGGCCGAGGCCCGGGATCGCGTCATGGCGGAACATGAAGGCCGCCGCCGCCTTTCCCTTCGAAGGGTGCACGGTGATGGCCTGTCCCGGGCGGTTGAACATGACCACCTCGCGCTCGTCGCCGAAGGCCCGGTCCACCGGCAGGGTCGCCACGTACATGCCCAGGTGGCGGAGGAATTCGGCCTCCGCGCCGAAGACGAGCCGACGAACATTCGAGTGCAGGCCATCGGCCCCGATCAGGTAGTCATAGCGCCCACCTGCGCCGTTCTCGAAGACGACATCCACGCCGTCCGAATCCTGCGTGATCCCGGAAATCGAATCGGCCCAGCGGATTTCGGCATGGTCGCGAGCCGCGTCGAGGAGAATGGCAGCCAGATCGGCGCGCGCGAGCTCGATCTCGCGGTCACCAGCGCCACCCTGAAAAGCGCTGAGCCGCAACCTCGATCGCTCCCGCCCCGCCGCATCGACGAAGCTCATTCGCTCCACCCGCGACGCGGCCGCCCGCAGCCGCGGCATCACGCCCATACCCTCGGCCACATCGACAGCCGGTCCCTTCACGTCGATCGGGTTACCGCTGGACCGCTGCGCCCCCGCCCGCTCCACCACGGTCACGTCGAAGCCGTCGCGCCCCAGCCAGTACGCCAGGGTCGATCCCGCGATGCCCGCCCCGGAGATCAGCACCGTCCTGCTCATCGTCATCACCCTCGATTCAAATGGACGATTTTCGTCCACTTCCAAAAAGGTACGCTAACCGGAAGATTTTCGTCCAGTTTTATCGGAGGTGAGGACAACGGCCGAGCTCAGAGCCGACGCCCGTAGCAATCGCGACCAGATCCTGACCGCGGCCCAACAGGTCTTCCGCGAGCAGGGCGTCAGCGTCTCGATGAAAGACATCGCCGACGCCGCCGGTGTGGGTGTGGGCACCCTCTACCGCCGCTTCCCCGACCGCGGCGCCCTCATCACCGCCGCCGCCCACTCCTACCTCTCGGCCCTCGCCGACCTGGCCGCCACCGCCGACCGCGAATCCCCCACCGCCTGGCAAGCCCTCACCCACATCCTCCGCGAATGCGCCGAACTCCGCCTGGGCGCCCTGGCCGCCGCCATCGAACCCACCCTCCACGCCGACATCAAGTCCGACCCCGCCCTCACCGAAGTCCGCACCACCATCACGGACCGCATCGCGGAACTGACCGCGAGGGCCCACACCGAAGGCGCCCTCCGCCCCGACGTCACCCCCGAAGACATCGCCCGCCTGATGACCCTGCAGATCTACGCCGCCCCCACCGAGCCCTACCCCGCCGCGATCAACCGCGTCCTCGACCTTCTCCTCGACGGCCTCCGCCCCTGAAAAACAAAGCCCCGAACCGGTTTCCCGGTGCGGGGGTTTCTGCTGGATCCCCAGCGATCTGGATCAGAAGCGGCTCGCGCGGAAAGTCCCGCGCCGCAAGGAATCCGGGGCGGCCGACCTCAACCGAGTTTTGTCGTCCGAATAAAGGGTGATCGTGTGTATGGGGGACATGGAAAGAGCCCCTCACCTGTTGGAACAGGTGAGGGGCTCCTCAGCGGTGGCGGAGGGATTTGAACCCTCGGAGGGGGGTTACCCCTCACACGCTTTCGAGGCGTGCTCCTTAGGCCGCTCGGACACGCCACCGCTGGTGACTTTACCTGAGCACCCGCCGGATCCTGAAATCGCCTGGAGAGAGGGCTAGGGGCGGTGGGAATCGAAGAAATCGGCGAGGAGAGCGGCGCATTCGGATTCGAGGACGCCGGCGCGGACCTGGGGGCGGTGATTGAGACGTCGGTCACGGACCACGTCCCAGAGGGAGCCGACGGCACCGGTCTTGGGTTCCCAGGCGCCGAAGACCAGGCGGCCGATACGGGAGAGGACCAGGGCGCCGGCGCACATGGTGCACGGTTCGAGGGTGACGACCAGGGTCGCGCCCTCGAGGCGCCAGCCGTCGCCCAGCACCCGGGCGGCGGCGCGCAGGGCCAGGACCTCGGCGTGGGCGGTCGGATCGCCCAGGGCCTCACGGGCATTGGCGGCGCGCGCCAGTTCCCGGCCCTGGGCATCGAAGACGACCGCGCCGACGGGGACATCGCGCGGATCGGCGGCAGCTGCCGCGGCGATGGCGGCCCGCATCATCGCCTCGTCCGAGACGAGCGAGCCGATCAACGCGGGAGCTTGTCCAGGACCGCGGAGAATTCGTTGGCAAAGCCGAGGCGCTGGGCGATCATGCCGAGCTGCTCGTCCGGGTACAGGTCGGTCTCGGCGAGGATGACCGCCAGCACCGGCTCGGGCAGGCCGAGATCGGCGAGGACGGCCAGGTCGCCCTCCTCCCAGGGCTCGACGTCGTCGATCTCGTCCGGGTCGATGTCGGGAATCTCGATATTGAGTTCCTCGAGCACGTCGGCCGCGATGTCGTAGTCGATGGCGGCCGTGGCGTCGGACAGCAGGATGCGGCTGCCGGTCGGACCCGGGCGCAGGATGATGAAGAATTCGTCGTCGACATCGAGCAGGCCGAACACCGCGCCGGAACTTCGCAATGCCCGCAACTCGTGCTCGGCCGCGGACAGACTGGACAGTGAGGCGTCGCTCAGGGGCGTCACTTTCCAGTTGGCTTCCTCGCGGACAACCGCCACTGCGAACCCTTCCACGTCGTCGAACTCATCCGACGCCGCCCTGTTCGTGCTCGAGCGCTGTGCTGCCATGGCCGCAACGGTAGTCCGCTTCGGGGGAAATGTTGAAGTCGTATGCGAATCTGATCGCATGACGGGCACTCCGAAACCAGCTGTCTGCGTCCTGGGTACCGGTTTGATCGGCGGTTCGGTGCTGCGCGCCGCCGCCGTCGCCGGGTACGAGGCGTTCGGCTACAACCGGTCCGAGGTCGGCGCGAAGGCCGCACGCTTGGACGGACACGACGTGATCAGCGATGTGGAGGCGGTGCTCACGCGGGCGGCCGATCGCGATGCGCTGGTGGTGATCGGCGTGCCCATGCCCGCTATCGACGCCGTGCTCTCGGATGTGAAGACCTTTGCTCCCGACTGCGTACTGACCGATGTGGTGAGCGTGAAGGCGCCGGTCGCGGCGGCCGTGCAGCGTCACGAACTGGGCGCCCGCTACGTCGGCGGCCACCCGATGGCCGGGACCAGTGAATCCGGTTGGGCCGCATCCTCTCCCGACCTGTTCAAGAACGCGGCGTGGGCGGTGAGCGTCGATCCGGGTGTACACGCCGACCCCTTCCGGCGTGTCGCGCAGCTCGCGCTGGACTGCGGCGCGGTGGTGGTCCCGGTGCTGGCGGTGGAACACGATCGTGCGGTCGCGCGCATCTCGCACCTGCCCCACGTCCTCGCCGAGGCCCTCGCCATCGAGGGCTCCAACGGTGGCCCGCTGGCCCTCGGACTCGCGGCCGGTTCCTTCCGCGACGGCACCCGCGTCGCCGCCACCGCCCCCGACCTGGTCCGCGCCATCTGCGAACCGAACGCCGCCGCGCTGCTGGACGTGCTCGACGACACCCTCGAGGTCCTCACCCAGGCCCGGGACAGCCTGCGCGCGAACGGCACCATCGCCGAACTCACCGAAGCCGGGCACGACGCCCGCAACGACTACGAGGACAACGAGCGCTGGGTCATCACCGATGTCCGCCCCGGCGACCACAACTGGCTCACCAAGCTCATCGACGCGGGCCGCTCCGGCGGTGTCCTGACCACCCTGGACTAGGCGCGCCCGGCCCCGGCTAGATCCGTTCGGCCAGGCCGGGGTAGTCGAGCAGGAAGCCGTCCTCGTCGACGGTGACGGTCGCGCTGGAGACGGGCGAGAGCACGTGGATGCCGTCGGGGCCGCTGCTGTAGACGAGGCCGGCTTCCTGCACGAGGAGATCGGGCAGGCGCACGTAGACGACGGGAACCTGCACGTCCTCACTGGCATGGGCCAGCCCGTAGCGGCGGATGGGCAGGGTGTTGAAGAACGGGCTCAGCACCACGTCCACATCCAGCGCGCCGCCGAAGGTGGAGCGCACGTGGGTGTTTCCGGCGTCGATGAGCCAGTAGTTCTCCTCGTCGCGGGCGATGGAGGCGTGGCGTTCGCCCGAAGCGAGGGTGCTGCGCAGCGACAGCCGCTTGGTGACCCCGGATTCGTCGGTGACCAGGTCGTAGGACGCGCTGAAGGCCGGGTGGTCCTCGCAGTCGCCGGCGATGATGCGGCCCGCGGCGCGAATCCGGTTGCCGCTCAGCACCACCCGCACCGACTCCATGCGCGACGCGTTGTGCGCCCGCCAGGTGAGAATGGCCGGCCACCGCGGCGCAGCCGGGTTGGCTTCCTCACTCCCGTTATCCGTCACGCCTATAACCGTAGTTCCCCGCGCCCGCGCACCCGCGATCCCCGGCCGGTATCACCGCCCCGGCGGCACATCGTGATCAACATGCAATGGTGCCGACCGGTTCTCGCTGTTTGCGCACGACATCGACTAACGCTCACCCGCCCGAGTCATAGCGAGGGGCTCTGGACCGGCGGTGGGCAGGGGTGTTGGTCACGGTGGGGGTGCGGGGACTCGAGTAACGTGCTCTGGGGCACGGGGGACTCCGGGGTGAAAGGGACTGTTGTGACGGGCGCGCGGATGGTCGGCCTGTTCGCCGGCATCGGCGGGCTGGAGCTCGGGCTCGCGGCGCACGGATGGCGCAGTGAACTGCTGTGCGAGATCGACTCCGGAGCGCAGGCGGTGCTGGCCGCGCATTTCCCGGATGTGCCACTGCATTCCGATGTGACCAGGCTGCGCGCGCTGCCGTCGGGGACGGAGCTGGTAGCGGCGGGCTTCCCCTGCCAGGATTTGTCGCAGGCCGGGCGGACGGCCGGAATCACCGGGGCCCGTTCGGGTTTGGTGGACGAGGTGTTCCGGCTGGTCAAGCGCAAGAAGGGCCCGCGCTGGCTGCTCATCGAGAATGTGCCGTTCATGCTGCAGCTCGGCGGCGGAGCGGCGATGCGGCACATCACCGCCGCGCTCACCGACCTCGGCTACACCTGGGCCTACCGGGTGGTGGACGCCCGCGCCTTCGGGCTGCCGCAGCGGCGGGAGCGGGTGCTGATGCTGGCCTCCCGCACCGAGGATCCGCGGCCGATCCTGTTCGGCACGGACGCCGGGCCCCGCGAGGTGGGCGACCCGGCGCACGATCCGTGCGGCTTCTACTGGACCGAGGGCACCCGCGGCCTGGGCTGGGCGGTGAATGCCGTGCCCACCCTGAAAGGCGGTTCGGCCCTGGGCATTGCGAGCCCGCCCGCGGTGCGGCTGCCCTCGGGTGAACTGGTCACGCCCGGCATCACCGACGCCGAGCGGCTGCAGGGCTTCGACCGGGATTGGACCACAGCCGCTCTCGCCGTGCCCGGGGTGCGGCCGGGACATCGCTGGAAACTGGTCGGCAATGCGGTGAGCGTGCGCATGGCGTCCTGGATCGCCGAGCGCGTCACCAACCCGTCCGACGACCCGATCCCGGACGGCGCACCGCTGACCCGCCGCAGCTGGCCGACGGCGGCCTGGGGGCATCGCGGCGAGGTGTATCGGGTTCCGGTGTCCACCTGGCCCGTTCACGCGCCGTACGAGGATCTGCGCTGGTTCCTCGACGACTCCCGGCTGCTGTCCGCACGGGCGACCGCGGGCTTCCTGCGTCGCACCCGAATGGGTTCGCTGCGCTTCCCCGAGGGCTTCCTCGACGATGTGGAGAACCATCTCGAGCGCATGGGGGGCGCACCGCGCGAGGCCGCATGACAGCTCCGGGGCACCTTGCCGGCGGTGCCGGGCGCGGCGAGGATGGCCCGATGGCGGATGCGCGACGACCGGGCACCGATGCGGCCACCAGCGCGCGCATGGCCAGGCAGCGGCGCGTGGGGACGAAGCCGGAGCTGGCCCTGCGGCGGGAATTGCATCGGCGCGGAAAACGCTTCTTCGTGGACCGGGCTCCGCTGCCGGGGCTGCGGCGGCGGGCCGATCTCGTGTTCCCGCGGCGGAAGGTGGCGGTCTATGTGGACGGATGCTTCTGGCACAGCTGCCCGCAGCACGCGACACGCCCGAAGAACAACGCCCAGTGGTGGGCCGACAAACTGGCGGGCAATGTGGCGCGCGATCGCGACACCGATGCCCGGCTGGCCGCGGCGGGCTGGACCGTGGTGCGGGTCTGGGAACACGAGGCCGCGGATTCGGCGGCCGACCTGGTGATGCGGGCTTTGGCGCGCGGCGTCTGACATCCGCGCCGGCGCATGGGAGACAATGGTCCTACGACCGGACCAGCCGACCAGTTCGGGCAGATCGGAAGCTGCGGGCAGGGCAGTACGAGTAAGCGAGGCCAGCGAAAGCGAGCGCGGTGATGCCAACCGAGCAGAAACTAGCCGAGGCGGCCCCCGTGGAGGACACCCTCCAGCCGCGATGGCGACGGGTGCTGCGGTGGTTCATCGCGATCTTGATCGCGGTCGCCGGACTCGGCTATTCCTCCTGGGTCCTGGAATTCATCCTCCCGATCCAGAGCAATCCCACCAACACCTTCCTGAGCCAGCTGGCCGAGAAGGGCGCACCGTTCAGCTGGGTGTTCACCACCGGCGACACCGGGTCCGGCGCGCTGCTGGTGGTGGCGGGACTGGGCGGCCTGCTGCTGTTCTCGCGGCGGCGGTACTCCACCATCGGCTGGGCGGCGCTGGCCTGCTTCGGCGCGTCCACCATCGCGGACGCGCAATGGCCCATCGTGCCGGACGATCCGAACGGGCCCAAACGGTATGTGGACACCGGCCTGTTCCCGCAGTTGCACCAGATCCATGCGCTGACCAGCACGCTGGCGGTGTTCTCCATCTACATCGCGATGATCGCGTTCACCGTGGCCGCCTTCAAATACCGGCGCTGGCCGATTCTGCGGCACACCGGACTGTGGATTCTGATCGTCGGTTCGGCGGTGACGGCGTGGATGCTGATCGCCGACAATCTGCCCGGCAACTACGGCCTGGGCATCGCACAGCGCATCCAGGTCGGGGCCATGTCGCTGTGGCTGGTGGCGCTGGCGGTGCAAATCGTTGTGGCCGAACGGGATTCCGGAATCCCGGCCCGGCGGCGGCACACCACGGGCTCATCCGGTCACTGACCGCTCCGACTGGGTAGGGTCGGACTCGTGACCAGCGATGCGCAACTCGCCGACACCGCAGCCCTGCTCGACACCGTCGCCGCCGCGACCGAGCGCCTGCTCCCCGCGATCGCCGCCCTCGGCGACGCCGACCTGGTGGAACCCTCACTGCTGCCCGGCTGGACCCGCGGCCACGTGCTCGCCCACCTCTCCCGCAATGCCGACAGCCTGGTCAATCTGCTGCTGTGGGCCCGCACCGGTATCGAAACCCCGCAGTACGCAAGCCAATTCCTCCGCGAGGCCGACATCGAGGCGGGCGCCCCCCGCCCGCTGCGCGACCAGCTCGAGGACTTCACCGCCTCCGCCGAACGGTGGCTGGACCTGGCCCGGGTCATGCCCGCCGACCGCTGGCCCACCCTCGTCCGCAACCGCCAGGGCGGCGAGATCCCCGCCACCCGCATCCCGTGGATGCGCCTGCTGGAAGTCGAGATCCACCACGTAGACCTCGATATCGGCTATACCCCCGCCGACTGGCCGGCCGACTTCGCCGCCCGCCTCCTGGCCCAGTCCATCACCGAGGTCGAGCCCGCCGAAGGCACCGGCTTCACGGTCACCGCCACCGATTCCGACTACACCGGCACCGTCGGCGTCCCGACCGCGACCATCACCGGGCCCACCGCCGCCCTCGCCGCCTGGCTGATCGGCCGCTCCCCCGGCACCGACCTCACCGGCGACCTCCCCGACCTCGCCGCCTGGAAGTAACCGGACGAGTCGGGTTGCCGTGGGCGAGTTCGGCGCCCTTCGGTCGCCCGGTTGTGCCGGAGGTCCGCGAAACCGGTTCCGGCAGAAGAGATCTCGACACTCGCCGCGCCGGCATCGCTCATGCCGATATCGGTCATGTTGATGCCGGTCATCGGGCCAGAATCTCGTCAGCGGTGCGGCGGCCGGATCGGACCGCGTCCCGGCGGGGAGCTTCTGGGTCAGCTGGTCACGCCAGGCGGGCAGCACTCGCTGTGCCTCCAACTGGGGCCGACCACGCAGTGCAGACGCCGGCCTCATCAGCAATGGATGCCTCCGGTCGGCCGCGTGCGTGCGACAAAGGTTGTGAATGATCTTGTTTCACACTGTCGGTGGGGCGTTGTAGCTTCGCGGACAGCGCCGATCAACAGGCGCTTTTCGATCGAAGGGGAAGCTACGTGAAGAACACTCGAATCCGTCGGGCGGGCATCGGAGTTACCGGATTCGCGGCGATGGCGGCGGTGATCGCCGGAGCACCGGCGGCATCGGCCGACCTGTCGAGCAATAGCATTTCGGTTGCCGGCAATTCGCACTATGTCAGCCAGCCGTACACGCTCACCGCCGATGTCAGCGCTGTACCGGGTTGCTGGATGGTGTGGTTCTACGACACGGACAAGGCCATCACTCCGCCCGGGCAGGACTCGCCCGGAGTACTGCCCAAGAATGGCGCAGCCACGGTCCAGTGGACCCCTACGACCACAGGAACACACCACATCACGGCAGTCGCCATGCTTGTTTCCGCACAGGGACCGATACTGGGTCCGCTGGACATCCAGGTGACCACCGCCCCTGCGGCAGGTACCGGTAGCGCCGACTCGATTCCGGTCATCGGCGGCATCCTGAAGACCCTCGGCCTCTAACCGCCGGCGTCACGCAACAAAAGCCAACGGCCCCACACCTTCTGGTGTGGGGCCGCTGAGCTGAAGCGCGCCCGGAGAGACTCGAACTCCCAACCTTCTGATCCGTAGTCAGATGCTCTATCCGTTGAGCTACGGGCGCATGGCTATTCAAATGTGCACCCGGCGTACCGGGCGGTGGCGGAGGCGAGAGGATTTGAACCTCCGGTCCCCGTGAAGGGACAACTCATTAGCAGTGAGTCCCATTCGGCCGCTCTGGCACGCCTCCTGGTGCCCCTCTTCGAGGGCGCCGGTTCCTTTCGAACCGCCGGGACAGAAGATTACACAGCGGGTGACCAATAGGCCAAATCGGCTGGTCAGCGTAGGTGCGAGTCGAACCATTCGTAGATTCTGGTTTGCGCGTCGAGGACCGAGACGTCGTCGAGGGCGGCGGGGTCGAAGCCGGGGTGGTCGGGGCGGTGGTGGAGACCGGGGTAGGTGACCACGAGGGTGGCGACGTCGGCGTGGGCGGCAGCCTCGCGCAGGCGGTCGACCTGGTCGGGCGGGGTCAGCGGGTCGTCCTCGCCGAAGAGGCCGAGCCAGGGGGCCTGGAAGGCGGGGGCGGCGGTGAGCAGCGCGACGGCCTGCGGGGTGAGCGGGGTTTCGATGCCGGGCGCCGCGACGCTCACGGCCGCGCCGATGCGGCGATTGGTGGCGACCAGCGCGGCGGCGGTACCGGCCGAGTCGAAGCCGAGCACGCCGATGCAGTCCTGGAAGACGCCGTGTCCGGTGAGCCACTCGAAGCAGGCGTCGAAGGCGGCGAACAGGTCCTCGCCGAAGATCGGGTGGGTGCTGCCGTTGGCGGGGCGGTGGAAGAGGTCGGGGGCCAGGACGGTCCACCCGTCGGCGGCGAGCGCGCGCATGAGTTCCAGCAATGGCTCGGTGAATTCACGTGATTCGTGCAACACCACGATGCCGCCGCGCGCATGCCCCTCGGGTTCTAGCACAGTGAGCGGAACCGTGGTCGTGTCGTGCACAGGGGCGAGATCTCGATAGATGCCCGACATAGGGCCACTGTAGTTGCGCTAGGTAAAAACGAGATAAATCTTTCCCAGGGTCCGATATCCCGGAGATATTCCGGCCGAGTTCCATTCGGTCCCACGCGACTCCCGATCGTGCAGACCAGTCGGCACCCCGGAGCGGCCGCGAGCGACCGGGACATAGGGTGGAGGGGTGAGCGCGCACATTCGCCCGGACCTCGATGCCATCCCGGCGTACGTCGCCGGCAAGACGCACCCCGGCGCGTTGAAGCTGGCCAGCAACGAGACCACCTTCCCGCCGCTGCCGTCGGTGACCAAGGCCATTGCCGAGGCGGTCGAGCTGTCGAACCGGTACCCGGACAACCACGCCATCGAATTGCGTGGCGCCCTCGCGGATTTCCTGGGTGTGGAGCTCGAGAACGTGGCGGCCGGCTGCGGCAGCGTGGCGCTGTGCCAGGAGCTGGTGCAGATCACCTGCCGCCATCCCGAGGACGAGGTGCTGTTCGCGTGGCGCTCGTTCGAGGCGTACCCGATCGTCGCCCAGGTGGCGGGCGCCAAGGCGGTGCAGGTGCCGCTGGACGGCGAATTCACCCATGATCTGGACGCTTTGGCGGCAGCCATCACCCCGAACACCCGGGTGGTCTTCGTCTGCAACCCGAACAACCCGACCGGCACCGCCCGCGGCAAGGCGGAGATCGTCGAGTTCCTCGACCGGGTGCCCGCCGACGTGCTGGTGGTGCTGGACGAGGCGTACTTCGAGTACCTGCGGATGCCCGCCGAGGACTTCCCCGATGGCGTCGAGCTGGGGCGCACCCGGCCGAATGTGCTGGTGCTGCGCACGTTTTCGAAGGCGTACGGCCTGGCGGGCCTGCGGGTCGGGTACGCGGTCGGCGCGCCCGAGGTGATCACCGCGCTCATGAAGGTGCACATCCCGTTCAGCGTCAGCCGGGTGGCGCAGGCGGCGGCCATCGCCTCGCTGGAGGCGCGGCACGAACTGCTGGAGCGCACCGATGCCGTTGTGGCCGAACGCGATCGCATGCGGGAGGCGCTGCTCGCGGCGGGCTACCGGGTGCCGGTGAGCCACTCCAACTTCGTCTGGCTGCCGCTGGGCGACCGCAGTGCCGAGTACGGCGCGGCGAGCACCGAGGCGGGGGTCATCATCCGGCCCTACGGCGCCGACGGCGTCCGCATCACTGCGGGCGACCCGCACGAGAACGACGCCTTCCTGCGCTTCGCCACGGATCCGGAGATCGTCGCCCGTTTCGTCGGCTGAACGGCCCGCTACCCGATGCCCAGTCCCGCGGCCATGGTCGGCCAGGAGCGGGGCAGTTCGTCGGCCCAGTAGGGCCAGGAGTGCGTTCCGGTGGGCCGGCGGTCGACCGTGGCCGGGATCGCCAATTGCGCCAGCCGGTCGGCCAATTGGCGGGTGCACATGTCGGCGCCCGCCTCGATGGGCCCACCGAACAGCACGGCATTGCGCAGGTCCGGATTGCCCGGGGTGTCGTGCTCCCCGGGCAGCCCGCTACCGGACGACAGGTAGATCGCCTTGCCGCGCAAGGCTTCCGCTCGGGCCAGCACGTCGTGGTCGGCCCACTGGGGATCGCCGGACGGGCCGAACATATTGTCCGGATCCCCGCCGAACGTCCCGACCACGGCCCGGGCCTGCGCCTGCCCGAAGTCGGAACTCATTGCGTAGCAACCGCTGTGCGCCGCCACCGCGCGATACAGGCCCGGGTTGCGGGTGGCCAGCATCATGGCCGCCTCCGCGCCCATGGAGACGCCCTCCAGGCCGTTCATGCCGTCCCCGCCGAAGCGGGTGTCGATGAGCGGCGGCAGCTCGCGGGTCAGGAAGGTCTCCCAGCGATTGGTGCCGAGCTTGGGATCGCTGCGTTGCCAGTCGGTGTAGTAGCTGGCGGGGCCGCCGAGGGTGAAGACCACATTCACGTTCTTGTCGGCGAAGAAGGGCAGCGCGCCGCCGCGGGCGGTCCAGTTGTTGACATCGGGTGCGGCGCTGCGTCCGTCGAGCATGTAGACGGTCGGACGGGGGCTGTCACGGTGCGCGGGGAGCAGCACCTGCACCTCGACGGTGCGGCCCATGGCCGGGGAGGCGACGAAGACGGCGAGCAGGTTCCCGGCCACGGTCTCGACCCGTTCGATGCGAGCCTGCGCGGGGTGGACCGGATCGAGGCCGGGCGCGGACTCCTCATTGGAGCCGGTCTCCACGGGTGGATCGGTCACGGCGAGTGGGGCGTCGACGGTCGCCGCGCCGGCCAGTAGGGCAGCGCTCGCGAAGGCACCGAACAAGCGACTCGCGATGCGACGGCTGGCCACCCCGCCACATTTACCAGAAACCGTCGGTCAGCGTTCAGCAGACAACGTCGGTCCACATTCGCCGGGAACCGTCACTCCGCGGTGAGATCGCGTTCCCCACGAGGGAAACCAGATTCGGCAGTCCGCCACCAGCTTTCGCGTGGTGTTGTCGATGGCGGCGATGTGATCGGCGTCGAAGGTGTCCCGCAGGCCGGGGGTGTAGGCCGTGATACCCGGGCCGACACCCACCCTCATCCGTCGACGACGTTGACCACGCAGGCGTTATCAGGCTCGAAAGACCTTATCCACCTGCGGGTTCTCAGCGGAAGCGGAGGGATTTGAACCCCCGGTCGCTTTCACGACGCTCGCTTTCAAGGCGAGTGCATTCGGCCGCTCTGCCACGCTTCCAGGCGATCGATCCTAACTGATGGCGTGTGCGGTCTGCCTCCCACTTCCGATTCGGGTGGACCGGTCAGTCGAGATCGGCTGTCGCGCGGGCGCCGGCGCGGTGGTCGGCGGCCAGGTTGACCAGGTCCAGGGCGGCGGCCACGGCGGCCAGCTGCTGCGGGGTGAGCAGGTCCACGAAGAAGCGGCGCACCGCGGCGACATGGCCGGGAGCGGCGGCCCGCAGGCGCCGCAGGCCCTCCTCGGTGAGCTGGGCCAGCACGCCGCGGCCGTCGTCCTCGCAGGCGATGCGGCGGACCATTTGCTGCGCCTCCATGCGGCGGATCTGGTGGGTGAGCCGGCTGCGGGAGGAGAGCACGCCGTCGGCGAGGTCACTCATGCGCAGCGAGCGGCCGGGCGCCTCGGACAGCTTCACCAGGATGCGGTAGTCGGCGAAGGACAGGTCGCAGTCGCGTTGCAGCTGCCGGTTGAGGTCGGTCATGAGCCGCTGGCTGCCGTCCATGTAGGCCCGCCAGGCGCGCTGCTGGTCCGGGGTGAGCCACCGCCGTTCGGCCGTGGCCCGGCCTCCGGACTCGGCCACCGGCTCGTTGTTGTGACGGCGTTTGATCGCTCCTCCTCAGCTCGCGGCCCGGACGAACGCGTTCCCACAGCAGGATGCCTTCCGCTCGGAAGGCCTAAACGCGATAGGTGGAGATCATGGTCCGGCTCAGGTCGTGCAGGCTGGTGCAGCCCGAAAGTCCCATGGCCGCATCGAAATCCGCGAGCAGGCAGCGCAGCGCGTGGCGCACGCCGTCGGCGCCGGCCAGGCCGAGGCCGTACGCCCAGGGGCGGCCGTAGAGGACGGCCTTGGCGCCCAGCGAGAGCGCGATCATGACATCGGAGCCGGTGCGGATGCCGGAGTCGAACAGCACATCCGCGCGATCGCCGACGGTGGCCACGATGGTCGGCAGCGCGTCCAGCGCACCAACCGCCCCGTCCACCTGGCGGCCGCCGTGATTGCTCACCACCACCGCGTCCGCGCCCGCGTCGACCACCTGCCGGGCGTCGTCGGGGTGCAGCACGCCCTTCACCGCGATGGGCAGTTCGGTCCAGTCCCGCAGCCGGGCGATGTCGGCCGGGCGCAGACCGTGGTTGCCGAACAGTCCGATCCAGGTGAGTACGGCGGCCCGCATCGCCTCCTCACTCTCCTCCGGCGGGGCGCTGAGCTTGGCGCGGAAGACCGGATCGGACAGATAGTTGGCAATGCCCTTGCCCTGCAGGAATGGCAGGTGCCCGAGCTGCAGGTCGCGCGGCCGCCAGCCCAGGCTGGGGGTGTCGGCGGTGACGACGATGGCCTTGGCGCCGGACTCCTCGGCGCGCTCGACGAAGGACCGGGCCAGCTCCATGTCGTTGGGCCAGTACAGCTGATACCACCAGTTGCCCGCCCGCGCCCCGACCTCCTCGATGGTGGAGGAGGCCGCGGTGGACAGGCACATGCCGATGCCCAGTTCCCGGGTTACCTCGGCGACCAGGGTCTCGCCGCGCTCGTGCAGCAACCCCAGCACGCCGATCGGCGCGGTGAGAATCGGTGCGGCCAAACGGGTTCCGAGCACATCCACCGACAGGTCGCGCGCCCCGGGCCCGGTGGCGCCGCGCAGTACGCGCGGCAGCAGCCGGTATCGCTCGAAGGCGGAGAGATTGGCGTGCGCGGTGCGTTCGGTGGACGCACTGCCCGCCACATAAGCGAAGGCCGCCGGATCCAGCACCTCCCGAGCCTTCTCCTCCAGGCCCGCCGCCGTCATGGGTAGCGCCGGGACGATGCCCGCGAGGCCGGAGAGATAGATCTCGTTCTGGAAATCGACGAAACTGCTCATGCCCCGGAACGCTAGTACCTTCCACCCCGGCGTGGAGGGGGTCGAAGTTACTTTCCCCGGGCGTAACCTTTCCGGCCCGGACGTGCCGCGTTATCAGGGTTTACGCAGCGCCCCGGTTCAGCGCTTGCGGATACGGACCAGAGCACGCGGTGCATCGGTCGCGATGAATCCGGACATCGCCATAGCCGCCAGGATGACCATGCCGCCGAGGACGGCCAGGGTGGTGATCATGGAATCTCCTTTCGAATCCCTCCACTCCACGGTGACGGCCGATGCTGAGAAGATGCTGGGCCCACGCCGAGGACGGCCTGACAGTAATCGGTGAGCTCCGGCCGTACGCTCGTTTTCATGTATGCGGTGACGCTCGACGGTTTCGGTGGGCCCGAGGTCATGAAATGGGCGCAGGTGGACGACCTGCCCGCGCCCGGACCGGGCGAGGTTTCGATCGATGTGGTGGCCGCGGGGGTGAATCGCGCCGACCTGCTGCAGCGGCGAGGTTTCTATCCGCCGCCGCCGGGAGCCAGCGAGATTCTGGGCCTCGAAGTGTCCGGGATGGTCGCGGAAGTCGGTCCGGGCGTGCGGGATTGGCGGGCCGGCGATCCGGTGTGCGCGCTGCTGTCCGGCGGCGGCTACGCCGAGCGGGTGGTCGCGCCCGCGACCCAGCTGCTGCCCGTGCCGGAGGGACTGGATGTGGCCGCGGCGGCGGCGCTGCCGGAGGTGGCGGCCACGGTGTGGTCCAACCTGGTGATGACCGCGGGCCTGCACAGCGGGCAGTTGCTGCTGATTCACGGGGGCGGCAGCGGAATCGGCACCCACGCCATCCAGGTGGCGCGGGCGCTGGGCGCGCGGGTCGCGGTCACGGCGGGTTCGCAGTACAAGCTGGACCGGTGCGCGGAATTGGGCGCGACGCTGCTGATCAATTACCGCGAGCACGATTTCGTGACCACGCTGCACAGTGAATATCCGGGCGCGGACATCATTCTCGACAATATGGGCGCGGCGTATCTGGAGCGGAATGTCCAGGCGCTCGCCGAGGACGGGCACCTGGTGGTGATCGGCATGCAGGGCGGGGTCACCGCGGAATTGAATCTGGGCACGCTGCTGGGCAAGCGGGGATCGATTCACGCCACCAATCTGCGGCGGCGCCCCGAGACCGGGCGCGGATCGAAGTCGGAGATCATCACCGAGCTGCGCCGCCACCTGTGGCCGCTCATCTCCGACGGGACCGTCGTGCCGGTGGTGTCGGCGGAGGTGCCGGTCACCGACGCCGCCGAGGCCCACCGCCTGCTGGACTCCGCCGAGACGGTCGGCAAGGTGATCCTGCAGATTCGCGAGCTCTAGGTGTCCAGCGCCACCAGCGCGCGGCCCAGCTGGTCGATCTCGAATTTCGTTGTGTAGGGCGCGAGTCCGATGGTCACGGCGCCGCCTTCGTCATTGACGCCCAGCGCGTCGAGCAGGCGGCTGCCGCCGTGGGAGCCGCTCAGCGTGCCGATGCGGGCATCGGCCAGCTTGGCCGAGACCTTCTCCGCCTGCATGCCCGAGATGGTGAAGCTCACCGTCGGGATGCGGGTGGAGGCCCGGCCGATGACAGTCAGGTTGGGGATGGTGTCGAGCACGGACATCAGGTGCTCGAAGAGATGGTCGTGATAGTCCTGCAGGGACGTGATCGACATTTCCAGGCGCTCGCGCCGGGTGCCCTCGGCGCGCTCGTCGAGCGAGGCCAGGTAGTCGATGGAGGTGGTGAGGCCGGCCAGCAGGGCGTACTGGTGGCCGCCCACCTCGAGCCGTTCCGCGCCCTTGGCGTAGGGGTTCAGCGACATGGACGGGATCCGGTCCAGGAACGCAGGATCGCGGAAGACCAGCGCGCCGATCTGCGGACCGCCCCAGGCCGGGGCGCTCAGTGCGATCACGTCGGCATTGAGTTCGTCGATGTCGAGGAGCGCGTAGGGCGCGGCGCCGAAGCAGTCGGCGACCAGCAGCCCGCCGACCTCGTGCACGCGGTCCGCGGCCACCCGCACCGAGGGCGCGGAGCCGACGATGGGTGAGGCGGCGGTCAGCGCCACCAGCCGGGCGGTGGGTCCGATGAGCTCTTCGAACTGCCAGGCCGGCATCTCGCAGGTCTCGATCTCCACTTCCGCCCAGCGCACGTGCGCGCCATAGCGATTCGCTATCCGCAGCCACGGCGCCACATTCGCCTCGTCATCCAGACGCGACAGCACGATCCCGGTGCCCAGACCCAGCCGGGAGCTCAGCGATTCGGCCAGCCAGGCCAGCAGCACCGCGCGATCGGGTCCGAGCACCACGCCCGCCGGATCGCCGCCGACGAGATCGGCGACGGCCTCGCGCGCGGCCTCCAGGATCGCGGCGCTGCGCTTGGCGGCGCCGTGCCGATTGCTGTGCGAGAAGGCGGAGGTCCGGAAACCTGTTGAGACGGCCCGGGATACCGAATCCGGGACCAGCATGCCCGCTTGCGGGTCGAGGTGGATCCAGCCGTCGCCCAGGGACGGTATGAGGCCCCGCACCCTTGCGACGTCGTAAGTCATGGTGGCCACTCTAAAGGGAGAGGGCACAACAAGGTAACGGTAGGGAGGGAAGCAACCTACGAGGACCAGGACGACCAGCGCCTACCGTACAAACTGGACGGGCTGTGCTTGTTTTGCCCCTCCGCTTCGCTACGGGGCGGGTTCGCGGCCCCGAGGTCTCGATTCTTCCCTCCTCCGCTCCTCCGCTTCGCTCCCCCGCTCCAAGGCGGAGGTCTATTCCAGCCGCAGTCCAGAATCGAGACGGCCGCGAACCATCTCGATTTGTCCCTTCGTGTCGTTTATTCGGCGTGTTACGAACTTGGGGTGGCGCTTAGCGGGTTCGGGGGAAGTTGGGCAGGATGGGGGCATGACGCAATCGGATGGGGTTCCGGAATCCATCGTCGTGATCGGTCCCGAGGGAAAGCCGCTGTTCATCCCAGCGGCGGCGCAGATCGGCGGGGAACCGCTGGAGATCACCGGACAGGTTGTCGGTGAGGATCTTTCGGACGGGTCGGGCGACGCGCACGACAAAGAGGAGTCGCTCGCCGACATGGTGGAGCAGCCCGCGAAGGTCATGCGCATCGGCACCATGATCAAGCAGCTGCTCGAGGAGGTCCGGCACGCACCGCTGGACGACGCCTCCCGCACCCGGCTGCGCGAGATCCACCGCACCTCCATCCGCGAGCTGGAAACCGGCCTGGCCCCCGAACTCCGCGAGGAGCTGGAGCGGCTGGCGCTGCCCTTCACCGACGACACCGTCCCCTCCGACGCGGAACTGCGCATTGCCCAGGCCCAGCTGGTGGGCTGGCTGGAGGGCCTGTTCCACGGCATCCAGACCGCGCTGTTCGCTCAGCAGATGGCCGCGCGCGCCCAGCTCGAGCAGATGCGCCAGGCCCTGCCCCCGGGCATGAGCCACGGCGACGCCCGCGGGCAGCAGCATCCGGGCGGCGGCCAGTACCTCTGACGGGTGGCCGTGGGCACCCCTGCCGCCGAGATGTCCGCGTCGGCGGCAGGTTCTGCGCGCAATGCGATAGCAATTAGATAAGGTCGGGTGCTGTGCCTGCTGCTGCTCCCCCCGACTCGGCGATGACCGACGTGCGCCCGGACAATGAACCGGTGCCGCTCGTGTCGGACTCCCAGTCCTTCGGTCGCGCATTCAAGGATTTCCGCGACGGATTCTCCCAGCGTGAACTGTGGCTGGCGCTGGGCTGGCAGGACATCAAGCAGCGGTACCGGCGCTCGGTGCTGGGTCCGTTCTGGATCACCATCGCCACCGGTTTGCAGGCGGCCGCGATGGGTGTCCTCTACGCCACCCTCTTCGGGCAGTCGCTGAGTTCCTATCTGCCCTATGTGACCGTCGGCTTGATCGTCTGGAATGTGATCAATGCCAGCATTCTCGAGGGCTCGGATGTCTTCATCGCCAATGAGGGCCTGATCAAGCAGCTGCCGTCGGCACTGAGCGTGCACGTGTATCGCCTGGTGTGGCGGCAGTTCCTGTTCTTCGCCCACAACCTGATCATCTACGTGCTGATGGTGGCCGCCTTCAGCATCTGGCGGCACCTGCACTGGTCGGCCCTGCTCGCGATTCCGGGTCTGCTGCTGCTGTTCCTCAATGCCATCTGGGTGACGATCGTGTTCGGCATCTTCAGCACCCGCTACCGCGATCTGGCGCCGATCCTGGGCAGCACCACGCTCATGCTGTTCGTCCTCACCCCGGTCATGTGGAAGACCTCGGCGCTGTCGGGCGCCGCGAGCGATCGCGCCAAGCTGGCCGAGCTCGTCCCCACCTTCCACTATCTGGAGATCGTGCGCGCGCCCCTGCTGGGCGACCCGATCCACCTGCGCAGCTGGGTGGTGGTGCTGTCGATCACCATCGTCGGCTGGATAGTCGCGATACTGGCTATGAAGAAGTTCCGTTCCCGAGTCCCCTACTGGGTGTGAAGGCTCAATGACCGACCATGTGAGTATCGAGACCCAGAACGCGTGGGTGGAATTCCCGATCTTCGACGCCAAATCCCGATCGCTGAAGAAGGCGGTGCTCGGTTCGGCCGGCGGTGCCATCGGGCGCAATCAATCCGATGTGGTGGTCGTCGAGGCGCTGCGGGACATCACGCTGTCGCTGAAGGAAGGCGATCGCGTGGGCCTGGTCGGCCACAATGGCGCGGGCAAATCCACACTGCTGCGGCTGCTTTCGGGCATCTACGAACCGACCCGCGGCAGCGCGCGCATCCGCGGGCGGGTGGCTCCGGTCTTCGATCTGGGCGTGGGCATGGACCCGGAGATCTCCGGCTACGACAACATCGTCATTCGCGGCCTGTTCCTCGGGCAGACCCGCAAGCAGATGCTCGCCAAGATCGACGAGATCGCCGAGTTCACCGAATTGGGTGACTATCTGGCGATGCCGCTGCGCACCTACTCGACGGGTATGCGCGTGCGCCTGGCCATGGGCGTGGTCACCTCCATCGATCCGGAGATCCTGCTGCTCGACGAGGGTATCGGCGCGGTCGACGCGGAGTTCATGAAGAAGGCCCGGATCCGGCTGCAGGAATTGGTCTCGCGCTCGGGCATTCTCGTCTTCGCCAGCCACTCCAATGAATTCCTGGCCCAGCTGTGCGATTCCGCGATGTGGATCGATCACGGGCAGATTCGCATGCAGGGCGGCATCGAGGATGTCGTGCGCGCCTACGAGGGCCCGGAGGCGGGTGATCACGTGGCGCAGGTGCTGCGGGATCTGGAACGTGAACGTGAACCGGAACGGAATCCCGCATGAGTGAACAGTCCACCCCCGTGTACGGCGATGATGCGCGCATCGTCGCCATCGTGGTCACCCATAAACGCCGGGAGCAGCTGGCCGAGTCGCTGAAGGTGCTGGGCAGCCAGACCCGGCAGATCGACCACCTGATCGTGGTGGACAACGGCAATGAGGCCGAGGTCGGCGAGCTGGTGAAGCAGCAGCCCATGGAAACCACCTACGTCGGTTCGGAACACAATCTGGGCGGCGCGGGCGGGTTCGCGCTCGGCATGCTGCACGCGCTCACCATGGGCGCGGACTGGGTGTGGCTGGCCGATGACGACGGCCGCCCCGAGGGACCGGACGTGCTCGCCAAGCTGTTCGATTGCGCCAAGCGGCACGAGCTGGTCGAGGTGTCGCCGGTGGTGGCCGATATCGACGACCCGGATCGGCTCGCCTTCCCGCTGCGCCGGGGCGTGGTGTGGCGGCGGCTGCGGTCGGAGCTGGGTGACGAGGACTTCCTACCCGGGATCGCCTCGCTGTTCAACGGTGCGCTGATCTCGGCCGAGGCCGTGGACAAGATCGGCGTGCCGGATCTTCGGCTGTTCGTGCGCGGCGACGAGGTGGAGGTGCACCGGCGGCTGGTGCGCTCGGGGCTGCCGTTCGGCACCTGCCTGCAGACCGCGTACCTGCACCCGAACGGGTCGGCCGAATTCAAGCCGATCCTGGGCGGGCGCATGCACACCCAGTACCCGGACGATCCGATCAAGCGGCACTTCACCTACCGCAACCGCGGCTACCTGATGGCGCAGCCGGGCATGCGAAAACTGTTGCCGCAGGAGGTCGCCCGATTCGGATGGTTCTTCCTGGTCCAGCAGAAGGATCCGGCCGGGCTGATGGAGTGGCTGCGCCTGCAGCGGATGGGCCGTCGCGAGCAGTTCGACAAGCCGAAATCCTGACCGGAAAAATACGTTGCGCCGACGGGGACAGCCTGACAAGGTTGTCCCCGTTCTTGTTCGGCGCGGTCACCACGGTGACGGCATGAGGAGAGATGGGAGGTGGAGTTACGTGACGACGGCAGTGCGGATTGCCGTGCCCGGGCGAGTGTTCGCCCCACGCGCATCCACCTCGAATTCCTCTCGCTGAGTCCGTGATTCGGGCTCGGCCCGTCAAAGGACTCCACACATGGCTTCGGTCGATTTCGACCTGCTCGTTCCCTATGGCTGGAACGCCGCCCTCGCCGCCGACTACCGGCCGCTGCTGGGTGACGATCTGATTCCGGCCCGCGTGATCCGCATGGATCGCAGTGAATGCGATATCGCCGCACCCCTTCCCACCGCCGACTACCGGAGCCGCCTGGCGGCCGCCGTGGTGCGGGCCCGGCTCCCCCGCTCGGATTCCGAGGTCAGCGGGCTGTGCACCGGCGACTGGGTGGCCATCGACGCCGGGCGCACCGTGCGCGCCCTGCTGCCACGCCGCACCGCCATCGTCCGGGCCGCCGTGTCCGGGCAGCCCGATACCCGCGCGAAATCGGCCGATCAGGTGCTGGCCGCGAATGTGGACACCGTGCTGGTGTGCACCGCCGGCGACGGGGATGTCGATCTCGGGCGCATCGAACGGCTGCTCGCGCTGGCCTGGGGATCCGGTGCCCAGCCGACCGTAGTGCTCACCAAAGCCGATCTGGCGCACGATATTCCGATCGAGGACGTCCGAGCCGCCGCGCCGGGCGTCACCGTGGTGGCGGTCAGCGCCACCGGTGGTGTCGGCATGGATGTGCTGACCTCGCTGCTCTCCGGCACGGTCGCATTGATCGGGCCCTCGGGCGCGGGCAAATCCACCCTCGCCAACGCGCTGCTCGGCGCGGAAGTCTTCGCCACCAACGCGGTTCGCGAGGGCGACAAGCGCGGCCGCCACACCACCGTGCACCGCGAACTGCGGCCACTGCCCGGCGGCGGCACCCTCATCGATACCCCGGGGTTGCGGTCGGTCGGGCTCTGGGATGCCGCCGAGGGGCTCGGGCGGACCTTCAGCGATATCGAATCCCTGTCCGGGCAATGCCGTTTCACCGACTGCTCGCACGAGAGCGAGCCGGGGTGCGCGGTGCTGGCGGCCATCGAATCCGGCGCGCTGCCCCGGCGTCGCCTGGACAGCTACCGCAAGCTGAGCCGCGAGAACGAATGGCTGGCCGCCCGCAGCGACGCGCGCATGCGCGCCGAGCGCACGAAGATCTGGAAGCAGATCAACAAGGACCAGCGCCGCATGTACAAGGAGCGCGGCGGCAAGCAGCGCTGACCGGATCAGTAGGTTTGGTGGCATGAGTGCCGACCCCATCCCGGAGCGCGGTCCCGTGGCCGTGCGGCGGTGGGTCGCGGGTCGGCTGCGGGCGCTGCCGGGGACCATCGGCTATTTGCTGGTCGGCGGCGCTACCGGCGTGGCGGCCACATTCGCCACGGTCGGTTTGCTCGTGGTGGCGGCCACCAGCCTCGGCGGAGTGGGCATTCCGGCGATTCCCGAATACCTGCGGCTGATCCGCCCACTGACCGAGTTCGAACGGCGGCGGGCGGGCAAGCGGCTGGGCGCGCCGATCGCGGTGACCTACCGGCCGATGACCGGCGGGCTCCGGCAACGGCTGGCCGGCGCCTTCCGGGATCCGGCGAACGGCCGGGACATCGCGTGGCTGTGCGTGCACGGGGTGCCCGGCATGGTGGTGGCGTTGTTCTCGATCGGACTGCCGTGGGGTGTGCTGAATCAGCTGGCGATTCCGGTGTATTGGCAGCTCGTGCCGCCGGGCACCGTCGACAGCTTCGGCTTCGTGGTCGATTCCTGGCCGCTGGCCGGGCTCAGCGCCCTCATCGCGATCCCCCTGGCGGCCCTGGTGCTCCGGCTGCCCACGGTGGCCCGCTGGCAGGCGCTGCTGGCACGGACGCTGCTCGGTCCGGCGCCGGGCACCGAGCTCGCGGTGCGGGTGGCGGAGTTGACCGCCACCCGGGCCGCCGCGCTCGACGCGCACGGGGCGGAACTGCGGCGCATCGAACGCGATCTGCACGATGGCGCGCAGGCGCGGATCGCGGCGGTCATCATGCAGCTCGGGCTGGCCGACCAACTGCGCGAACGGGATCCGGCCGCATCGTCCGACCTGGTACGCAAGGCGCAGGACACCGCCGAGGCCGCGTTGGCCGAACTCCGAGACGTGGTGCGGACGGTGTATCCGCCGGTGCTCGCGGATCGTGGTCTGGCGAGCGCGATTTCGGCGCTGGCCGCGCGCTCCCCGATTCCCGTCGAACTCGCTCTCGGCGGTACTGTCGCGCTGCGCCCGGGTACGACCGAGATAGCGGATTCGAGCAGATCGGGACCACGGTGGCCCGCGGCCGTCGAGGCGGCCGCGTATTTCGTCATCTCCGAGACGATCACCAATGCGACCAAACATTCCGGGGCCGAACATCTTCGGGTTTCCCTCGGAGGCGATGCCGGGCTGCTGGCCGTCGAGGTCCTGGACGACGGGGTCGGCGGGGCGCGGGAGACCGAGGGCGGCGGGCTGGCCGGGATCCGGCGGCGGGCCGAGGCGCTGGACGGGCGGATGCTGCTCAGCAGTCCGGCGGGCGGTCCTACTGTGGTGCGGGTGGAGCTGCCGTGCGGGTCGTGATCGCCGAGGATGATGCCCTGCTGCGGGAGGGGCTGGCGCTGCTGCTGCAGACGGCGGGGATCGAGGTGGTCGCCGCGGTCGACAATGCGGACGATTTTCTCGCGGTGGTGACCGCCGATCGGCCCGATGCCGTGGTCGTGGATGTGCGGCTGCCGCCCACCTTCACCGATGACGGATTGCGAGCCGCGGTGCGGGCCCGCGAGATTCACCCCGGCCTGCCGGTGCTGGTGCTCTCGGCCTGGGTCGAGGACAGCTATGCCGCCGAACTGCTCGGCGATGGGGCCGGCGGGATCGGATACCTGCTCAAGGAGCGGGTCGGGAAGGTGGATCGGTTCCTGGATTCGCTGCGGCGGGTCGCCGAGGGTGGGACCGCCATGGATCCGGAAGTGATCTCGCAGCTGCTGGTGCGGCGCAAGACCGACGATCCACTGGCAGCGCTGACCCCGCGGGAACGCGAGGTGCTGGCGCTCATGGCCGAGGGGCTCGACAACGCGACCATTGCCGAGCGCCTCGTGGTCACCGAAGGTGCTGTGCTCAAACACATTCGGAGCATCTTCGCCAAGCTGGGGCTGTTCGCCGACGAGGTGGGCCACCGGCGGGTGCTGGCCGTGCTCACCTATCTGAATGCCGGATGATCACTCGTCGCGACAGGTGAGGTCGGCGGCGGGCAGGGTGCCGTCGGCCAGATAGGCGTTCACGGCGTCGTACACGCAGGAATTCGGGTAGCGGCCGAGGATCGAGTGGATGGCGACGTCCTGCAACGTGACCATGCGAGAGCCGGTGAGCGCCCGGTGCATGGCAAGTGCTCCGCCGTAGTTGGTGCGGGTGTCGCCGGTGGCCTGGATGATCAGATTCGGCACCGAATTGCCCAGCGCGGTGGGGGATTCGGCGGGCGGGGCCCAGAACGCGCACGGCGTGATGTTGTTCGCCATCGCGCCGAAGACCGGCTGGGTGGTGCGGGAGGCTTCGATATTGCGCCGGTACCAGTCGGGGTCGCGGGGTGCGCCGACATCTCCGCAGAGGATGGCCATCTGGGGTGACATGTCGCGCGGCTGCGCGCGCAGCATCATGGCCAGCTTGCCCGCCAGATCCTCGTCCGGCCGCACCGGTTTCCCGTCGGCGGCGTCGGCCAGCTCCCGGATCTGCTGCGCGGCAAGACCGTAGTCGTGCGGTGAATTGAAGGCGATGTACAGCACAAGTGGCAGGGAATGCGCGTCGACGTCGTAGTCGCCGATCCGGATCGGCTGGGCGGCAGCGTGTTCGATCAGCCGCTCGACCAGGCCACGCACGGCCGCGCCGGTGGTGCCGAGGTGATATTCGTCGTCGCGTTGTGCGGTCCAGGTCGCCCAGGCATCCAGTGCGGCCTCGTTGGGCGAGCCCATGTCCTGCACCATGCCGACCGCACCGTAGCGGTCCGGGTCCACGCTGCCGTCCAGCACCATTCGGTCGGAACGATCCGGGAACATCTGCATGTACACCGCACCCAGGTAGGTGCCGTAGGAGGTGCCCACATAGCTGATCTTGGTTTCGCCGAGCACCGTACGAATCACGTCCATGTCCCGAGCGGTATTGCGAGTCGTGAAGTGCGGCAGGCGCTCTCCTTCCGCCGTGGCGCAGCGCGCCGCCAGATCGGCTTGGTCGGCGACGGATTCGGCGAACCCCTTGGCATCGATACCGGCGAACTGCAGGCCGAAACCGTGCGGCCAGTGGCAGTTCACCGCCGAGGAGCGGCCGACACCGCGCGGGTCCATCCCGATCAGGTCGTAGCGGGCGCGGACCTCGGGGGTCATGGCCTTGCTCGTCTCCACGAAGTAGTCCAGGCCCGCGCCGCCGGGACCGCCCGGGTTGGACAATATGACACCGCGCCGCTGGGCCGGATCGGTGGCGGGGATGCGCGAGATGGCGACGGTGATCGTGCGGCCTTGCGGCTCGGCATAATTCAGCGGCACGGTGACATCGGCACACTGCGCGCCCATCTCGTCCAGGCCCGGCGCATCGCAGGACTTCCAGGTGAGCGTCTGGTGGTAGTAGCTGTCCAAGGGCTCGGCCGCGGTGGCGCGATCGCAGATGGCGGCATCGAACAGCTGCGACACCGCGTCGGAGCCGGCATCATCGGCCGCGAGCTGATTGACGGTCACCACGACGGCGGTGCCGTCGGATGCCACGCCATTGCGGGTGCCGAAGCCGGGAATGCTGCCGCCGTGGCCCCACACCTGCTTGCCGCAGGAGACCGGGTGGTGGATCAGGCCGAGTCCGTAGCCGGACCCGGGTTCGCCACGGTCCCAGGGGACGGTCTGTTTCATCTCGTCCAAGAGGGCCGCGGGCAGCAGTTTCCCGGCGAGCAGGGCGGTGAAGAATCGGTTCAGGTCGGCGGGGGTGGCGACCATCGCGCCCGCGGTGTCGGCCCAGGACGGGTCCAGATCGGTGAAATCGATACGCTTGCCGTCGGTTTCCTGATACCCCCGCGAATGCGGGCCCCGGATGCCGGTCTCCCGCGCGTCCGGGAAGTAGGTGTCGCGCAGACCCAGCGGTTCCAGGATGCGGCTGCCGATCTCGGCGGCCGCCGGGCGACCGGTGACCTTTTCGATCAGCATGCCCAGCACGATGTAGTTGGTGTTGGTGTAGACCGAGCGCGCGCCGGGCTCGAAGCGCGGCGGCATGGTCATGGCGATGCGCACCAGGTCCGCGGGTTCGTAATGGCCCCAGCGGATTCCCTCGGTGTCGGCCGTCAGCTGCGGGGAGCCGGGCACGGGGGTCGGCTCGGGTCGGCCGCCCGCCAGGTAGTCGGGCAGGCCGCTGGTGTGCTGCAGCAGCTGGCGGACCGTGACGCGGTTGCCGTCATTGCCATTGCCCCGCACCACGCCCGGCAGGTAGCGCTCGATCGGGGCGTCCAGTTCGACCTTGCCCTCGCCGGCCAGTTGCAGCACCACGGTGGCGACGAAGGTCTTGGTATTGCTGCCGATCCGGACCCGGGCATTGTCGGGGATGGGTGCGCCGGTCTCCAGGTCGCCGGCGCCGGCGGTGAGGACGTGATGGCCGTCGGGGCCGTCGATGACGACCTGGGCGCCCGGGAAGCCGCTGCGGATCACGGCGTCGAGGGCCTGCGTGACGGTGCGGTACAGCTCCTTGCGCGCCGGCTCACCACTGCCGGATTCGGTGCCGCACGCTTGGGCCGCGAGTACCGCCAGCACTCCGAAACCGGCCAGCACGACTCGGCCGCGCGGCCGCCGCAATGCGCTCATGGAAGGCATTCCTCCTGTTCAGGCCGGGTTCTCCGGCCTGTTCGAGCCTAGGAACGCGGGGGCCGGCGGCCCATGCCCCGCGCACCCGGATCGAGGTCGCGCCCGGTACCGCGGCGGAGGTGGTGCCAGCGCTACCTATATGCACCTTGTTGCATATAGGTTATTTCTCACCTACTGTTCGAGTTGGGAGAATTTCCGCCCCACTCGGCCTCCGAGACGCGGATGATCGAACCCGGGGCGACACACAGCAGACGGGAGCGGACTATGACCGACGCATCGAAGCAGCTGGCGGGCCGGACCATGATCATGTCGGGCGGGAGTCGCGGCATCGGGCTGGAGATCGCCAAGCGGGCGGCGGCCGACGGCGCGAACATCACCATCATCGCGAAAACCGATGCGCCACATCCGAAATTGCCCGGCACCATCCATACCGCGGCGGCCGAGCTGGAGCAGGCGGGCGGCACCGTGCTGAAGTACCTCGGCGATGTGCGCGACGACGAGGCGGTGGCGGACGCGGTCCAGCAGACCGTCGAGCGCTTCGGCGGCATCGACATGGTGGTGAACAATGCCTCGGCCATCGATCTGTCCCCCACCGAGTCCCTGCCGATGAAGAAGTACGACCTCATGCAGGACATCAACTGCCGCGGCAGTTTCCTGCTGTCCAAGCTCAGCATCCCGGCGCTGCGGGAATCCGCCGAGGCAGGTCGCAATCCGCACATCCTCACCCTGTCACCGCCGCTGAACCTGGATCCGAAGTGGGCGGGCACGGCGCTGGGCTACACCATCGCCAAGTACGGAATGTCGCTCACCACACTGGGTTTGAGCGAGGAACTGCACAAGTACGGGATCGGCGTGAACTCGCTGTGGCCGCGCACCACCATTGCCACCGCGGCGGTGAAGAACCTGCTCGGCGGCGAGGAGATGGTCGCCACCTCCCGCACGCCGGACATCTACGCCGACGCCGCCTACCTGGTACTCACCTCGCCCGCCAAGGACACCACCGGCAACTTCTTCATCGACGACGAGGTCCTTGCCTCGCACGGGATCACGGATCTCGACAAGTACCGGGTGGTGCCCGGCGACGGCCCGCTCACCACCGACCTGTTCCTCTGACCTCGATCGGCGGCCTCGGCTGAGCTCGCTCAGCCGAGGTCGGCTGGCGCACAAGGGAATACGTGCGATCGTGCGTGGTTGACCGGACACATGAGCATTGCCCTCGTAACAGGTGCGAACCAAGGGCTGGGGCGGGCCGTCGCGGCTCTGCTGGCCGAGCGGCTCGAAGCCGGATCCACCATCTATGTCACCGGACGCAACGCCGAGCGGGTCGCGGAGGCGGCGGCCGGGATTCCCGGTGCGGCGCCGCTGGTGCTGGATGTCGGCGATGACGAGAGTGTGGCGGCCGCGGCCCGGCTGGTCCGGGAGCGGCACGGCGGAATCGACATCGTGGTGTCCAACGCGGCGGCGCGGCGCACCGCGGAACGCAGTGACGCCGAGACGATTCGCGAGTTCGTGAACACCAATAACCTCGGCGCCACCCGCATGGTCCGCGAGTTCGGACCGCTGCTGCGGCCCGGCGGGCGATTCCTGGTCGTGGCGAGCGCTTTCGGCAGCCTGCGCTATCTGGATCCGAGCCTGCACCACCTGTTCGACACCGACGTCATGACCCTCGACGACCTCGATCGGGTCATGCTCGAGTACGCCGAGCTGGTCGAGAACGGCAAGGACCGCACGGCGGGCTGGCCGGAGTCCGTCAACTACCCGTCCAAGATCGGCCAGGTCGCCGCGGTCCGGATCTTCGCCCGGGAGGCGGGCCGCGATGTCTTCATCGGCGCGGCCTGTCCGGGTTTGGTGGATACCGAGGCCTCGCGGCCGTGGTTCACCGATATGTCGCAGGCGCAGCCGCCCGAGGCGGCGGCGGTGGATGTGGTGTCGCTGCTGGTGGATCCGGTGAATCCGGCCTTCGCGGGGCAGCTCGTCCAGCATCGGGTGGTGATCGGCTGGGCTGCCACCGAGGATGGCGGTCCGGAGCAGCCCGGCCGCCGCTGAGACGAAACACGGCCCGGGACACGGGGTCCCGGGCCATGGTCAGGCGAATATCCTGGCCGCTAGTCGATTCCGTAGAGACGTTCCCAGTTCTCGCGGCTGGTGAGTTCCGGCATGGCGGCTCGCCAGCGGCGCTGCAGGTCGGGGAGGTCCTTGCGGAGCTGCCGGAGCACGCGGACGGTGCGGAGCAGCAGGCGGCGGGCGGTTTCCTTGTCGCGCACGCGGACCCGGATGCCGGACTGGGAGGCGTCGGTGACGACCACGTGGTTGAACAGGCCGACGTGCCACCAGTGCGCGTCCTCGCGGGTGACCGCGACCGGGCCGGGGATGACGCGGCCGGTCCACTGGTTGAGGGCGCGCTTGTAGAGCACCAGCAGCGGGTGACTCGGCTCGCCGCCGGCGCGGCGAACGTGCAGGTGCGCGTTCGGGACCGGGGAGGTGGCGGCCGGATGCTTGACCGTCTCCGGGTAGTCCGAGCGCGAGCCGCGGGCCTTGGCCAGCGCCTCGATACCGCCGTCGCGCAGGATCTCCGGACCCCGCAGGTAGTCCTCGATGCCCTGCAGGGTGGTGTGCGCCAGGCCGTACTGCATGCCGACCAGGTACTCACCGATCTCCCGGAGCAGCTGGCGGGTAATGGATTTCCCGTCCAGGTCGTGGTGCAGCGAGGAGACGATGAGCGAGTTGCGCGAGGAGAAGTAGCGCGCCCAGTCATCGAAGTCCTTCCAGTAGAAGTCGGCGTGCCACACCGCGGCGTTGGGCAGGGTGACGGTGACGAAACCGTTCTCCCGCGCGCGGAGGCCGTATTCCACGTCGTCCCACTGGAAGAAGATCGGCACCGGCAGCCCGATCTTCTTGACCACCTCGGCCGGGATCAGGCAGGTCCACCAGGCCTGGTAGCCGGCGTCCACGCGGCGTTCCTGGTGCTTCTTGAGCATGCTGGTGTTGCGCAGCGCCTTGGCCACCTTCTGGCCGTGGCGCAGCTTGTCCAGATTCGTCTCCTCCGCACCGACATTCAGGTAGTCGGGGTTGAACAGGAACAGCATCTGCGCGCCCACCAGGGTGGGCTCCACGGTCAGGTTGGCGAAGGCGTTGAGTCGCAGCACCGTTTCCGGCTCGCACAGGATGTCGTCGTCCATGAGGATGACGTCGGCGTGCTCGTTGGCGCCCGACACCTCGTAGAGGCCGCGCGTGAAGCCGCCCGCGCCACCGAGATTCGGCTGCCGGATGTAGCGCAGCTTGTCGCCGAACTTCGGCCGGGTCTCGGTGAACAGCGTCTGGTCCTGCACCAGGTCGGTGCCCTGGTCGACCACGTAGACGGCGTCGATGAGCGACAGCACGGTCGGGTCGGAGGCCAGGGCCGCAACGGTATCGGCGCAGTCCGCGGCGCGGTTGAAGGTGCAGATGGCGATGGCCACCGGGCGCACCTGCTCGGGCGCGGCCGCGGTCCACTCCAGATCGGTGATCACGGCCTCGCCGCCGAGGGCCTCGATCTCCAGCCACAGCGCGCCGCCGTCGATGTACATGTCCAGCGGTGCGCGCAGCACCACCCGTCCGGTCTCCTTGACCACGGCGGTGTCGACCACCCGGCGGTGCCCGGCGATATCGGAGGCGGCCAGCCGGATCCGTACCTTGCCGGTCGCCTCGAGGGTCATGCCCACCTCGACCTCGGTGACCTTGGTCCAGCGCTGCCAGTAGGCGGCGGCGAAGCGCCCGAAGTAGGTGTTGGTGTTGACCGACGCACCCTTTTCCAGGCGTAGCATCTGCCGCTCGCGGGTGACCTTGCCCTTGGCCACCGCGTACAGGTCGTCGCTGATCTTCGGCGCGGGTCCGCAGAAGATGCCGCGGGCCAGCACCAGTCGCTCCGGCGCGGTGTGTTCCGCGCGCAGGGTGGTGGGAGCCTCCTCAGCGTTCTCCCGGTCCTCGGTTTCGGTCACGGCCTGCCCAGCCGACGCATCCATGAATCCCTCGACATCCTTTGAATACTTAAGACACCGGCTCATCCGACGTGGTCGCACCGCCACTGTCACTGTCTTGCTCGGCGGGGCGAGAATATCAATCGCCATTCGCCGCGGCAGCGCGAACCCGCGCTAACGGGCGTCCTCGCGTGTTCCGGTGAAGACGAATTTCCCATAGGCCCAGAATCGGAAACCCATGGCCACCGCCTGGCCGATGAGTGTCCCGGAAACGTTGTCCGCCAACGGACTGTCCAGTCCGAGAACGTAGCGTGAAAATCCGAGACACCCCAGCTGCAGGCCGATGGCCAACACATTCAGCAGCGCGTAGACGAGGATGTGCCGCGCCCCGGTATCGCCCCGATGGTCGGAGTAGGTCCACCACTTGTTGCCGAAATAGGTGACCACCGTGGCCACCCCGATCGAGATGATCTTGGCGACCAGCGGGGCGTGGAACAGCGGGCCCTCGCCGCCGACGAAGACCAGCAGGTTGTAGGTGCCCGCATCGACCACGAAGCCGATCGCGCCGACCACCAGAAATGCCCCGCCCCGCTGCAGCAGGGCCCGGACCTTGCCGGTCAGAGAGGCGTTCGGGGTGGGTTCATCCACCGCCGTGGACTCGTTCGCAGGCACCGGCCGACGGTACCGCAACCCGCCGCACCCCTATGCCTGTGAAGGTCGGGTACCCTCCCGGTGTTCATATTCGCCTCCGATCAGAGGATTGACCGGGTGGACTCCACCGAGCTTCGTATTGCCGCCATTGTGCCGTGCCACAACGAAGAGGCCGCCGTCGCGAAGGTCGTCACCGACCTCAAGGCCGCCGTCCCGGGCATAGTCGTCTACGTCTACGACAACCTGAGCACGGACGCCACCGCCGACAAGGCGCGCGCGGCCGGGGCGATCGTGCGGACCGAGAACCGCAAGGGCAAGGGCAATGTGGTGCGGCGGGCCTTCGCCGACATCGAGGCCGATGTGTACCTGATGGTCGACGGCGACGACACCTACGACGCCGCCGCGGCCCCCGAGATGATCCGCACCCTGCTGGCGGGCCCGTACGACCACGTGCTGGGCGTGCGCCGCGAGGTCGAGGCCGGTTCGGCGTACCGGGCCGGGCACGAGACCGGCAACAAGATCCTCAATGGCGTGGTGGGCAAGGTCTTCGGTGAGAACGTCGAGGACATGCTCAGCGGCTACCGGGTCTTCTCGCGCCGATTCGTGAAGTCGTTCCCGGCGGTGTCGCGGGAGTTCGAGATCGAGACCGAGCTGACCGTGCACTCGCAGCACCTGAGGGTCCCGCAAACGGCGGTTCCGGTCGGATTCCGTGATCGTCCCGCGGGCAGCGAGTCCAAGCTGCGCACCTACAGCGACGGCTTCAAGATCCTGCGCCTGATCATCGGCCTGGCCCGGCACGAGCGGCCGGTCGCCTTCTACGGCTTGTTCGGCACGCTGGCCTGGATCGTCTCGGTCATCCTCATCACGCCGATCGTGATCGAGTTCTATGAGATTCACCAGGTCCCGCGGTTCCCGACGCTGTTCCTGGGCTTCACGCTGCTGCTGCTCGGCAGCCTGGCCTGGACCGCCGGCCTGATCCTGGACGGCATCCGCCGCTCCCGGCACGAGGCCGCCCGCCTGATGTACCTGCGTTATTCGGCGGTCGGCGAGACCGGCCCCGATGCCCGGCCGGGCGGTTCGCTGCGATGACGGTGCGGCTTGCCGGGCAGAATCCCGACGGCAAAGCAGAATCGGACACCGTGGTAACCGAAGTGAACGACAGCACGACCATCCCAGCCCCGGCATCGGCCCCGGCCGCTCCCGCGCCGAAGACGGCCGGGCTGCGGCGTGCGGTGATCGGCATCGAGCGGCGGTTCGGTTCGGCCGCCGTGGTTTTCGTGCTGATCGCCGGCATCTTCGGTGCGGTGTGGTCGGTGCTGACGCCCCCGTTCTGGGGCCACGACGAGATCACCCAGTTCGGCCGGGCCTACCAGGTCGCGCACGGCGGCTTCCTGCCCGAGAAGATCCATGACGATCGCGGGCCGGCGTGGGGCGGCGACGTGCCGGTCAGCATCGACGCGCTGATGAGCTACGCCTTCAACGACTATCAGGACAACCCGGATGAGCCGGAGCCCATGGTCGAGGATCCGCACGTCTACGACCAGCTGGGCGGGGCCGCGGTCTCCGATCAGACCAAGCAGGTGTGGTTCACCAATACCGCGGCCTACTCCCCGGTTCCGTATCTGCCGCCCGCCGCGGGCATCCGCATCGCCGAGACCTTCGACCTCAGTGTCGGCGGCATGGTGCTGGCCACCCGCTGGGCCGGGCTGATCGCCTACCTGGTGATCGTCGGTTTCGCGCTGCGCGTGCTGCGCGGCCACCGCGTGCAGTGGCTGGCCTTCACCGTCGCGGTGCTGCCCATCGCGCTGTTCCAGGCCGGGACCGTCACCGCGGACACCGTCACCAATGCGCTGGCGCTGCTGGTGTCGGCGCTGGTGGTGAAGGGCCTGTTCCTCGGTGAGCGACTGACCCGGCCGGAGACGGTGGCCGCGCTGGCCACCACCGTGCTGCTGCCGGTGTGCAAGCCGACCTACGTCCTGATCGCCATGCTCACCGTGCTGATCCCCGTGCGCCGCTTCGGCTTCGGCGGCGCCGAGCGGATCGCCGTGTGGCAGCGGGTGCTGCCGTGGGCGGCCGCGGGCGTCGGCGCGATCTCGTTCGCGGTGTGGATGAAGATCGCCGCCCCGACCGGTGACGGCATGAGCCTGATGCGGCCCGAGAAGCAGTGGGGCACCGTGCGTCCGGGCGACCAGCTGCACGGCATCCTCACCGACCCGTTGCACTTCCTGCGGATATTCGGCGACAGCATCGCCCGCCGCGACCAGCACTGGTTCACCCAGTTCTTCGGCGAGCTCGGCTTCTCCTACGTCGAGGTGCCCGCGCTCACCATCCTGGCGAGCATGCTGGCCTTCACCATGAGCATCGGTGCGGCCGAGCGCTTCCCGGCGCGCGGCGCGGACCGCACGCGCACCTGGCTGGTGCTGCTGACCATCGCGGCCAGCGTGGCCATGATCTACGTGACGCTGTACATGTCCTTCACGCCGGTCGGCTACTTCATCATCGACGGAGTGCAGGGCCGCTACTTCGTGCCACTCGCGGTACTGGGCCTGGCGGTGGTGCTGCGCTGGATGCCGCTGCGGCTCACCGGCGCCGCGGGCCGGGTCCCGGTGCGCGGCGCGGCGATCACGGTGGTGGCGGCCACCTCGGTGGCGCTCATCGCTGCGGTGATCAAGTATTCGACTATCGTCTGGGGATGACCCGCTGGGGAGTCCGATGGCGTCGATGGTCACGGGCGCGGCGAATTGCCATGGTGTTGCTGATCATTGTCGCCATCCTGCTGACTCCCGTTGCGGCGGCCGCAGTGTTCCTGCGCCTGCAGGACGCCGGCACCCTGCGCGGCGATGCCCGCACCCGCGGCCACGACGCCGTCTGGCTGGGGCACGCCTGGGTCGACGGCCGCAAATCCGACGCCGATATCGCCCAGCTGGGAATGCTGCTGGCCGGGACCGGAATCAAGGATCTCTACGTGCACACCGGGCCGCTCGACAATGACGGCACGCTGTCTCCCCAGCTCTATCCACAGGCCCGCTGGTTCCTCGAGGCCGTACATCGGACGCTGCCCGGAATTCGTGTACAGGCGTGGCTCGGAGATGTGCTCACTCCCGAATTCGACGGTCTGAATACCGATGATCCGGGGACTCGCGATCATGTCGTCACGACATCGTCGCAGGTACTCGATCTCGGATTCGACGGTATTCACTTCGATTTCGAACCGGTGCGCTCGGGATCGGGCGGCTACATCACCATCCTGGATCGGGTCCACGCCGTCACTTCGGCCCGGCACGCGCTGCTGTCGGTCTCCGCTCCGGTTATCGATCCGCTACCCGGATTGCATTCGCTCGGCGTGGCCTTGTTCGATCACGGGAAATGGTGGTCGCAAGCCTATTTCGCGGAGGTGGCCCGGCGCGTGGATCAAATCGCCGTGATGTCCTATGACACCGCCATGCCGACCCGCGCACTGTACGGCGGATATGTCGCGCAGCAGACCGGTCTGGCCCTGCAGGTCACGCCGCCCGGCACGGATCTGCTCATGGGACTGCCCGCTTTCCGGGCCGAGAACGCGGCCCATCACGGTGCGGCCGAAACCGTCGCCGCCGCGCTGCGCGGCGTGCGCCTGGGGCTGGGCCGCACCGCGCGCGACCGCCGGACGTTCGGGGTCGCGCTCTACGTGGATTTCGCGGCCACTCAACAGGATTGGGCCGACTACCGGCAGGACTGGGCCCAGTCCGCCGTCCTCAGCGGCTAGATGACCTTTTCACCCGCGGCGACGTAGGCGGATTCGGTCCCGGCCTTCTGTGGGCGCCACCAGGATTCGTTGTCGCGGTACCAGTCGATGGTGGCCGCCAGGCCCTGACGGAAATCGTGGTACCGCGGCTCCCAGCCGAGTTCGGTGCGCAGCAGGGAGGCGTCGATGGCATAGCGCAGATCGTGGCCGGGACGGTCGGTGACGTGATCGAAATCGTCTGGGGCACGGCCGAATGCCTCCAGAATCAGCTCCACCACGGACTTGTTGTCCCGCTCGCCGTCCGCGCCGATCAGATAGGTCTGGCCGATGCGCCCGCGCTCCAGGATTTCCCAGACCGCGCTGTTGTGATCGTCCACGTGGATCCAGTCGCGCACCTGGTGACCCGCGCCGTAGAGGCGGGGGCGGACACCGTCGATGAGATTGGTGATCTGCCGCGGGATGAACTTCTCCACATGCTGGTAGGGCCCATAGTTGTTGGAGCAGTTGGAGATTGTGGCCCGCACCCCGAACGATCGCACCCAGGCGCGGACCAGCATGTCGCTGGAGGCCTTGCTGGCCGAGTACGGACTCGACGGGTTGTAGGGGGTGTTCTCGCCGAATGCCGAGGGGTCGTCGAGTTCCAGATCGCCGTACACCTCGTCGGTGGAGATGTGGTGATAGCGCACCTGATGGCGGCGCACCGCCTGGAGCAGCGAATAGGTGCCGACGATATTGGTCTGGACAAACGGCCACGGGTCGGCCAGCGAATTGTCGTTGTGCGATTCGGCGGCGAAATGCACCACCGCGTCCACGCCGCCCACCAGGCGATCCACCAGCGCGGTGTCGGCGATGTCGCCGTGCACGAACTCGATTCGGTCCGCAACCGGGTCGAGTGAGGCGCGGTTGCCCGCATAGGTGAGTTTGTCCAGCACGGTGACTTGCACGCCGGGACGCGCAGTCACGGTCTGGTGAACGAAGTTCGCGCCGATGAACCCGGCGCCGCCGGTTACGAGCAGTCGCACAGGGAAACACTACGTCGGCCGGGGCGAAGGCCCGCGATGGGTACGGGAAGTTGCTTCCTTTACACCAGCCGGGCGGTCGTTGTGCGCGGAATCGGACATCCGGTTGAAACAAACGCACGTAATTGAAACGCGGCCACTCGGTCGAAATGTCGGAATTCCACGGTCCTGCCGCGATATTCGTGCGACCAGCGTCACGACTTTCCACACGACGCGTGTGAGCTTCATCACACGGACTGCTCCGGGTAACGATCAGGCGGATCGTATATCTGCGCTAAAACCTTTCCCTTGCAGCGTGTTTCCACTACCTTGCAGACCGCGCGATCGTCTTGGTGAACAAAATTTGAACGGACGGACACGATGGGTTCACCGCTCGTTAGCTGTTCTCCATTTCGATTCGACGTGTCCCCCCGAGCTCTCCGATGAGGTTTCTACAAATGCTGATGAGGAAATTCGCCGCCACCGCGGCGCTGGCCGTAGCGGCCGTGGCCATCACCGCCGGCACCGTGAACGCCGCGCCGGCCGCCAACGACGCGCCGATCAACTACACCGCCACCAACTCCGGAACCAACACCGTCATCCGCACGGATGCCGGTTCCATGGTCGTCGAGGACGGCAACTTCGAGATCAAGGCCGCCAACGGCAACATCGTCGCCGGTATGCCGCTGAAGGTCCAGGTGGACGACTTCACCTTCCCGATCGCCGCGGAGATCTCGGACCACACCGCGACCCTGACCCCGCAGTACGACATGGACCACGCGGTCTACACGCCGGGCAACGTCAAGGACGTCGCGCTGCCGTACGAGGACCAGGCTCCGTGGAAGTCGGACTACGACCGTGAGCAGGCCGCCTGGAACCGCATGAAGGACACCATCGCCACCGGCGCCACCATCGGCACCCTGGTCGGCGGTCTCGGCGGCGCGGCCGTCGGTTGCGTCCTCGGCTTCGGCCTCGCGGGCGTCGCCACCGCTCCGGTCGCGGCTCTGTTCGGTGCCGGCCCGATCGTCGGTTGCCTCGGTGGCGCTGCCGCCGTCGGCTTCCTGGGCACCCTGGCGGGTCAGCTGTTCGTGACCGCGCCGGTCGCCATCGCCGCCGCGATCCAGTACTTCTCCACCATCAACGAGCCGCACATCCAGTCCAAGTAAGCGGTCCGCTGCATCACGAAACCCCCGCCCGGAGCATCCGGGCGGGGGTTTCGCCGTCTCCGGGAACAGCGGCGGCGGAACAGATGTGGGGCCCGAGATCGGCGCCCCGAGCCCCACATCATCAATCAGGCTGCACCCCACCCGAATCGATCGGGCCGCACCCATCCGATCACGCCGTGCGGGCGACCTGCCCGGCCTCGATGCGGTCGCGGACGAAGCGGGCCACGTGGGCCAGGGCGGCCCGGCTCTCCGGCATGGCGGGGAAGATGGCCATGAAGGCGTGCACCTGGCCGCGCCAGATCTCGAGCGTGGCGGGCACGCCGGACTGGGCCAGGCGCTGGGCCATGATCTCGCTGTCGCGACGCAGCACCTCGTCCTCGGCGACGATGAGCAGCGCGGGCGGCAGGCCGGCCAGCACATTGTTGACCGGCGACAGCCGCGGATCCAGGCGGCCGTTCACCTCGGCGCCCAGCTTGATCACGGACTCCAGCGCGGACAGCGGGATCAGCGCGTCGCGGCGGTAGTTGGGGTGGGCGCGCTTCTCGGTGCAGTCCAGGTCCAGTGCGGGGCACAGCCCGACCAGTCCGGCGGGGACGGGCAGTCCGGCGTCGCGGGCGCGCAGGGCGGTGGCGAAGGTCATGTAGCCGCCCGCGGAGTCACCGGCGAACACCACCTTCGAGGCCGGGACGCCGTGCGCCAGCAACCATTTGTAGGCGGTCAGGCAGTCGGTGACGGATCCGGCGATATCGGTCTCGGGCAGCTGCCGGTACTCCACGCTCACCACCGGCAGCCCGGTGCGCCGGGCGATGGCCGCGACCACGGGGCGGTGGGTGTCGAGCCCGCACAGAAAGAAGCCACCGCCGTGCATGTACAGGACCGCGCCGTCGCGCAACGCCTTGCGGGCCCCGGCGGGCCGGACGATCTCCATGCGGAAGCCATTGAGCCGTACCTGTTCCCGCTCCACTCCCCGCGGAGCCGGGCGCAGCTTGGCCAGGCTGTTGATCACGGTGCTGGCCACCGGCATGGATGCGACGGTGACGGGCACCAGCTCGCCGGCCGGACGGATCATGGTGCGAGCCACCACTGTCAGCGCACGGGCGGCGGCACTGGTCCGGTTCGGGTTCTGGACGGGGACGTCCTCGTGGGCCGTTTCGCTGACAGGCCGTTCGTGAGCCATCGCGCACCTACCTCGTTGTTGGCGCGCCGAGCCGTTCGTCCGGAGCGACCGATACGTTGGCTCGGCACCCGGCGCGCGAGAGTCGGCGCTGACATCTCACATAGCGTCATTTCAGAACACCATGAGAACGTGACCTACGCAACAGATATCGCCGTATCCGCGCGTACGTAAACGGCCGTGATCGATTCGAAGTCCAGTCGGAACCTGACCGCCGCGCTCCGCCATCGAGCTGGCAGACTGTCGTGACATGCGCGGAATCATCCTGGCCGGGGGCACCGGATCGCGGTTGCACCCGATCACGCGCGGGGTGAGCAAACAGCTGGTCCCGGTGTACGACAAACCGATGGTGTACTACCCCCTGTCCACCCTCATGCTGGCGGGGATCCGGGACATCCTGGTGATCACCACTCCCGAGGACGCCGACGCCTTCGCCCGGCTGCTCGGCGACGGCAGCCGGTTCGGCGTGTCCATCTCCTATGTGGTGCAGCCGAAACCGGACGGGCTGGCCCGCGCCTTCGTGCTGGGCGCCGACCACATCGGCACCGAGAAAGCCGCGCTGGTGCTGGGCGACAACATCTTCCACGGCCCGGGCCTGGGCACCCAGCTGCAGAACTTCCACGACCTGGACGGCGGCGCGGTCTTCGCCTACCGGGTCTCCGACCCCACGGCCTACGGCGTGGTCGAATTCGCCGAGGGCCGGGCCATTTCCATCGAGGAGAAGCCCAAGGCGCCGCGCTCCAACTACGCGATTCCGGGGCTCTACTTCTACGACAACGATGTGCTCGCCATCGCGCGCGATCTGAAGCCGTCGGACCGCGGCGAATACGAGATCACCGATATCAACCGCACCTATCTGGAGCAGGGCCGGCTGCACGTGCAGGTGCTGGCCCGCGGCACCGCCTGGCTCGACACCGGTACCTTCGACTCCCTGCTGGACGCCGCCAATTACGTGCGCACCATCGAGGAGCGCCAGGGCCTCAAGATCGGCGTGCCGGAGGAGGTGGCCTGGCGGCTCGGCTTCATCGGCGACGATGAACTCACCCGGCTGGCCGAACCCCTGGTGCGCTCGGGCTATGGAAAGTACCTGCTGGGCCTGCTGGACCACGGGCGAAGCTGGGAGTAGGCATGCGGATTCGGGAACTGTCGGTGCCGGGCGCGTGGGAGTTCACGCCCCGGCCGCACGGAGACGAGCGCGGCGTCTTCTACGAGTCGTTCAAGGCCTCGGAATTCGAGAAGGCGGTGGGGCGGCCCTTCGACCTGCTGCAGGTCAATATCTCCACCTCCGCGGCGGGTGTGCTGCGCGGCATCCACTACACCGAGAATCCGCCCGGGCAGGCCAAATACGTGACCTGTGTGCGCGGGGCTTTCCTGGACGTGGTGGTGGACCTGCGCCGCGACTCCCCCACCTTCGGCCGCTGGGACGCGGTCGTCATCGACGATGTGGAGCGCAAGTCGGTGTTCCTGGCCGAGGGCCTGGGGCACGCGCTGCTGTCGCTGGAGGACGACTCCACCGTCAACTACCTGTGCTCGCTGGAGTACTCCCCCGAATTCGACCGGGACCTGGACGCTTTCGACCCGGACCTGGCCATCGAGTGGCCGGCCGTCGGCCGTAACGGCGAACCGCTCACCTTCGTCCGCTCGGACAAGGACGCCGCGGCCCCGCGACTCGCGGATCTGAAGCTGCTGTCCCGCCTCCCCGGAACTTCAGCGGACGGCTGAGAGCCGTCACCCGTCCCACACCCGTGCCGGCGGTCGGGTGCCGACCCGACTCCGGACGTCCCCGACGCGTTACCCGGATCCTTACGAAATCAGTTGTTACGTCACCGGGGCGCACCGCGTAATGCGGTGCGCCCCGGTGATTTTCGAAGGCGACGCCCGTGTGAGCTGCGAGCGGCACCCTCTCGTATCAACCAACCAGTTCGACCTCCAGGTCACGGGCCTCCTGGCGGCGGGCCCGCAGCCTCGGGAGGAAGACCGTGAGGGCGACCAGGGCGCCGACGATGGAGACGCCGGCGGCGAATTCCAGGCCGGGACGGTAGGTGTCGAGCATGGCCGCGGGGGTCGGGTTGCTCGGCACGCTCGAGGTGACGATGGCGGTGGTCACCGCGAGCACGATGGCCGCGCCGACCTGCATGGCGGTCTGCAGCACACCGGCCGCCAGGCCCTGCTCGTCATCGTCGATGCCGCTGGTGGCCTGGATATTGATGGCCGGGAACCCGACCCAGCCGATGCCGACCAGCAGCACCGCGGGCAGCAGCACGGTCAGGTAGGACGGTGCGGTGTCGATGCGCAGGTACAGCAGGTAGCCGACGGCCATGATCACCATGGTGATCGCGATGATCGGGCCGGTGCCGAAGCGGTCGACCAGCTTGTCGGAGACGAAGGCCGAGGCGACCACCAGCAGGCCGACCGGCAGCAGCGCCATCGAGAGCTTCAGCGGCGACCAGCCCAGGGCGTCCTGCAGGTACAGCGTGGTGATGAACTGCCAGCTGAAGTACGAACCGGCGACCGCGATGATGGCCAGGCTGGCCCGGACCAGGGTGGGCTTGCGCAGGATGCCGAGGCGCACCAGCGGGTAACGCACCTTGCTCTCGGCGTAGACGAACGCCGCACCCAGCACGGCCACCGCGACGAACGATCCGATGGTGCGGGCCGAGCCCCAGCCCGCCTGCGGCGCGGAGACCACGGTGTAGACGAGCAGCAGCATGGTGGCGGTGGACAGCAGCGCGCCGATCAGGTCGTGTCCGCCCTCCTCGGCGGGCTTGTCCTTGGGGACGAGGAAATACGCGGAGGCCAGGGCGGCGAGGGCCACCGGAACCGGGAGCAGGAAGGTCCAGCGCCAGCCGAGACCGGTCATCAGGCCGCCGAACAGCAGGCCCATGGAGTAGCCACCGGCGCCGAAGACTGTGTAGATGGACAGCGCCTTGTTACGGGCCGGTCCCTCGTGGAAATTCGTGGTGATGATGGACAGACCGGTCGGCGCGGTGAACGCGGCGGCCAGGCCCTTCACGAAGCGGGTCAGGATGAGCAGCGCCGGCGAGCTCACCAGAGCGCCTGCGAGCGAGGCCAATGCGAAGACGGCCAGGGCGATCAGGAAGACCTTGCGGCGGCCCAGCAGGTCGGCGGTGCGGCCGCCCAGCAGCAGCAGGCCGCCGTAGCCCAGCACGTAACCGCTGACCAGCCACTGCAGGGTGGAGGTCTGAATGTCGAGTTCGGTGCCGATCGACGGCAGCGCGACGCCGATCATCGACACGTCGAGGCCGTCCAGGAACAGCACGATGCACAGGGTGATGAGCATGCCCCAGAGCCGGGCGGTCCACTGCGTGGTGTCGGCCGCGGTGCTCACTGCGGGGCGGGTCTCGGTGGAAGTCACGAGAAGCGACAGTACATGCGTGTGCATCAAATGCACAAGCATTTAATGCGATTGCATGCTTTCGATGGACAGACTAGGATGACCGCATGCCGAAGCCGACAGCGCCCGTCGACCGGCCCGTCATCACGCCGGTGGAGGCGTCAGGGCTGGTGGGTGAGTGGCGCGATCTGCTGGCCCGGCACGCGACGACCTCGTGCGCTCTGGAAAAGGAACTGCAAGGCCGCCACCACATCGGGCTCAGCGAATTCGAAACCCTGGACCGCCTCGTCGAATCCGGCAGCGACAGCTGCAAGATGAGCGATCTGGCCAATGACATCTATCTCAGTCAGAGCGCGCTCTCCCGCACGGTGGCGAGACTCGAGCGCGACGGACTGGTCGACCGCACGCTGTGTACCGAGGATCGCCGCGCGATCTTCGTCTGCGTCACGGAAAAAGGGCGCGAACTGCATCGGCAGGCCGCGCCCACGCACCGCGAGGTGCTGGCCCAGAATCTGGGCTAGACCGCCGCGCGCAACGTCTCGATGACCGGAAGCGCGTCCACCGCAATGGAACTCACCGCCGCGAAGGCTTCGCGGTAGCGCTCGACCTCGTGCTCCTTGTCCAGATACGAGGAGCCGGTGAGGGCTTCCACGTACACCACCGGCGGCTCGGTGGGTTCGCCCGCGGCGGTCGGGAACTCGAGCAGCACGAAGCGGCCCGCGTCCATGCCGTGGTGATAGCCGCACTCGGCGGGCAGCAGCCGCAGCCGGACATTGGGCAGTTCGGTGAGTTTGCGCAGCCGGTCCAACTGGCCGCGGGTCACGTCGTCGCCGCCGATGCGATGCCAGAGCACCGCCTCGGCGATCACCACATCCAGTTGCAGCGGCGATTCCGCGCGGGTGAGCAGCGACTGGCGCGCGGTGCGCACCCGGACCCGGCGGTCCAGCTGTTCGGCGGAGATGCCCGGGTAGGCTCCGGCCAGCACCGCCCGGTAGTACTGCTCGGTCTGCAAAAGCCCTGGTACCAGCTCGTTCTCATAGCTGGTGAGCCGGCTCGCCGCCTCCTCGAGCCCGATGTAGACCTCGTAGCCCTCGTCGATCACGTCACTGAACTCGGTCCACCAGCCGCGGGCCTTGGTCTCCCGGGCCAGCGTGGTGAGCGGTTCGATGGCGTCCTCCGGAGCACCGTAGATGCGGCACATGGCCTCGACATCCAGACTGCGCAAAGACGTCTGTCCGGTTTCGATTCGCCAGATCTTGGCCTCGGACCATTCCAAGCGCTGCGCGGCCACCCGGGTCGTCATGCGCGCGCGATTGCGCAGGTCGCGCAGGTGCCGGCCGAGCTGGCGGCGCGGCACGGTCGATCCGGTAATCCCCTGCGGTAGAGCCATTCGTCCCCCTAAACCAGTGTTGCGATCGCATTGTTGCACAGGAAAACTCAGCGATCCATGGACGCGGGACGCGGCCAGGGGCGCAGATTTAGCACCGCCCCGTGGCCAGGATAGCGGCCGCCGACCGGCCTACTTCCGGGACGAGCGCCGGCGGAAGCGCCAGAACTGAACTGCCTGAACATCTTTGGACAGCTGATTGACCGGTTCGGCCACATCCGAGAGGGCCTGGAACAGATCGTCGGCCATATCGGAGATGTGGGCGACCCGGGCCGCCAGCCGGGAGGCATTGAGCACGAACTCCAGCAGCAGGCGCACCACCGCGGCGATCACCAGGCCCAGCGGGACCGCGAACACCACCGCGAACACGATGCCCAGCCAGGCCGAGATTCGCCACAGCCCTATGGTTCCCACGATCGGGATGGCGACGGCGCTCGCCAGGCCGAGCAGATACGCCAGGGGCAGCAGCGTGCGGGTGGCGGCGCGCTGGAACTGCAGGTCCAGCAGGGCGCGGGCGGCGTCCACGCTCCAGGAGCCGAAAGCCCCTGGGCTGGCGAAGGGTTCGACCGGCTCCTCGGCCTCCTCGTCCGCGGCCAGCCGCCGGGACATGCGCCGGGTGGCGGACTCCTTGAAGGCGGCCCAGCGCCCCTCGGTGATGATCTCGTCGAACTCGTCGTATTCCTCGAGTTCGGCCGTGTTCCCGCCCGATTGATCGGTCATGCCGACGATCTCCTCTCCCGCAGACCTTTTCGGCCGACTCAGTGTCTCCGGTAACGCCGGGGTGCCGCAGGACGAGCCAGTGTGGTGTAGAACACGTCACGCTCACGGGCGGGCGCTGGGCGCCGGATCCGACGACAGCCACCTCGAGGGTGTTGCCGCAGGCAGCGCCGCTACCTCGAGGTCGTGTCGCAGCTGGGCCATGGTCACCATCGGGTCGGAGCAAACCGGACGAATGCCCCTGCGGGACACAACCGGACCCGAGTTGAAAAAGAAGGTGTAACACCACGAACCCCCCGCTCCGATACGAGGCACAGAGCAGGAATCAGAACTACCGGGGAATGGAGAAACCAGTGCGTACGACGTTTTCGTCAGCCGTTGCGGAATCCGCGCAGGACTACATCCAGCGCGGCTGGACGGTCGCCGAAACCGCCAATGGCGTGTGCCTGGTCACCGACGAGAACATCGCGGGCATCGAGGTCACCGGCGACACCGCCGCCTTCGTGCGCCGCTACCTGCGGGCCAATGACCTGACCGGCCCGGTCATCGAGATCCCGGGCGCCGAGCGCCGCGAGATCCACCTCGTCACCGGCCTGCGCAAGGCCGAACGCGCCATCGAGGCCCTGCGCGAGTCCGGCGTGGTCGTCTACGCCGACGGCGCGGGCATCCCGTTGCCGCCGACCAAGCTGTCCGCCGGTGCGGCCTGCTGGGGCGTCGCCCCGCACGAGGCCCGCTGGATCCCGCCGGTGGTCGCCATCGCCGCCGGTGTCCGTGCCGCCGCCAAGGGAGCGCCGCAGGCGGCCCGTATCGCCTCCTGACGCCACCGGCTCTCACAACTACACGAAACCCGCGAGTGCACCCCGGCGCTCGCGGGTTTTGCCGTATCCGTATACGAACGTTGCAAATTAAGCGATAACGGACATAATCCGAGGCTCCGGCATTGGCGGCCGCCGGGAGCCCGCGTCCGGCATTCCCGGCGGCCAGAGGTGTTCCGCCCGGTACGTTTCCGGGCGATCATGAGGTATGACCCACGTCACGGACAGCCCCCGGACATTGCTGCGCACCTGCCCGCTCTGTGAAGCGGTGTGCGGCCTCGAGCTCACCCTGGACAGCACCGATCACATCGTCTCGGTGCGCGGTGACCACGCCGATCCCTTCAGCCGGGGCTTCATCTGCCCCAAGGGCGCCACCCTCGGACATCTCGACGCCGATCCGGATCGGCTGACCGCGCCCATGATTCGCGACCGCGCCACCGACACCTGGCGGGAGGCGAGCTGGGACGAGGCCTTCGGAGTGATCCGGGAACGCCTGCCGCAGGTGACGGCCGCGCACGGCAATCAGGCGGTGGGGCTGTACCTGGGCAATCCCAATGCCCACACCGTGGCCGGGGCGCTGTACGTGCCGCTGCTGATCCGGGCGCTGGGCACCCGGAACCTGTTCTCCGCCAGCACCGCCGACCAGATGCCCAAGCAGGTGTCGAGCGGGCTCATGTTCGGTGATCCGCTCACCGTGGCGGTGCCGGACCTGGACCGCACCGACTATCTGCTGATGCTGGGCGCGAATCCGCTGGAGTCCAATGGATCGCTGTGCACCGCACCGGACTTCCCGGGCCGGTTGAAGGCGCTGCGGCAGCGCGGCGGGCGGCTGGTGGTGGTGGATCCGCGGCGCACGCGCACCGCCAAGCTGGCCGACGAGCACGTGTTCGTGCGGCCGGGCAGTGACGCCTACCTGCTGTTCGGGATCGTCCACACATTGTTCGCGGAGGGTCTGACCGACGTCCGGGTCGAGGTGAACGGGCTGGACGAGGTGCGGGCCGCGGCAGCCGAATTCACGCCGGAGCTGGTGTCCGGGCGCACCGGGGTGCCCGCCGAGACCATCGTGCGGATCGCGCGCGAGCTGGCCGCCGCGCCGACGGCCGCCGTCTACGCCCGGATCGGCACCTGCACGGCGGAATTCGGCACGCTGACACAGTGGCTGGTGGATGTCGTCAATGTGCTCACCGGCAACTTCGACTCGCCCGGCGGGGCCATGTTCGCGACGAGGGCGGCGCTGGGCATCGTGCGGTCGCGGCCGTTCCGCCTCGCGCGCTGGGCCAGCCGGGTGCGCGAATTGCCCGAGGCCATGGGTGAACTGCCGGTGGCCACGCTGGCGGACGAGATCCGCACGCCCGGAGACGGGCAGATCCGGGCCATGGTGACGGTGGCGGGCAATCCGGTGCTGTCCGCGCCCAGCGGCGCGCGCCTCGACACCGCCTTCGCCGGACTGGAATTCATGGTGAGTGTGGACCGCTACCTCAACGAGACCACCCGGCACGCGGACGTCATCCTGCCGCCCCCGCGCATCCTGCAGTCGCCGCACTATGATTTCGCGCTGCTCAATTTCGCGGTCCACAACTACGCCCGCTACTCGCGGCCGCTGGTGCCGCTCGGCGCGAACGAGCTGTCCGAGGCCGAGGTGCTGGCCCGGCTGGCCCTGGCCGTCTCGGGCCAGGACGCCCAGCCCGGGCTGGATCCGCTGGGTGCGGTCGACGAGATCGTCATCGCCGGGACCCTGCACAAGGCCGGCCTGGCCGAGCGCCGCGGCGAACTGCTCGGCACCGACACCACCGAGCAGCGGCTGGACCTGATGCTGCGCCTGGGTCCCTTCGGCGAATGGTCCACCACGCCGGACGACGAGAACGAATGGCGCGGCAAGCTGAATCTGCAAGTGCTGCTGGACAATCCGCACGGCATCGACCTGGGTCCGCTGGAGCCCCGGCTGCCGGGTGTGCTGCGGACGGCCTCTCGCCGGGTCGAGCTGGCGCCCGCCGAACTGCTGGCCGACCTGGACCGGCTGCGGGCCCGGCTGGGGGTCGAGCGGCCGGAGATGGTGCTGGTGGGGCGGCGGCAGCTGCGATCCAACAACAGCTGGCTGCACAATGTGCCGCCACTGGTGGGCGGGTCGAATCGCTGCACGCTGCACATTCATCCCGAGGACGCGGCGCGGCTGGGGTTGAACGGACAGGCCGTGGTGAAATCGGCGGCGGGCACGCTGACCGTGGACGTGGAGCCGACCGAGGACATCATGCCCGGCGTGGTCAGCCTGCCGCACGGCTGGGGACACGGGGACAGCACGCAGACCGTCGCGCGTGAGCACGCCGGGGTGAATGCCAATGTGCTGACCGATGATTCACTGGTGGACGCCCCGTCCGGGAACGCCGTGTTCAATGGCGTGCCGGTGACGCTCACCCGGGTGTGAGGCGGAGCCGGACCACACCGTGCGTTGCGACCGGAGCCGGTGTGCCCTGAAAGACCCCTCGGTATTTATATTTCGAGCACCGAAGATCGGCGCCACCTAGGGGGATGACGGCCGCACCACACCCCGGAAGCTCTGCGAAATGGACAAATCAGGAATGCGAAATCCCCTCGCCCCCTGGGGATCTCGCATTCCTGCGGTCCGGAACGACGAGCAGCATCCCCGCAGCTAAGGGCCGAAGGTCCCTTGTGGGCCCTTTCATCCGGGAGGATCCTCCCCCGGGAAGGTTTGTCCGGCAACAGTCGAGGAAGCCCCACCAGGGCAGATACGCCGGTTCACGCATTTGCCACACGAAAATAGTTAAACCGTATAGGATTTCGGATGGCCGAAGTTCGTGGCCGAGCCTCTTCCATCCGGTATTCAGCTACCAAAGGGGGCGCACGATGCCCGGTATCAGAAACGGCAGCGACGGCGAACGGGAACTGCAGGAGCGATACGGTACCGAGGAACGGGCACAACGCTTCTACTCCGATCAGGTGCGAGATCGGCTCAATACCCACATGATCGATTTCATCCGGCGCATGGACATGGCCTTCATCGCCACCTCCGACAAGCACGGTGAATGCGATGCCAGCTTCCGCGCCGGCAAAGCGGGCTTCCTGCACGTGATCGACGAGCGCACCGTCGCCTATCCCGAATACCGCGGCAACGGCGTCATGGCCAGCCTCGGCAATATTCTCGAGAACCCCCACGTCGGCATTCTCATGATCGATTTCGTGCACGACCTGATCGGCCTGCACCTCAATGGCACCGCGCGCATCGTGGACGACGCGCTCATGCGCCGCTGCGTCCCCGACCTGCCGGCCGATACCCGGGGCCGCATTCCGGAGCGCTGGGTGGTGGTGGATGTGGAGGAGGCCTACATCCACTGCCGCAAGCACATTCCGCACCTGGTCCCGGCCCAGCGCGAGCAGCGCCAGTGGGGTACCGACAATGTGCGCGCCAAGGGCGGCGACTACTTCCGGGCGAAGGAAGAGACCAACGCCCTGGTCGAGTCTTGACCTCAGCGCTGCCTAGTTGATCTTGAAGATCACCGCGCGCTGGACAATGAAGTTGATCACGGTGGCGGTGCCCTGCGCGACGCAGAAGGCGAGCCAGATCCGCCACCACGCATCGGGCAGCGCGTAATAGCAGAGCTGGTTGATGCCGACCTGCAGCGCGAAGGTCACCGCGTACAGCAGCACCACCGCGATGAAGCGCTTGCGGCTCGGCTCGGCCTGGAAGGTCCAGCGCCGGTTGATCAGGTAGGCCGTGGTCGTGCCCGCGATGAAGCTGATCGACTTGGCCACCGGCAGCGGCAGTCCGACCAGCTTGAACAGCAGCGTGTACAGGCCGAAGTCGACGATGGCGGACAGGCCACCGGTGACCGCGAATCGGATGATCTGCGTCTTGAGATCAACCTCCGTACCACCCGGTTCATCGACGAGGGGCAGCTCGGGCGGCAGGGGCAGATGGGGTTCCGCGGTCACAACGCAGAAGAGTAATGCCCGGGACAAAGGACACAAGCCTCGAGACGGTTATGCCTGTAGCCTCTATGCCGATGTCCACGAAAGCTCAGACCACCACCGCGGCCGCCCCCGAGCCCAGCTCGGCAGGCGAGGGCCCCGTCGTAGGCAAAGACACAGCGGGCACGGCGTCACCGGGTTCGTTCGACCTGCCGACGCAGACCCGGCGCCTGACCGGGTGGGGTCGCACCGCAGCCACCACGTCGGAAGTGCTCTCCACCGATGACCCGGAGCTGATCGCCAAGGCGGTCGCCATGGTCGCGGAGGACAACGACTCCAAGCCCGCGCACCTGCGTCGCGGCGTCATCGCCCGCGGCCTCGGCCGTTCGTACGGTGATCACGCCCAGAACGCGGGTGGCCTGGTCGTCGACATGACCGCACTCAACCGCATCCACCGCATCGACCGGGACTCCCGGCTGGTGGACGTGGACGCGGGCGTCAGCCTCGACCAGCTGATGAAGGCGGCGCTGCCGTTCGGCCTCTGGGTTCCGGTGCTGCCGGGCACCCGGCAGGTGACCGTGGGCGGGGCCATCGGCTCGGACATCCACGGCAAGAACCACCACAGCGCGGGCAGCTTCGGCAATCACGTGCGGTCCATCGATCTGCTCACCGCCGACGGCAAGGTGCAGACCATCGGGCCGAAGAAGAACGCCAAGCTGTTCTGGGCCACTGTCGGCGGCAATGGCCTGACCGGCATCGTGCTGCGTGCCACCATCGAGATGACGCCGACCGAGACGGCCTATTTCATCTCCGACGGCATCAAGACCGTCGACTTGGACGAGACGATCGCGGTCCACAAGGACGGGTCCGAGGCCAACTACACCTACTCCTCCACCTGGTTCGATGTGATCTCCGGGCCGCCGAAACTGGGACGCGCCAATGTGTCTCGCGGACGGCTGGCGAAGCTCGATGAGCTGCCGAAGAAGCTGCGCAAGAATCCGCTGAAGTTCGATGCGCCGAATCTGCTGACGGTGCCGGATATCTTCCCGAGTTTCGCGGTGAACAAGTTCACGCTGGGCATGGTCGGCGAGGCGTATTACGCGCTCGGCGGCAACTACACCGGCAAGCTGATGAACTTGACGCAGTTCTACCACATGCTGGATGTGATCTCGGAGTGGAATCGGGCCTACGGCTCGAAGGGATTCCTGCAGTACCAGTTCGTGGTGCCGCCCGAGGCCCTCGACGAATTCACCAAGATCATCATCGATATCCAGGCGTCCGGCCATCATTCCGCGCTCAATGTGCTGAAGTTCTTCGGCCCCGGGAACCAGGCTCCGCTCAGCTTTCCGATGGAGGGCTGGAACACCTGCTTCGACTTCCCGATTCGACCGGGCCTCAATGAACTGGTGCGTGAACTCGACCGCCGCGTCCTCGAGTTCGGTGGCCGTATCTACACTGCCAAGGATTCACGGACCGACGCGGAGACCTTCCACAAGATGTACCCGCGGATCGACGAGTGGATCAAGATCCGCCGAAGTGTGGATCCCACAGGCGTTTTCATGTCCGATATGGCGAGAAGGCTGGAGCTTCAGTGATCAATGCGGTAGGGAACCCGCAATCCATTCTGCTGCTGGGCGGCACCTCGGAGATCGGCTTGGCGATCTGCGCCGAGTACCTGAAGAAGGGTCCCGCGCGCATCATCCTGGCCGCCCTGCCCGGTGACCCGCTGCGCGAGGACGCCGTGTCGCAGATGAAGGCCGCCGGCGCCTCCGAAGTGCAGGTCATCGACTTCGACGCGCTCGACACCGACAGCCACCCGGCCGTGATCGACGCGGCGTGGGCGGACGGTGACGTCGACGTGGCCATCGTCGCGTTCGGCATCGACGGTGACGGCGAGATCTTCTGGCAGGACCAGCGCAAGGCCGTCATGATGGCCGAGATCAACTACACGGCGGCGGTTTCCGTCGGCGTGCTGCTCGGCGAGAAGATGAAGGCGCAGGGCTTCGGCCGCATCCTGGCCATGTCCTCGGTCGCCGGTGAGCGCGTGCGCCGGTTCAACTTCGTCTACGGCTCCACCAAGGCCGGCCTGGACGGCTTCTACCTGGGTCTCGGCGAGGCGGTCGCGAAGTTCGGTCCGCGGGTCACGGTCATCCGCCCCGGCATGGTGCGCACCCGGCTCTCCGCGCACGCCAAGGAGAACGGGCTCACCGTGAACAAGGAGGACGTCGCCCTCCTCGCGGTCGCCGCCTCCGAGAAGGGCAAGGAAATCGTCTGGGCCCCGGGCGTTTTCCGCTACGTCATGATGATCCTGCGCCACGTGCCGCGCCCGATCTTCCGCCGCCTCCCCATCTAGGCGACACGTTCTCGCACCGATACGCATGCCGCGTCCGGCACCCGGGCGCGGCATGCGCCGTTCCGGCCCGAAGACCCCGGACATCGGTGGTTGGGCCCGGCGGTCGGGTTCGCGTGCACCGCACTGGCTAGGCTGGCGCGCGGTCCATGGACACGAATGCGGAGGCAGGGTTCGGATGAGCGAGCGGGCGAGCGGACGGATGGGGGTGCTGGCGCGGCAGGCCGGTGGGGCTGTCGGCGAGGCGGTGCTCGCCGCGGTGGTGGCGGGCGTGGTGGCTGCGGTCGGGCTCGAGGCGTTCGCGACCGTGCACTGGCCGGCCTTCAACTCCTCCAATGTGACTCGCGCGCTCACCACCGTGGGGCAGGTGGTCGCCCTGGCCGTGCTGGTGGTCGCAGTGGTACTGCTGCGGTTGCACAGGTGGCTCCGGCTGGCGAAAGTGCTGTCCTGGGCCGGGCTTTCGGCCTTCGTGACCGTGACGCTGGGCATGCCGCTGGCCGCGACGAAGCTGTACCTGTTCGGGATGTCCGTGGACCAGGAGTTCCGGACGCAGTATCTGACGCGGCTGACCGACAGCGCGGCACTGCACGACATGAACTACATCGACCTGCCGCCGTTCTACCCCGCGGGCTGGTTCTGGATCGGGGGCCGGTTCGCCAGTCTGACCGGGATGGCCGGGTGGGAGGCGTTCAAGCCCTTCGCGATCATCGGCCTGGCAGTGGCGGCGGTTGTCGCTCTTGTGCTGTGGTCCAACCTGATCCGGGCGGACTGGGCGGTGGCTGTCGCCGCCGCGACCACCGCGGTGACCCTCGCCTACGGCTCTCCCGAGGCGTACAGCGCGGTGCTCACCTTGCTGCTCGGACCCGCGCTGGTGCTGGCCTGGGGTGCGCTGCACCGGCCCGCCGAGGTCGGCGGCGATGCGGCGGAACCGACCGCGGGCGGGTGGGGAGCGGTGCTGGGTACCGGCCTGTTCCTCGGGCTCGCCGCCAGCTTCTACAGCCTGTACTTCGGTGTCGCGGTATTCGCGGTGTGCCTCATGGCGGTGATCGCCGCGGGACTCTCGATCCGGGCACGGCACACCTGGCGGGCGATCATGCCGATCCTGGTACGGCTCATCGGAATCGGCGCGGTTGCGGGCCTGCTGGCGCTCACCGTGTGGACGCCGTTCCTGCTGAAGTTCCTGTCCGGCAAAGCATCTCTCGGCTCGGGCTCCGCCTTCCACTACCTGCCCGAGACGGGCTCACGGCTGCCGCTGCCGATGACCGAATTCAATCTGCTCGGCGTCTTCTGTCTGGCCGGGACCATCTGGCTGGTGCTGCGGGCGGCGAGTTCGCGTCGTGCACAGGCGCTCGGCATCGGCGTCGTCGCCATCTATCTGTGGTGTCTGCTGTCCATGGCCGCCACTGCGGCCGGGACCACGCTGCTGTCGTTCCGGCTCGAATCCCCGCTCCTGGCACTGCTGTCGGCCGCCGGCGTGTTCGCCTTCGCCGAGGGCGCGCGGGCGATCTACCAGGCGCTGAACGAGCCCGGGCGGTTCCGGATCGCCGCGGCGGCGGTCGCGGTGGCCGGTGCGATCGGGTTCAGCCAGGGCATTCCGACGGTGCTGGCGGCGGAGATCACCACCGCCTACACCGATACCGACGGCAATGGTTTCCGCGCCGACACGCGGCCGCCGTCGGCGGTGTCGAACTACCGCGAGGTCGACGCGACACTGCTGGAGCAGACCGGCCGGCCGCGTGACGCCAGCGTGGTGCTCACCGCGGACACCAGCTTCCTGGCCATCTACCCGTACTACGGATTCCAGGCTCTCACTTCGCATTACGCGAACCCGCTGGCCGACTTCGCGGCGCGCACCGCCGAAATCCAGCGCTGGAGCACGCTGAAGACGCCGCAGGAGCTGACCGACGCGCTGAACCAGTGCCGCTGGCGTGCGCCGGATGCCTTCCTGTTCCGGCGTTCGGGCGACGACTACACGCTGCGGCTCTCGCAGGACGTGTACCCGAACGACCCGAATGTGAAGCGGTTCACAGTGTCCTTCCCCAAAGCGCTGTTCGACGACGCGCACTATCGGATCACCAATATCGGTCCGTTCACCCTGGTTGTGCGTGTCTGAACACCTGTGCGAGACCAGGATCACTTATCCACAGAAACCCTCCGGTTTCTGTGGATAAACACCGGTTTCTGTGGATAACTGCATGACTTGCCGGTGCAATCTCAGTCGAACGCGGTAGCGTGGGCCGCTGATTGCAAGGCACCCAAGAGTTTGCGTTGCAAGGCACCGAGGAGTTTGCGCGTGACACAGGGGTGGGCATCCAGCCCGGGGGACGACGGCGGTTCGGCGGTAGCGGTTCTCGACCACGCCGCCCCGGAAACGGCTCGCCCCAAGCTTTCTCGGCCACAGCGCGTCGCCCGCCGCATCCGGCTGGCCCGCGCCGATCTGATCGTCGCCGCGGCCTATCTGTCGCTGGCGGTGCTGGTGCTGTCGGGTCAGTGGCTGCACACCGATCGCGGCTACCTGATCAAGAGCGGCCAGGATCAGACCATGTGGGAGTGGTTCTTCGCGGTCACCGCCCACAATGTCGCGCATCTGGAGAACCCGCTGGGCTCCCTGCTGCAGAACTATCCCGACGGCGTGAACATGATGGCCAATACCGCCATGTTCGGCGTCGGCGTGCCGCTCACCCCGGTCACCCTGATGTTCGGGCCGACCGTCACCTTCGTGCTGGTGCTCACCGTGGGCCTGTTCGGGACCGCGTTCGCCTGGTACTGGCTGTTCTCGCGGGAACTGGTGGCGTCGAAATTCGCGGCGGCCGTGGGCGGTCTGTTCTGCGGCTTCGCCCCGGCCATGATCTCGCACGCCAACGCACACCCGAATTTCGTGGTGCTGGCGCTGCTTCCGCTGATCGTGCTGCAGCTGATCCGGATGGCCCGGCGCGCGGAGCTCACCCGCGAGGTACGCAAGGCGCGGCGCAATCGCGACGCCGTCATGCTGGGCCTGCTGGTCGCCCTCCAGATCGCCCTGGGCGAGGAGCCGCTGCTCATCTTCGCGCTGTCCTTCGGCGTCTTCGCACTCGTCTACCACCTGCACACCCCGCGCACCGGGTGGCGCGCGCTGCGCGCCATCACCCCGACGGTGCTGCTGGCCGCGCTGATCACGGTGGCGCTCACCGAGATTCCGCTGTGGTGGCAGTTCTTCGGACCGCAGTCCTACCGGTCCATCGAGCACGGGCCGATGAACAACGATCTCGAGGCGCTGTTCCAGTTCCCGTCCGAGTCGCTGGGCCGGATGTTCTCGCACGGGCAGAACGTGGCCATCAATCCGACCGAGGAGAATTCGTACTTCGGCTGGCCGCTGTGGATCGTGGTCACGGTGGCCGTGGCGCTCATGTGGCGGGAGCGGGCGGTGCGCGCGGCCGCCGCGGTGATCGTGGCGTTCACCGTGCTGTCGCTGGGCGCGACCCTGATGATCGGCCATCACAACACCGGCATCACCCTGCCGTGGAAGCGGCTCGAGGATGTGCCGCTGCTGAATTCGGTGCTGGAGTCGCGCTTCACCATGGCCGCGATTCCGGCCATCGCCCTGATCCTGGCGCTGGCCACCCAGCGCGCCCTGGACTACTGGAAGGTCTCGGCGACCGACTGGCGGCCGCTGGCGCTGTTCGGCGCGCTGGCCTTCGCCCTGCTGCCGCTCACCCCGACCATCCTGCCCGCGGTGCAGCGCCCGCCCACCCCGGACTTCTTCGCGGACGGCACGGTGCGCCAATACGTTTCGCACGGTTCGGTGGTGGTCGCGCCGCCGCCGACCCCGCCGGACGCCCGCGCGCTGCACTGGCAGGCCGACTCCGGCTTCGAATTCCCGCTCGCGGGAGGCTATTTCGTCGGCCCGACCGGCACCTCGAAGAAGGGCCGCTACGGCCCGGACGACCGGCCCACCGCGAGCCTGCTGATGAAGGCGCAGCGGTCCAACACGATTCCGGTGGTGAACGACGCCGCCCGGGCGCAGGCGCTGGCCGATCTGCGCTACTGGCGGGCCGACGTGGTGGTGCTGCCGCCCACCGACAACAGCGACACATTGCGCCTGACCGTCGACCAGCTGATCGGCTTCCCCGCCCGATACGTCGACGGCGTCTGGCTCTGGGACGTGCGCGACCTGGTGGGTGCGAGCGCTCCGGCGTAGTCAGCCGACGCGGGTGTAGGTGACGTAGCCGCTGGTCGAGAGCGCGCGCGTGATCCTGCCATTGCTCAGCAGCAATTCGTGGGTGCTCTGCGGGTTGCAGCCGGAGCCGCCGGAGACGAGGGTGCCGGCGCCGACCGTGATGTCGCCGGTGCCGGGAACGCCCAGCAGGCGATAGTCGAAGACGCAGATCGGCCGATTGTCGCGCAGCACCGTGGAGGTCACCACATCGTCGTTCAGGTTGCCCTGCCGGATGACCAGGCGGTAGTCGTCGGCATTGGCGTCGCTGGTGCCCGCCCATTGACCGATGAAGTCGCCCGGCACCCGGCCCGCGAGAGTCGAGGGCGGCACGGCGGCGACCGGGGTCTGCCCGCCGGTGGGCACCGCGGTCGCCACGGTCGGCACCGACGCGGACACCGGTGCGCCACTTGTTCTTCCGTGGCTCTCCAGATCCACCGTCACCAGGATCGCGCCACCCGCGATCACGGTCGCGGCCAGCACCGCCAGCAGCCCGGTGAGCACGCCGCGGCCCACCCCGGACCCGGTCCGCGCCGGTTCCGGGACCCGATGCCGGTGTGGCGCGGCGTCTTCGAACGATCCGGTGCTCGCACCGTAGGCCACGCCGTACGCGGGTGCGCCGGGCTCGGTGTAGTAGCGCCCGGGACCGAGCACGGTCGGATCGGTGCGGGGCGAACGCAGCAGGGCCGGATCGGTGTGCGGGGAACGCAGCACCGTCGGATCCGTGCGGGGCGAACGCAGCGCGGCCGGATCGGTGACGAAGCCGATCGGCGGCGTGGTCAGCACGGTCGGCGGCGCGGTCAGCACGGTAGGTGTGGTCGCCACTCGCCACGCCGCCCAGGCGGCCTCGGCGAAATCCATACAGCTGGGGAACCTTTCGTCCGGATGCTTGGCCAGCGCACGGTCGAAGACGGCGTCGAAGCCCGCCGACAGATCGGGGCGTACCTGCGTGACGTGCAGGGGCGGCGTGCTGGTGTGCGCGTAGATCAGCCCCGCCAGATCGGTGGCCAGGAACGGCCGGGATCCGGTGAGCAGCACGAAAAGCGTGCAGGCCAGCGAGTATTGATCGGTGCGCGGATCCAGGAAGCGGCCCGACACCTGCTCCGGCGAGGCGAAGGCGAAGGTCGCGGAGATATCCCCGGTCTTGGTGACGTGGGTGGTCTCGTCACGCAGCCGGGCAATGCCGAAATCGGTCAGCAGGGCCCGTTCCGGACGGCCGTCCTCGGCCGGGGAGAGCATGATGTTCGACGGCTTCACATCCCGGTGCAGCACGCCCTTGCCGTGCGCGTAGTCCAGCGCGGAGGCGATGCCGCCGCCGACGCGCAGCGCCCGCTCGGGGGCCAGGCCCGAAAGACTGTCCGCATCAGGGCCTTCCACGAACTGCATGGCGATCCACAGGCGTCCGTCGTCGAGGCCGCGGTCGTACACCGACACGATGTTCGGATGGTCGAAGCGGGCGGTGATGTCGGCCTCCCGCTCGAAACGCCGCCAGCCCTCGGCGTCGGCGGTCACCTCGTCCCGGTTGAAGACCTTGAGGGCGGCCAGGCGCGGTAGCCGGGGATGCCGCGCGGCATAGACGGTGCCCGAACCCCCGGCCCCGATCCAGCGTTCGATGACGTATCCGGCGATCTCCTCGCCCGGCTTCAGATCGGCCATGGTCGCGCACCTACCTACTTCAGGGGAGCCCTTTCGAGCCAGTCGGTCAGGAGGCTGTTCACCGTGTGCCCGGGCCAGCGCAGCACCATGACGAAGCGCGATCTCGGATCACCGTCGGGAAAGGAGACGGCGGCGAGCGCGCGATGGGCGTCGGTGTCCTGGGTGGCGGCCGGATCCACGCCGGCAGCCGTGGTGACGGTCAATGCACCCGCCACGTCCTCGTGGGTGCGGGTGGTGACGTGGGCGTTGTTGCCGAAGAAGATCGCGGCGACGGAACTGCCCGGCCGGGTGTCGAAGTCGAAGACGTCGAAGTGCACCTGGCCGGTGCCGTCGTCGCCATTGCACAGCACGCGATGCGCGCCCTGGGCCGCCTCGCCCGGACCCGGATCCCGGGGCCGGCAGGATCCGCCCTGCCAGCCCACCGCGGTGCCGGTGGAGGCGAGCTGCCCGACCAGGCTGGGGAAGGCGCGGGCGATGGCGGCGTCGTCGCGCCCCCAGGACGAGACCAGCGTATCCGCACTGCTGTACGTGATCAGCCCGCTCACATCGGTTTTGCGGCTGATCCGCCCGTCGGGCAGCAGGGTGAGGGTGGTGGGACCGTTGGCGCGGCAGGCATTGGCCGGCTCCCGGACCACGATCTCGGAGGTGCCGATGATGAGGCGGTCGCCCTCGTGCGGCACCCGGTCCAGTGGCGCGGAGAATTCACAATGGAACGGTGCACCGTCGGGCAGCACGCCGTCGACGCGATTGGACAGCACCGGATCGCCGATCTTGGCCTGCTGCACGGTCAGCCGGTAGTTGGTCTGCCCCTCGGTGGCCAGCCAGGTGCCCACGAACGTGTCCGGCACCAGGCCCGGCCCGGATCGGGCCGGTGGCGAATCGCCCTGGTGCAGTGCGAAACCCACGCCCGCGGCCGTCACCGCGGCCACCGCCACCGGGACCAGGAGGCGCCGGTGTAAGACGCGCTGCCACAGCGGTTTCCGGCCCCAGCTCCGGAGGTGCCGGGGCGGCGGATGCGGCAGCAGACCGGCCGCGGCGGTCACCGCCAGGGCCGGATCGGAGTAGTACGCCTGGGTGGCGGCGTAGGCGAAATCCGCGCAGCTGTCGAAGCGGTCCTCCGGATCCTTGGCCAGGGCCCGGTCGAAGACCTCGTCCAGGGCCGCCGGCAGCTCGGGATTCACCTCGCTCGGGCGCAGCGGCCGCTCCCGGGTGTGGGCGTGCACCCAGCCCAGCGGATTGTCGGCACGGAAGGGCCGGCGGTCGGTGAGCAGCACGAAAAGTGTGCAGGCCAGCGAGTATTGGTCCGAGCGCGGGCCCACCGGCAGACCGCTCACCTGCTCCGGTGATGCGAAAGCGAAAGTGGCGGAGATATTTCCGGTATGGGTGTGTTTGGTGGTCTCGTCGCGCAGCCGGGCGATGCCGAAGTCGGTGAGCAGGGCGCGCTCGGGGCGGCCGCTGTCGGGATCGGCGATGAGGATGTTGGAGGGCTTCACATCCCGGTGCAGGACACCCTTGCCGTGCGCGTAATCCAGTGCGGCAGCGATCTCGGCACCGATGCGCAGGCCCCGATCCGGCGAAACATGGTGCAGTTCAGCCGCATCCACACCGTCGATGTACTGCATGGAGATCCAGAACTGGTTCTCGGCGACGCCGCGGTCGTAGACCTGCACGATATTGGGGTGGTCGAAGTGGGCCGCGATATCGGCCTCGCGCTCGAAACGCCGCCAGACCTCGTCGTCCTCGGCGACATCGTCCCGCTTCAAGATCTTGAGGGCCGTCAGCCGGGGTAACCGCGGATGCCGCGCCGCGTAGACGACGCCCGAACCCCCGGCCCCGATTCGCCGCGCGATCACATACCCGGCGATGATTTCGCCAGGTCGCAGCTCGGTCATGCTTCCTCTTCGTCTTCCGGCCCGGCCCCACGCCCAGTTCGGATAACAACCATCCTGACGGACATCCGCCGATTCGGCTACAGGTCAGCCCGTTCGAGGCGGCCGGAACGCCGGGAGATGTGCAGCCGCCGCGCGCGCGATGGATAGAGTCGGTGCTCGTGCACGCAGACTCCCGAGCGTTCCACCGCACCCGCATCCTCGCCCTGGTGTCCGGGTTACTCGGATTCCTGCTGGCGGTGATCACGCCGATCCTGCCGGTGAACCAGGACCGGCCGACACTGCATTGGCCGCAAGGGGATACGGCCGACGTCGCGGCGCCGCTGGTGTCGTACGTGCCGTTGAGCCTGGACGTGAGCCTGCCGTGCCAGGTGCTGCGGGAACTGCCGACCGGCACGCTGTTCTCGACCGTGCCCGCGGCCTCGGGGCAGGCCGAGTCGAAGGGCCTGGTCGTCAAGGTCACCGACGAGCCCGGCAAGGGACGCACGGTATCGGTGCTGGTGCGGCTGATTCCGCTGCTCAGTGCGCCGGCGGCGGAGATCCAGGACTGCACGGCGATCACCGTGCACTCGGACGCCGCCGAGACCCGGGTCGAATTCGCCGGGGTGCACCGCCAGGACGGCACGCCCTTCGCCGGCCGGGTCGGCGGGGACACCCGGCCGCAGGTGGTGGGCCTGTTCACCGATCTGAAGCGGGATCAGCTCGGGAGCGCCTCCGCCACCGTGGATATCGACGCGCGCTTCACCTCCAGCCCGACCTGGCTCAAGCGCATCGCGACGCTCGGGGCGGTGCTGTTCACCCTGCTCGCCCTCTACGCGCTGCACCTGCTGGACACCTCCGACGGCCGTAAGCCGCGCCGATTCCTGCCCGCGCACTGGTGGCGGGTGCGGCTCGCCGACGTCGCGGTGCTGGGCACGCTGGTGGTGTGGCACATCATCGGCGCCAATACCTCCGATGACGGCTACATCCTGAATATGGCTCGGGCCTCGAAGGTTTCGGGCTACATGGCCAACTACTACCGCTGGTTCGGGGTGGCCGAGGCGCCCTTCGGCTGGCCGTACGAGGTGCTGGCCTGGATGACCCAGATCAGCGATTCCAGCCCGTGGATGCGCCTGCCCGCACTGCTGGCCGGCATCGTGTGCTGGCTGGTCATCAGCCGGGAAGTGCTGCCGCGCCTGGGTTCACGGGTGCGACGCGACACCATCGCCATCTGGACCGCGGGACTGGTGTTCCTGGCCGCCTGGATGCCCTACGACAACGGCCTGCGCCCGGAGCCGCTCATCGCCGCGGGCGCGCTGCTGACCTGGTGCTCCATCGAAAGGGCCGTTGCCACCGGGCGTTTGCTGCCCGCCGCCGTGGGCGTGCTGATCGCGGCCTTCTCGCTGGCCGCCGGGCCGACCGGGCTCATCTGCATCGCGGCGCTCATCGCGGGCGCGCGGCCGGTGCTCATGGTCGTCATCAAGCGCGCCAAGGGCCGGGGATCGTGGCTGGTGCGTTACGGCGCGCTGCTGGCGCCCGGCGTGGCCGCCGGAACCCTGGTGCTGGTGGTGGTTTTCGGCGATCAGACCCTCGCCTCGGTCATGGAGGCGACCCGGGTACGCAAACTCATCGGCCCCAATGTGGCCTGGTTCGACGAGCGCACCCGCTGGGACGCGCTGCTCATGCTCTCCCCCGACGGCTCGCTGGCCCGCCGCTTCGGCATCCTGGCCATGCTGCTGTGCCTGGGCGTATGCGTGATGGTGATGCTGCGCAAGAACGGCCGCATCCCCGGGACCTCGCGCGGGCCGTCGGCGCGGATCCTGGGCATCATCTTCATGTCGCTGTTCCTGATGATGTTCACGCCCACCAAGTGGACCCACCACTTCGGCGTGTATGCCGGACTGGCCGGCTCGGTGGCAGCGCTGGCCGCGGTCGCGGTGGGGCTCAACGGTATTCGCTCGCCGCGCAACCGGACGCTGTTCACCGCCGCGGTGTTCTTCCTGCTGGCCATGACCTTCACCGGGCCCAACGGCTGGTGGTACGTGTCCAGCTACGGCGTGCCATGGTTCGACAAGGCGCCGCTCATCGCCGGCAAGGGCTTCTCCACGCTGTTCCTGGGCCTGGCGGTGCTGTGCCTGCTCATCGCCGCATACCAGCACTTCCGCGAGCCGTACACGCAGCCGAAACCGGCGCGCGGCTTCGACAAGTTCGCCAGCATGCCGCTCACCATCGCGGCGGCCGTGCTGGTGCTGTTCGAGGTGCTGTCGCTGGCCAAGGCGGCCGTCGGCCAGTACCCGGCCTACTCCATCGCGGAGTCGAATCTGCGTTCGCTGCAGGGTGATTCGTGCGCACTGGCCAACGAGGTGCTGGTGGAGACCGATACCGCCGATTCGCTGCTGCACCCGTGGACCGGATCCGACGCCGACGGCCTGTCCGCCGAGAGCACCGGATTCACGCCCAACGGCGTCGCCTCCGACCTCACCGCGGACGCGGAGGAGACGGTCACCGGCGGGGCCAACTCGGTGAACGAGAAGTCCGGCAACAAGACGTCCAAGACCACCGGCGCGGGCACCGGCGGCGGCAAGAGCGAAGAGACCGGCATCAACGGCAGCTCCGTCGCCCTGCCCTTCGGCCTGGACCCGGCCAAGACCCCGGTCGAGGGCAGTTACTCCGATGGCGAGCAGCAGGTTTCGAAGCTCACCACCCAGTGGTACAACGCGGAGAAGCTGAGCACTCTCCGCAATTATCCCGCCTACAAGGTGCTGGTCGTGACGGCCGCGGGGCGCATCCGGTCCTTCAACAAGGACGGTGTGGAGACCTACGGGCAGGACCTGTTCGTCGAGTACGGCACCCGCGACGCCCAGGGCGCTGTCACGAACACCGGGCGAATCCGGCCGATCGATATCGGCCCCAGCCCGTCCTGGCGCAACCTGCGCGTCCCGCTGGACCAGATTCCCGCGGGCGCCAATGCGATTCGCCTGGTGCTCAATGACGCCGACATCACCCCGCGCCAGTGGCTGGCCGTCACCCCGCCCCGGCTGCCCCGGCTGCAGACCCTGAATTCCCTTGTCGGCGACAGCGCTCCGGTGCTGGAGGACTGGCACGTCGGCCTCGCCTTCCCGTGCCAGCGCCCCTTCGATCACCACGACGGCGTGGCCGAGGTGCCCGAATGGCGCATTCTGCCGGACCGCGTCGGCCAGGACGCCTCCAATGCCTGGCAGGACGACATCGGCGGCGGCCCGCTGGGCTGGACGGGATTGCTGCTCAAGTCCGAGACCCGGCCGTCGTACCTGAATCACGACTGGAGCCGGGACTGGGGCTCGCTCGAGAAGTTCACCCCCTATGTCCCGGATGCGAACTTCGAGCCGACCCTGGACGTCACCGTCCGGTCCCGCTCCGGCCTGGCCAAGGATTCGCCCATCAAGGTCAAGTAGCAACCACCGGAAATGCCCGATCGAAGCACTGCTTCGGGCGGGCATTTCCGATGATCTCGAGTATGCGTGCGGCACTGCCGCAGTGAACAGCGCCACTCTCAGCGGGGACAGATACCATCAGCAACCGTGCCAGACGCCTCCGCTGTACTGACAAAGCCGAATCCCCCGGCGACCGCCCCCGCGACGCCGCGCGACTATCGCTTCGCGAAGCTCATAGCGATCGTCGCGGGCATGCTCGGGGCGCTGTTCGCGCTGGCGACGCCGTTCCTGCCGGTACAGCAGACCCAGGCCGAGGTGAGCTGGCCACAGGGCGGCTCGCTCGATCCGGTGCAGGCGGCACTGATGTCGCAGGTGCCCATAGACGCGAACGCCACCATCCCGTGTTCCGCGGTCCAGCAACTGGATCCGCGCGGCGGCATCCTGCTGGCAACGGCGCCGCCGCAGGGCAAGGGCGCGGACCTGGAGGCCCTGTTCGTCCGCGTCTCCGGCGAGAGCGTGGACGTGCTGGACCGGAATGCCGTGGTGGCCAGCGCCACCCGCGCCGAGATGAGCCAGTGCTCGCAGCTGGTCATCACCTCCGACAGCACCCAGACCTACGCCAGTTTCGAGGGCGTCACCCGCACCGTCGAGAAGCCCACCGCGGACGGCGGACGGGAACTGGTCACCGTGCCCGTGGACGGCCGCCTGCTCGGCGATCTGCGCCCCCAGGTGGTGGGCGTGTTCACCGATATGAAAGGCGGCGTGCCGGCGGGCCTTTCGTTCCACATGACCGTGGACTCCCGGTTCTCCTCCTCGCCGACGGTCATCAAGCTGGTGGCCATCATCGCCGCGGTCCTGCTCACCCTGCTGGCCATGGGCGCGCTGGCGGTGCTGGACACCAGTGACGGCCGCGGGCACCGGCGCATCCTGCCGGCGCACTGGCTGAAGCCGACCTGGGCGGACGGCGGCATCATCGGCACCCTGCTGCTGTGGCACTTCGTGGGCGCCAACACCTCCGACGACGGCTACATCCTGACCATGGTGCGGGCGGCCCCGCACGCGGGCTACCTGGCCAACTACTTCCGCTGGTTCGGCGTGCCCGAGGCGCCGTTCGGCTGGTACTACTACGTCATCCAGGCCTTCGCCGAGGTCTCCACCGCCAGCCCGTGGGTGCGGATTCCCGCGCTGCTCTGCGGAATCCTGTGCTGGCTGGTCATCAGCCGCGAGGTGGTGCCGCGACTGGGCAATGCGGTGGCGAAGTCCCAGGTCGCGCTGTGGACCGGCGGTCTGGTGTTCCTGGCCTTCTGGCTGCCCTACGACAACGGCCTGCGCTCCGAGCCGATCGTGGCCCTGGGCGCGCTGCTGACCTGGGTCTCCATCGAGCGGGCCATCGCCACCTCACGCCTGCTGCCCGCCGCGGTCGCGGTGCTGGTGGCGGCGTTCACGCTGGCGGCGGCGCCGACCGGTCTGATGTGTGTGGCGGCGCTGCTCGCCGGCATCCGGCCGCTGATGCGGATCGTGGTGCGGCGGCGCAAGCAGTTCGGCGATCTGGCCCTGCTCGCCCCCATCGCGGCGGCCGGATTCCTGGTGCTGGTGGCAGTTTTCGCCGATCAGACCTTCGCCGGAATCATGGAGGCGAACCGGGTGCGGCAGGTGACCGGGCCGAATCTGGCCTGGTACGAGGACTACCTGCGCTACTACTACCTGTTCGTCGAGACCGTGGACGGCTCGCTGGCGCGACGCTTCGCCTTCCTGCTCATGATCCTGTGCCTGATCACCACCATGCTGGTGCTGCTGCGCCGGCGGCAGGTGCCGGGCATCGCGAGCGCGCCGACCTGGCGGCTCATGGGCGTGGTCTTCGGAACCATCTTCTTCATGATGTTCAACCCGACCAAGTGGACCCACCACTTCGGCTCGTACGCGGGCATCGCGGGTTCGCTGGCGGCGGTGACGGCGGTCGCCGTGTCCGCCACCGCACTTCGCTCCCGGAAGAACCGGTCGGTGTTCCTGGCCGGGCTGCTCTTCACCCTCGCCGTCGCCTTCTCCGGCATCAACGGCTACTGGTACGTCTCCAGCTACGGCGTGCCGTGGTTCGACAAGACCGTCTCCCTGCACGGCTTCCAGTCCAACACCCTGATGCTGGTGCTGTTCGGGCTGGCGCTGGCCGTGGTGGCCTGGCAGTCGCTGCGCGAGGGCTACGCCAAGCCGATGGCGAGCGGCAAGACCAAGCGCGGCCGGCGGATCCGCAAGTTCGCCGCCATCCCGCTCACCGTGGTCGCCGCGCTCATGGTGCTTTTCGAAGTGGTGTCGCTGCTCAAGGGCGCGGTGCAGCAGTACCCGGCGTACTCGCTGGCGCGCTCGAACATCGACGCGGTCACCGGCAACACCTGCGGGCTCGCCAATGACGTGCTGGTCGAGGGAAATGTCAACAGCGGCAACCTGACCCCCATCATCGATCCGGCCCACCCGCCGCAGAACGGCGACCCGCTGGCCGGTGAGAGCCCGGTCGGCTTCTCCCCCAACGGCGTCGCCGACAAGCTGGACGCCGACAGCGTCGAGGTGAAGCCGGGCACCGGCAACACCTCCACCCAGACCGTCGGCCCGGCCTTCGAGAAGGGCCAGAACGCGGGCACCGGCGGCGGCAAGGGCGCGCAGGGCGTGAACGGGTCCACCGTGGCCCTGCCCTTCGGCCTGGACCCGGCCACCACCCCGGTCATGGGCAGCTACCAGGACGGCGTGCAGCAGCCGGCCGAGCTCACCTCCAGCTGGTACCAGCTGCCGCCGCGCTCGGACGACTCACCGCTGATCGTGATCTCGGCGGCCGGACGCGTGATGTCGTTCGACGACACCGGCAATATGACCTACGGCCAGGACATCTTCCTGGAGTACGGCCACCACAACCCGGACGGCACCGTCACCTTCCTCGACAAGTACCGCCCGCTCGACGTCGGACCGGCCCCGTCCTGGCGCAACCTGCGCATCCCGCGCTCGGCGCTGCCCGACAATGCCGACGCGGTCCGCATCTACGCCCGCGACCCGATCCTGATCGGCGACCAGTGGCTGGCCTTCACCCCGCCTCGGGTGCCGAAGCTGGTGTCGCTCAACAGCTATCTGGGCTCCACCCAGCCCATCCTGCTGGACTGGGCCGTGGGTCTGCAGTTCCCGTGCCAGCACCAGTTCGACCACCGCAACGGTGTGGTGGACGCAGCGCCCAAGTACCGCATCCTGCCCGACCGTCCGCTGGCCATCAGCTCCACCAATACCTGGCAGGCCGAGGAATTCGGCGGTCCGCTGGGCTGGGCGGAGATGCTGTCGGCCTCCAAGACGGTGCCGACCTATCTGAAGGACAACTACGCCCGCGACTGGGGCTCCCTGGAGCAGTACGAGCCGTTCTATCCGGATCCGTCCGACCCGGCCAAGGCCAAGTTCCCCAAGCCCGCGCAGGTCGACACCCACGTGGTGACCCGCTCCGGGTTCTGGTCACCGGGGAAGATGCGCGTCTTCTGACCCGGGACACGTGATGATCGGTGGCCGCCCGCGACGTCGCGGGCGGCCACTGCTCTTTCGGGGCCGAACGGATTCCAGGTGGGGTTTGGTGACGGCCACGTGTGCCCCCCACGCGGAGACGGGCCGCCG
>NZ_JBHZAF010000002.1:727182-868187 GCF_042754085.1 Nocardia sp. NPDC059236
CCCATGCCCCCCCCCCCCGCGCTGGCCCCCCCCCCGGGGGGCCCCGGCGGGGGTTGGGGGCCCCGGGGTACGGGGCGCGTGTCGGCCCCGGGCACCGTTGCGGGGGGGGGCCCCCCCGCGCGGGGGGGGGCGGCCACTGCTCTTTCGGGTCCTATCGAATTCCAGTTGCTATTTCTTGACGTCCACGTGTGCCACCCACTCGTAGACGGGCAGACTCCCCTCCGGAGTGTCCTGCCAGCGTGACGTCACTTTGTAGCGCTCGTACCCGTCCCCGAACGCCACTCGCAACTCGACGCCCGGTGGCGTGATCGGGACGATCCGCGTTTCGAGGCCATCCGGCCCGCCTTCGAGTAGCGCCAAGGGTGAGGTACTCATAGCTGAAGGCTCTCACATCTGTACGGGTCACCCGATAGATTCAGCGCAATCGGCGAGCCGCCTGAACAAGCCGCCCGTGAGCGGGGCGAGGCCGGCTCCAGACGGGGCGAATCGGTGTCAGACGAGGCCGAACTGGCTCAGCAGGCCGCTCAGCAGGCCGCCGATGATCGGAATCTTCGAGGCGCTGCCGGTGCCCATGCCGCCCACCGGAACCGCGGTGACGCTGATGCCGATGGTCTGGGCGTTGCTGCTGGTGCTGCTGCCGTCGTCACTCGCGATGAGCGTGTACGTACCCGCCGTCGTCGGGGTCCACTGATAGGTCGCGTGACCGGTGGAATCCACCGGAGAGGCGCCCATGTACACGGCTGCGCCGCCGGACGGGCTTCCGATCCAGAAGCCCACCTGGCTGCCCGCGTTCGAGCCGCCGACCGACGCCGTCAGGGTGTAGGTCGTATTGGTGTGCGCCAGCCCGGTCCCGGCCGACAGCCCGGTGACCTGTGCGGAGGCGGCCGGTGCGGCGGACAGGACCGCCAGGGCGGTCGCGGCGGTGGCCGCGCCGCCGATGATCGTGTGCCGAATTCGAAGGGTAGCCATTACTGCTTCGCTCCCAAGCTCTCATTTGCGAAATTGAAATGAGATGTTTTCACACACGAGGTCGGGTCGCAATGGCCGGCGTCGAATCCCGCAATGGCGCGCGCCGAACCCGCCGAAACAGGCGCCGCTACAACGGCAGCAGATGATGTTTGCGGGGATTGCCCGGAGCCTTCTTGTCGCGCAGCAGGTGCAGGGCGCGCCGAATTTCCAGGCGGGTGGTGGCGGGCTCGATGACCGCGTCGATATAGCCGCGTTCGGCCGCCACCCAGGGCGTCGCGACGGTGGCGTTGTAGAACTCGATCATCTGCTTGCGCATGGCCGCGCGCTCCGGCTCCGCGGCCGCCGCCAGGGTCTTGGCGCCGATGAGCGACACCGCGCTCTCCGCGCCCATGACCGCGATCCGGGCGGTGGGCCAGGCCAGATTCACATCCGCGCCCAGCTGTTTGGACCCCATGACGGCATAGCCGCCGCCGTAGGACTTGCGGATGACCACGGTGACCTTCGGGACGGTGGCCTCCACGAAGGAGAAGATGAACCGGCCGCCGCGCTTGATGACGCCGATCTTCTCCTGCTCCACTCCGGGTAGGAAGCCCGGGGTGTCGACGACGAAGACCAGCGGGATTTCGAAGGCGTCGCAGAGCCGCACGAAATGGGCGGCCTTGTCCGAGGCGCGGGCATCGAGCGCACCGGCGTAGACCAGGGGCTGATTGGCCACCACGCCGACCGTGCGGCCGTCCACGCGGCTGAAGCCGCAGATGACGTTCTTGCCCGCGGCCTCACCGAATTCGTGGAACGCGCCGTCGTCGAAGATCCGGAGCAGGATCTCGTGCATGTCGTAGCCGGCATTGTCGGAATCGGGCACGATGCCGTTGAGTTCCAGGTCGGTGTCGGTGATCTCCGGTTCCAGCCCCGGATTCACCACCGGCGGCAGCTCCGTGCAGCTCGACGGCAGATAGCCGAGGTACTCGCGCACCCACTCGAAGGCAGCGGCCTCGTCCGGGGCCACATGGTGGATATTGCCGTACTGGGCTTGGGATTTCGCGCTGCCGAGCTCCTCGAGGCTGACGTCCTCACCGGTGACCTCACGAATCACCTTGGGCCCGGTGACGAACATGTAGGCCGCTTCGGTGGCCACCACCACGTCGGTATTGATGGGCGCGTAGACCGCGCCGCCCGCGCAGCTGCCCAGGATCATGGAGATCTGAGGCACCAAGCCGGACAACGGTTCCTGACGCCGGCCCAGCTCGGCGTACCAGGCCAGGGAGGTCACCGCCTCCTGCACGCGGGCGCCGCCGGAGTCGTTGATGCCGACCACCGGGCAGCCCATCTTGGCCGCGAATTCCAGGATGCCGGCGACCTTGCGCCCGAACATCTCGCCGACCGAACCGCCGTAGACGGTCTGGTCGTGCGAGAAGACGGCCACCGGGCGGCCCTCCACCAGGCCGTGGCCGGTGACCACGCCATCCCCGAAGAGGGCGGCCTTGTCGCCCGGATTGCGCACCAGCGCACCGACTTCCACGAAAGTGCCGGGATCCAGCAGCATCTCGATGCGGTCGCGGGCCGAGGGAATTCCCTTCCTGGCCCGCTTGGCGATTCCCGCGTCTCCCGCCGGTTCCCTCGCGATGTCGAGCTTGTGTCGAAGGTCGGCGAGTTTGTCGGCGGTGGTGCTCACTTGGACACTCCTCTCGGCAAAACCTACTTTCGCAGAACTCGTGTCGTCGTGGTGCTATTTCGTTGTGGTGTCGATCTCCGACAATTTCTTGGCGAGATCGGCGCCGATGGTGGCGATCCGCGGCTCGTCGATGATCTGGATGTGATCGCCCGGAATGTGGATGATCTCCAGATTCGGAATGTGTTCCTGCCAGCCGCCGTTCGGCCGCCGGTCCGCGAAACGCGGTTCCAGCTCGATCATTCCGTCGTGGTAGCGATCGGCGAGGTAGAGGGCGACGGCGCCGTCGTACTTCGACGGCTCGATCTTCTGCAGCTCCTTGCTGTCGATCCATGAGGTGCGCTGATGCTCGATCACGCCGCCCGGGATGTCGACCCCGGCGAACTTCAGCAGCTCCATGATGATGTCGATCTGCTCCGCGTCGGACGCCGCGGCCAGCTCCTCGAGCTGCTCCTGATCGAGTTCGCCATTGAAGCCGTAGGTCTTCTGCGCGAACGCCTGGTAGCGGCGGATCCGCTCCACCCGCTCCTCGGGGGCGTCACTGAAGGGCTCGACCGGAATGGCCAGGTCGATCAGGCCGACGTGCCGGACGTCCGCACCCTCGGCGCGCATGATCTCGCCGACCTTCAACGCGAACACCGCGCCCAGCGACCAGCCGTAGAAAATGTACGGGCCCTCCGGCTGCCGCTTGCGGATCTCCGAAATGTACTGGTGCGCACGCTCTTCGATGGTGCCCTCGACCCGCTCCAGGCCGTACATCGGAGTCCCGGCCGGGAGCCGGTTCAGCAGCGGCTCGTACACCAGGGTGTTGCCGCCCGAAGCGTGGAACACGAAGACCGGCACCGCATTCGAACCGGCCTCCTTCGCGCGCAGCGTGCGCACGAAGCCCTCCAGATCGGAGCTCTTGCCCTGATAGCGGACAACGACCTCGGACAGCTGCTCGATGGTCTTGCAGGCCCGCACCTCGGCCGGATCGACCTCGGCCTTGACCCGCTCCGACAGCCGGGCCACCAGCTTCTCCAGCGTGGTGTCGTCGATCTCGGGCAGCCGGTTGAAGATGCCGCCCGCCGTCTTGCCGGTCACCAGCGCCCAGGTGGCGAAGGCGAGTCGCTCCTCGCCGTTGCGCGGGGGCACATTGTCGGCATCGGTCTCGGCGATCGGCGCGGCGGACTCGTGCTCCGCGACGATCTCCTCGGCCTCGGCCACCACATCGGTGGTCTCGGCCTCGGGCAGCAGCGCGGCCGGATCCTCGCCGGCGGCCATGGCGGCCCGCGCGGCGGAGATGAAGTCGGCGTCGACGGTGATGTCCTCACCGGCGGCCTGCCGCGCGGCGATGTCGGCGAGCTGATCGCGATGCTCGATGGCGTAGCGCAGCACCTTGCCGACCTCGAGCAGGCTGGCATCGCGCACGGCCTGGATCTGCAGCTGCGGAATGTCGAACTCGTATTCCACGCGGTTCTTGATGCGCATGGCCATCAGCGAATCCAGACCCAGCTCCATCAGCGGGATCTCCATCGGGAGGTCCTCGACCGCGTAGCCCATGGACTCGGCCACGATGATGGCCAGGCGCTGCTCGATGGTCTGCGTGCCCTTGGGATCCCAGCGCTCGCCGGGGGCGGCCTCGACCACCTCGACCGCCGGAGCCGCCTGGACGGCCGCGACCGGCTGCGCCACAGCCGATTCCGGCAGCGGCGCGGCCAGGGGTGCGTGAGTGGGGAGAGACGCAGTGACGACGGCGTCGAAGAGGGGGCGGAAGGCATTGCCCTCCTTGGCGTGCACCGACACCGACGCGCCGCCCGGGTGGGGGGTGAGCGTGGTGGTCAGCGTGCCGGTGGCAGGGACCGCGCCGTGCGCGATGGAGGCGCCGACGGTGACATCCGAGAGCACCTGCGCGGCAGCGGCATTCACCAGCGCGGCCAGGTCGGTGACGGCCGGGGCCTGCACCTCCCAGACGTGGCGGCCGTCCGGCAGCGCGACATGCGCGCCCGGGACACGAGCATTGCCCGCGCCGCCGCCGAAGCCGCCGGTCACCTTGGGCCAGTACTGCTTGCGCAGGAACGCGGTGCGCGGCGCGGCGGCGTAGTCACCGGCGGGCAGCAGCGAGGGCAGGTCCACCTTGTGGCCGTGCACGTACAGCTGCGCCAGCGCGGAGATGACGCCCGCGGCCTCGTCCTCCTTGCGCTTCAGGGTCGGGATGAGTGCCGCATTGTGCACGCCCGCCGCGAAGGTGGTGCCCAGGACCTGCATGAGCGCAACGGAATTCGGCGCGAGTTCCAGGAAGGTGGTGATACCGGTGTCGACGGCCTGCCGGATGGCGTTGGTGAAGTACACCGAGCCGCGCATGTTCATGACCCAGTAGTCCACGTCCTGCACGGGGGGGTGCCCGGCGCGGTAGACGGTGTCCTTGTGGACGGTCGAGTAGAGGTCGCGCTTGAGCTTGGTGGGCTCGATGCCGGCCAGCTCGGCGGCGAGTTCGCCCAGCAGCATGTCCATCTGCGAGGTGTGGCCCGCGCCGCGGGTCTGCAGCACGCGGGCGAACTTGCCCTCGGCCTCGGCGCGCGCCACGATCGCGTGCACCTGGTCCGGCATGCCGCCGATCACCGTGTTGTTGGGCGCGGCGTACACCGCGACCTCGATCTCGGGGAACTCGGTCTCGACCAGCTTGGCGATCTCCTCGGCGGAGTACTCCAGCAGCGCCATATTGCGGACCTGGTCGTCGGTGAGCATGGCCTCGCCCTCGGCCATCAGCCGCGAGCGCGCGCAGATCACCCGGACCGCGTCCTCGAGCGGCAGACCGCCCGAAATGTACGCTCCCGCAACCTCACCCTGGGAGTGGCCGACCACGCCCTCGGGCTCGGCGCCGTGCGCGCGCAGGATCGAGGCCAGACCCACCTGGATGGTGAAGGTACCGACCTGGCCGGTGCCGATGTCCCAGTCCATGGAGTCGTCGAGGATCATCTCCTTGACCGAGTACCCGGCCTCGTCCATGACCAGCTCGTCGACCTGATCGACGGCCTTACGGAAGATCGAGTTCTCGGTGTAGAGCTGCTTGCCCATCTTGCGGTGCTGCGCACCGAAACCGGCCATCACCCACAGCGCGCCCTTGGCGGCGGGGGAATCGGCGGTCCAGACGCCATTGCCCGGCTTGCCCTCGGCGATGGCCCGCAGGCCCGCGATGGCCTCGTCATGGGTCTTGGCCACGACCACGCCGCGCGAACGGCCGTGGTTGCGCTTGGCCAGCGTCCGGGCCACATCCGCCAGCGGAGTCGCCTGTCCCGCTTCGGATTCCAGCCAGTCGGCCAGATCCTTGGCGGCGCGCTTGCGCCGCGACGGCAGGTAACCCGACACCGGGAGGATCAGCGGCATCGGCTCTTCGCGATTGCCCCACTCCGGTTCCGGCGCAACGGTTTCGGTGATGGCCTCGGCGACCACGTCGGTGGTCTCGTTGTCGAGGCCGGTGGTCTCGGAAACCCCCGCTGCGGCGAGGGCCGGCACGTACTCCTGGATGACCACGTGCGCATTGGTGCCACCGAAGCCGAAGCCGGAGACGCCGATGGTGGCCTTGCCGCTGTAACGCGGGAATTCGGTGGGCTGGTCGGTGACCTTCAGATGCGCCTGGTCGAACGGAATGAAGGGGCTGGGACCCGCGAAGTTGAGGTGCGGCGGAATGACGTTGTGCTGCAACGCCATGATGACCTTCGCGAGGGCCGCGGCGCCGGCCGCGGCCTCCAGGTGACCGAAATTGGTCTTGGCCGAACCCAGCAGGGCGGGCTTGTCGGCCTCACGGCCCCGGCCGATGACGCGACCGAGCGCATCCGCCTCGATCGGGTCGCCGATGGGGGTGCCGGTGCCGTGCGCCTCGATGTAGTCGACCTGGGACGGCGGGATTCCGGCATCCCGGTAGGCGCTGCGCAGCACATCGGCCTGCGCGTCCGGGTTCGGGGCCAGCAGGCCGTTGGACCGGCCGTCGCTGTTGACCGCGGAGCCCTTGACGACCGCGTAGATGGTGTCGCCGTCGCGCTCGGCATCGGCCAGCCGCTTGAGCACGACCAGACCGCCGCCCTCGGAGCGGACCATGCCGTCGGCGTCCGACGAGAACGCCTTGATGTGACCGTCCTTCGACACACCGCCATTGGCGTCGAAGGCCAGCGTCGCGGCCGGGGACAGCAGCACGTTCGTGCCACCGGCCAGCGCCAGATCGGCCTCGCCGTTGCGCAGCGCCCGAACGGCCTGGTGCACCGCTACCAGCGAGGACGAGCACGCGGTGTCGACGGCCACCGACGGGCCACGGAAGTCGTAGAAGTACGAGACCCGGTTGGGGATGATGGCCGAGACGCTGCCCATGATGCCGTAGCCCTCGGCCGAGAGCGGCGTGCCGGGATCGGTGTTCCCGACCGCCATGCCCGCGATGATCATGAACTCGGTGCTGGTCGAACCGATGAAGACGCCGACCTGCTCACCCTTGAGGGTGTTGGCGGGAATCCTGGCGTGCTCCAGCGCTTCCCAGGTCAGCTCGAGCGCCATCCGCTGCTGCGGGTCCATGCGCTCCACCTCGACCGGGGAGATGGCGAAGAACTCGGCGTCGAAGTTCTTGAGGACGTCCTGGTCGAGGTAGCCGCCCTTGGTGTTGGACTTGGCGATCTGCTCCACGAGGCGCGGATCGTCGAGGAACTCCGCCCAGCGGCCCTCGGGTAGGTCGCGAATCGCGTCACCGCGGTTGATCAGGAAGTCCCAGGTGGATTCGGGCGTATCGCCCGCACCCGGCAGGCGGGTGGACAGACCGACGATGGCGACATCGTGCGCCTCGCCCGGCTGGAAACCCTGGGTGTAGAACGAGTCGTCGGCCACGTCGGCAGGAAGGTCGGGCTCCCCATTGATGATTCGCTCGGCCAGCGAGGCGATGGTCGGGTGCTGGTAGACGATTGTCGCGTTCAGCAGGACCCCCGTCAGCTCCTCGATATCGCCACCGAGTGCGAGGGCATCGCGCGAGGCCAGGCCGAACTCCTCCATCGGCCGGTCCACGGTGATGTTCTCGATCGGCTGCCCGGTCGCATCGGCGACCCAGCGGCGCAGCCATTCCCGCAGGTCGGCCACCGACATGTCGGCCGCGGCAGGTTTCTGCGTGGCCGCACCTTCGGCCGCCGGTGCGTTCTCGGTCGTCTGGGTGGGGTCCGTGCCCTCGTTCTCAGCCATCAGTTCCTCAAGCTACCTGTCTGCTCACGGTGCGCGGCGTTCTTATCGAGACTCTCGCCGTTCCCTGCCCGAACGGCTCTGTCTTCGCGTGCCGGAACGGCACTGCCTTTCATGCATGAATGGCGCGAACCGAACGGGCTCGCGCCATCCAACTTCGAGACGGTCGTCTCACTCCTCGTCCGGTGCATCGGGGAAGGCCTGCTGCGTGTAACCACCACGCAGCGTGCCGCCGATGTACTCCGCCTTGCAGGCGCGACGGGCGATCTTGCCGCTGGAGGTACGCGGAATCGAACCGGCCGGAACGAGGAGGATGTCACGCGCGGTGACACCGTGCCGGGACGAGATGGCCGCGCGGACCGCATCCGCGATGGGCCCCGGATCGGCCTTGCCCGCGCCCGGGCCGCGCTCGGCCACGATGACCAGCTGCTCGCTGGCGTCGTCGGCGTCGTATTGCAGGCCCGAATGGCTGTCCTGCGCAAAGACTTCGGCGGGCAGCTGGTTGGCGGGCACCGCAAAGGCGGCGATGAAACCGGGGCGCAGCATGGTCGAGGCCTCCTGGGCGGAGTACTCGAGATCCTGCGGGTAGTGGTTGCGGCCGTCCACGATGACCAGGTCCTTGACGCGGCCGGTGATGTAGAGCTCGCCGTCCACGTAGACGCCGTAGTCACCGGTGCGCAGCCAGATGCCGTCGGCCGGCACGCCCTCCGCGTGGCTGTCCTCGGACAGTCGATGCGCGAGCTGGTTACGGAAGGTCTTCTGGGTCTCCTCGGAGCGGCCCCAGTAGCCGATGCCGATGTTGTTGCCGTGCAGCCAGATCTCGCCGACCTGCCCGTCGGGCAGCTCACGCGCGCCCTCGGGCGAGTCGATGGAGTCGCCGTCCACGATGGTCGCCCACTGCGACAGCGCGATGTAACCGCAGGACACCTGGGCGATGGAGTTCTCCGTGCCCTGCTCGACCTTCTTCACGCGACCGGCATTGAGCTCCAGCCGGTCCACGTAGATGACCTTGGCCTCGTCCTCGTGCCGGGTGGCCGACACGAACAGGGTGGCCTCGGCCATGCCGTAGCACGGCTTGATGGCGGTCTTGGGCAGGCCGTACGGGGCGAACGCCTCGTTGAACTTCTTCATCGAGGTGGTGGTCACCGGCTCGGAGCCGTTGATCAGGCCGAGCACGTTCGACAGGTCCAGCGACTCGCCCGGCTTGGGCAGGCCGCGCACGGCGGCGTGCTCGAAGGCGAAGTTCGGTGCGGCGGCGAAGGTTCCGGCGCCGTCGGACACCGCGGCCAGCTCGTTGATCCAGCGCGAGGGCCGGCGCACGAACGAGGCCGGGGACATGATGGTGATGTACTTGCCGCCCACGGCGGGCAGGATCACCGTCAGCAGACCCATGTCGTGGTACAGCGGCAGCCAGGTCACGCCGCGCGAATTCTCGTTCAGATCAAGCGCGTTCACCATCTGCAGCACATTGGTGCCGACACCGCGGTGGGTGATCTCGACACCGGCGGGCACCCGGGTGGAGCCGGAGGTGTACTGCAGGTAGGCGATGTCGTCGACCACGATGTCGGGGCGGATCCAGGACTCCCCGACGCTGTCGGGAATCGCGTCGACGGCGATGATGCGCGGGCGCTGGGCCGCGGGCAGCGACCGGAAGAACTGGCGGACACCGGCGGCGGAGGAGCTCGCCGTCAGGATCGCGGCGGGCGTGCAGTCACCGAGGACCGCGTGCAGGCGATCGGTGTGGCCCGGTTCGTCCGGATCGAACAGCGGCACGGAGATGGTGCCCGCGTAGATGGCGGCGAAGAAGGAGATGACGTAATCCAGGCCCTGCGGAGCCAGGATCGCGACCCGATCGCCCCGCTTGGTCACCTGCTGCAGTCGGGCGGCCACCGCGCGCAGCCGCGTACCGAACTGACTCCAAGTGAGGTCCTGGTACTCACCGTCGCGCTCGCGTGAGTAGTCGATGTAGCGGTAGGCCAAGTCATTGGCGTCGTTACCGTGAGTGTGCTTCTCGACGTAGTCGACGAGGGTGCGTCCCTCGGGAATCGTGATGTTCCCCGTTTCGTCGAGGTAATCGTCGAAAGTCTCGTCCATTCCTTCTTCTCCTCCGAGGCACACGCGGCATGAGACGGCATGCATTGCCGCTGTTACCTGTGAGGCCCCGACTCTCTTCGCCCGCGGGAGCTCCATGCGAGAGCCAACCTGCAGAATTGTGTTGCGGTCTGCGCGGTGACCGTCTAATGGCTAGATGTTCTCAAACCAGGGACATGTTACAGAGGAGCCGCCCGGCCATGCTTCGGAGCGGCCGAACATCTCCCAGCTCACACCTCTGGACTAGTGCTTCACCGGCGCGAATGCCTCCAAATGGGTGGGGAGCGCCCCACATAGGACACAACTAGGACTGGATGTGAGTTGCCGCACGCACCGGGTCTCGGCAGTGTCGCAACCCGGAGCACTTTACCGGGTGACCCCGAAACTGGGGGGTCGGTCGGTGGGGGTCACACCGCCGGTGAAGTACCCATCGACCAGGGTGCGCCCGAACGCATAAGGTTCGCTGAGTAACGGCTTACGTATGTGCAGGGTGCGGAGCGTTTTCGATGAGACCCGACGCCCAGTTCACCGTCCACTCGGTGGCGGTGGTGCCGTTGTCGTCCACCTGGTAGCCGTTGTAGAGGCTGTGCACCGGATTGCCCGCGGCGCGGACCAGGATGTTCAGGCTGCCGAGGATATTGTTCGGGCTCAGTGCCTGGCGAGGGGAATCACAGATCAGATCGCCTGCGGCACAGATGGTGAAGGTGCGGCCGGTGAGCTTGCCGTAGCCGCCACGCGGTCCGGTCATGGTGATACCGGGGACGTTCAGGCCCTTGAGCGCCACCTCCGCGCCCACGCCGGGCGGGGTCGGGCCGATCTCGACGGCCTCGCCCGGATCGCCGACATCGCGGCGCCCGTCGGCGATGGTGGTCACGCCCAGCACCAGGTCCTCGGCCACCGGGCCCTTGCCCGCGCCGATCTGCGCGGCGATGTCACCGACGATCACCGCGCCCTGCGAGAAACCCGCCAGAACGTAAGTGGTGAGCGGACATTGAGCGGCGGTCTGCGCGAGCTTGTCGGTGGCCCGCTTGGCGCCCTCGGAACGGCTGTTGTTGTAGGAGGACTGCCCGTCCGGCGGAATGGCGACCGGATTGGAGAACTGCGCGACGTACGGGACGGTGTAGACCTCGACCCGCTCATCGGGGAACTTGGCCCGAATCGGGTTGGAGATGTTCAGCATCAGCGACGCCGGGTTCGCGGCCGGGCTGTAGGGGTCGTCGTGGCTGTTCGACTCCCAGGTGCCCGGCACGGACAGCATGAACACGTCCGGGCAGGTGGCCGGCTGCGAACTCGGACGGGGCGGGGCCGGCGGCTTGGGGCCGGGCAGCCGCAACCGGCCGGCCAGCAGGTACCACAACAGCAGCGCCACCACGACCACGATCACGATCGCGGCGATGGCGAGCAGCAGGCAACCCACTGGCCGCGACCGGGTCTGTCCGATTCGGCGTCGCGTCGTCACTTGTTGCAGTAGCTCTTCGAGGCGACGTCGTAGTAGATCTTGCCCGCCTGCTCGACCGTCATCTTGGACGGATCGAAGGACGGATCGGAACCGGCGATCGCGGTCACATAGGTGATGATCTGATCCTGCGGGGCGTTCTCCGACTTACCCTGGCACACCAGATTGGCCGCGGTGACGGCGATATCCGGGGAACCCGGGGTGATACCGGCCTTCTTCAGGTCGTCGAGGAAGCTCTTCTCCTTGTCCGACAGCGCCGGGGAGCCGTTCGGGGTGGTGATGAACTGGCTCGGCACCGGAGCCGGGCGCTCGGCCGTGGAGCTGGGGGTCCCGGCATCCGGCGTGGCCTGCGGAGCCTGCTGATCCGTGGACGGCGTCGCCTCGCCCGGGGTGGCGGGCGCGGCGGCCGTGGTCTTGGTTGTTGTCAGCGTGGGCGTGCTCTTGGCGGTCGAGTCATTGCTACCGCAAGCGGCGAGCAGTCCAGCGGCGGCGATGGCGGCCACCACGCCGAATACCTTTCCACGGGTACCGTGCATCAATTCGCTTCCTATATCTGTCCAGGGGCAAGAGGTCGCCCCCAGGCTAGCCGCAACCCGGGACGGAGTCCCGGGCCACAACGGAACCACATCTACTTCTTAGGGCCGATTAGGGCTGTTTGGCCGGAAAGTCTCAGTTGGGACGGACCTCCGGACCCAGCGCCGGAATGGGCGCGGGCTGCGCCGGATCGGCAGGTGGGAGCACGGATGCCGGGGCCGGAGCCGTGGCGGGTGCCGGAGCCGCAGCAGGTGCAGGGGCCGCGGCGGGTGCAGGGGCCGGAGCCATGCCGGGTGCAGGTGCCGGAGCCGTGGCGGGTGCCGGAGCAGGTGCAAGGGTCGCGGCCGGGGCCGGCGCGGCAGGGGCGGCGGCCGGGGTCGCCGGCACGGGGACCGGAGCCTCGGGGGCGGGGGCCGGCGGCACCGGCTGCGGCAGGACGGGCAGGCCCGGCAGCGGGAGTGCGGGCTGCTGGGCGGCCGGCTTGGCCGGGTCCGGCTTGGGCTGCTCGGCGCCGGGGATGGCGATCGGGCGGCCGTCGTGGGTGGCCGCGGCGGCTCGGCCGTCGCGGGTGGTGATGGTGCCGCCCTGGAAGGTCTGCTGGGTGCCGCCCGGGGTCGGGCTCTCGTCGGAGATCGGGTAGCCGAGCGGTCCGTTCTCGAATCCGGTTGCGCCCCAGGCGTCCATGATCGGACCGGTCCGCACGCCCCAGGCGCCCGAGAGCGGGCTCCAGTAGATATTGCCGCCCTCGAAGCCGGACCAGCGGCCGAAGTCGCGCACCGGCTGCTCACCCGAGGTCGGGAATCCGTAAGGGCTGTTCTCGAATCCGAGCTGCGCGTACTTGCCCAGGATCAGGCCCTGCACCAGGTGCGCGCCGGTCCTGGCGCTGAAGTACATGGGCCCGTTCTCGAAACCCTGTACCGCACCGTCCTTCTGGGGCGTCCGGGCCTCCTGGCCGGTGGGGTACCCGGCCGGGCCCCGCTCGTAGCCCTGCCTGGCCCATTCGTCGAGGATGGCCCCGCGCACCGCCTGCGCACCGGTCTGCGGAGTCCAGTAGATCGACCCGTGCTGGAACGGCTGCAGTCGGCCGCGGCCGTCGGGCAGGCCGCCCTCGCCCGCGATCGGGAAGCCCAGAGCGCTTGCCGCCGTGCCCAGTCCGCCATAGCTGCCGCCGATCGCACCCGCGACCGTCTGGGCGCCGGTGGCCGGCGAGAAGAACACCTTGCCGCCGCGGAAGTCCTGGGCCACGCCGCCGGGCAGCGGGTACTCCGCGGTGAGGCAGTCACCGAGCCAGGAGTTGCCCTGCGCCACCGGCGCGATCGCGCCACCGGTCCTGCAGTCGACGGGGGTCGCGTCCACGCCCAGCGCGGTGGCCGTCTGCGGCCAGGCCTGGCGCATCTCGAAATCCCAGTACGGCCAGGTGTGGGTGCCGGACTGGCGGTAGTTCACCGAGACGGGGATGTTCAGCTTGTTGAGCTTGGCCACGAAGTTCTGGGTGCTCAGCCGGGACAGCACCTCGAGGCTCAGGCCCGCGTAATTGCTTGTTATGCCCGGAATGTCGGAGAGCGGGTCGGTCGTGCCCGCGACGCCGTTGCCGCTGGAGACGTAGAGGGCCACGCCCTTGAGCTTGTCGGCCAGCTCGTAGGGGTCGTGTTCCTTCCAGGCCGGGCTGCCCGGCGGGCCGAACATCTTCGCCGAGTCGAAGCCGCCCGCGTCGTGCATGGCGAAATCGACCGCCTGCGGCATACCGAGCGATGTCAGGGTGAGAAAGCCGGAGTAGGAGGCGGCCGAGCGCACCCAGCCGGGATTGCGGGCGGCCAGCATCATGGCCGCGGTGCCGCCCATCGAGAGTCCCTCCACCGCACGCGCATCGGTGGCGCGGAACTGGCTCTCCAGCAACGGCGGGAGCTCCTTCACCAGGAAGGTCTCCCACTGGTAGTTGTGGCCGTTGTCGGGGGCCAGCCAGTCGGCGTAGAAGCTGGACTGGCCGCCGATCGGCAGCACCACCAGGGAATTCTTGTCGGCGTAGAAGCCGGCCGCGCCCGCGTCCTTGGTCCAGCCGTTCTCGTCGTCGGTGGCCCGCAGACCGTCGAGCATGTAGACGACGGGGAACCTGGCGTCCGGCTTGGCGTTCCAGTCCCGCGGCAGCAGCAACTGGACTTCGACGGGTGCGCCGGTGGCCGGCGAATTCACCCACAGGGCGACCCGGTGGTCGTTGAGCCACGACATCTTCTGGATGGACGCCGCGGGAGCGGCGGGCGCATCCGGTGCCGCGCTTGCCGGTCCGCACTGCGCGAAAGTGCCCGCGGCCAGCGGAAACAGCGCCGCTACAGCACATGCCATCCAGCGCATGCGCCTTCTTTTGATCCCACGGACAACTCTAGCCACACAAGTGTTGTACCTCCGCAAGCCCGCCAGTCCCGGCAGGACACACGGAAACGGACCGTTCCACAGCAAACGTCCAGTTTCTTTCCCGCCTCCCCGCGCCTTCAGCGCACAGCTGAGATCCGTCGGCGTCCCACACGCGTGCCGGCGGTCAAGTGGCAAACCGATTTCGGGCGTGCCCCAGGAGTTACCCCGACCGCCACGAAATCAGCTGCTGCGTTGGCATACGTCCAGAGTCAAACCCCCAGTGCGGCGAGGATGTCGGGGCGGGCGGTGGCCAGTTGGTCCTGCCAGTAGGGCCAGGAGTGGGTGCCCGCGACCTGGAGGTTGTAGTGGGCGCCGATGCCGAGCTGGGTCATCCGGCCCACGAACGAGAGGGTGTTCACCATCGACAGGGCCTCCAGCGCAACGGCATTCGTGGTGTTGAAGATGCCGACTGGTGAGTCCGGGTGGTCGTGCGGGCCGAGCACGCCCCAGGACGCGGAGATGAACATGGGCAGGTTGCGGAGCTGCGGTGCGAAGACGAACGGGTCCATGCGCAGCCACTGCGGGCTCCAGGGCCAGGCCATGGAGTCGACATTGAAACGGCCGGCGTCGAGCATGGCGATGCGGATGGCCTCGCGCATGCCGGGCGCGGAGATGTTCAGGTAGCCCGAGAACGAGGAGGCGTGCTTGAACTGGTCGCGGTGATAAGCGGCCAGCGCCAGTGCCGCCGACCCGCCCATGGACAGTCCGGCCACCGCATTGTTGGTCCGGGAGACGCCGTAGCCCTCGAGGAAGGCGGGCAGCTCGTCGGTCAGGAAGGTCTCCCACCGGTAGGTGAACTTCTGCCCGTTGGTGTTCGAGGGCGAGCGCCAGTCGGTATAGAAGCTGGACTGCCCGCCGACCGGCATCACCAGGGTGACATTGTCATTGGCGAATTGATGCAGGGCATTGGTCTCGAAGCTCCAGGCATTGAAGTCGTCGCGGGCGCGCAGGCCGTCGAGCAGGTACAGCGCCGCGTCGCCGCCGTGCGCGGCCCACTGCACCTGCACCTTGATCGGGCCCATGCTGGAGGGCACCATCAGCTCCTCGAAGCCGCCCTCGCGGGCGCGGTGCTGAGGATGCGCGGGCGCGGCGAGGGCGGGCGCCGCCAGCGCCGGGAGCGCCAGCACGGCCGCGACGACCGCGAGGGCGCGCCGCCAGCCGCGTCTGACGCGGGCGCGTCCGGACATCCGAATCGAACCGTGCTGCGGGCATGACGAAGCGCCCTGTACTGCCATAGAGATCGATCTCCTGAACCGCAGGGGGAACCACACCGACGTGACGGGAGTCACGGACAACGGTGCACTCTACCGTCGATCCGGAGGTAATCGGCGGGTATCCGGTTCAGCTGGCGTGTATCTCGGCCCTGCCGTCGTGGAAAACGATGGTGCCGTGCTGGAAAGCCTGCTGCGCTCCGCCCGGTATGGGCGTTTCATCGGAGGTGGGAAAACCGAGTGCGCCAGCGGGTCCCGCCGCGCCCTGGTACGCGCCGCCGATCATGCCGCCCACCGGATGCGCGCCGGTGGCAGCCGACCACACCACCCGCCCGCCCCGGAAGTCCTGCGCCGCACCACCGGCCAGCGGATACTCCGCGGTCAGGCAGTCACCGAGCCACGACTTCGCCAGCGCCACAGTCTGAATCGCGCCCGCCGCGGCGCAGTCCGGCTTGCTCGCCTCCACGCCCAGCGCGGCCGCCGCCTGCGACCAGGACTGCCGCATCTCGAAATCCCAGTACGGCCAGGAATGCGTGCCGGAGGGCCGGTAGTTCACCTGCACCGGAATGCTGAGCTTGTCCAGCTTGGCCACGAACTGCTAAGAAGAGAAGCGCGACAACACTTCCAGCGCCATGCCGACCCAGTTGGTGCTCACGCCCGGAACCCCGGCCGGAATGTCGTGGACGCCTGCCAGGCCGCTGCCGCTGGACACATACAGGCTGAGGCCCTTCAGTTTTTCCGCGAGAGCGTACGGATCGTGCGATTCCCATTCCGCGTCGGTGGGTGGACCGTACATGGCGTCGGCGTTGTAGCCGCCCGCGTCCCGCATGGCGTACGCGATCGCCTGCGGCATACCGAGAGTCGTCAGCGCGAGGAAGCCGGAGAAGGAGGCCGCGTAGCGCACGAATCCGGGGTTGCGGGATGCCAGCATCATGGCCGCGGTGCCGCCCATGGAGAGCCCGGTCAGGCCGCGCACATTCGTGGTTCGCCAGTCGCGGTCCAGCAGCGGCGGCAATTCCCTGGTGAGGAAGGTTTCCCACTTGTAGGTCTTGCCGTTGTCGGGCTGCTTCCAATCGGAATAGAAGCTGGCCGCGCCGCCGACGGGCAGCACCACGGTGATGTTCTTGTCGGCGTAGAAGCCTTCCGCCCCAGCGTCTTTGGTCCACCCGCTCTGATCGTCGCCCGCACGCAGACCGTCGAGCAGGTAGAGCACGGGAAATTTGCTGTCCGGCTCGGCTTTCCAGTCTCTGGCCAGCAGCAGTTGCACCTGGATCTGGGTGCCCATGGCGGGGGAATCCACCCACAGGGCCACGCGTCTGTCGCTCAGCCACACCACATTTCGAATATCGGGTTTGGTGGGCTTCACCGGTTCACCCGCTGGTGGAGCGGCCCCCGGTTCCGCGAATGCCGTTGCGCCCCAACCGGCAACCCCACCCGTCAGCAAGGCTGTCGTGGCTACCGCGAGCGCGACCAGCCCTCTGCGGCCGCCCCTCCCCCATCTACCAATTGCCACAGCTGTCACAGTAGGTTTCTACCGCGTCGCGGCGAATGATGGGGAGGCATAAAAGAACCGGCCACCCTGTCGGATGGCCGGTTCATTCGTTCACGCTATCGCCCGGGGCGAGCAGCGGTGGTTCCTACTAGGCGAGACCCAGCGCGCTCAGCATCTGCGGGCGGGCCTTCACCAGCTCGTCGTGCCAGTAGCGCCACTTGTGGGTACCGGTCGCGGTGAAGTCGAACTGGGCCGGAATGCTGATCTGCCCCAGCCGCGCCTGGAAGGCACGGGTGTTCACGCTCGCCAGCGCCTCCAGCGCGATGGCGTTACCGGTGTTGAAAACGTCTGCGGCGGAACCGACGCCGTCGTACGGGCCGGGGATACCGTTACCGGACGAGATGTACATCGGCAGACCCTTGAGCTGCGGCGCGAACACGAACGGGTCCATGCGCAGCCAGGCCGGGCTCCACGGCGCGGCCATCGAGTCGACATTGAAGCGGCCGGCGTCCAGCATGGCCAGACGGATGGCCTCACGCATGCCCGGCGCGGACAGGTTCAGGTAGCCCGACATCGAGGTGGCCTGCTTGAACATGTCGCGGTGGTAGGCGGCCATCATGAGGGCGGCCGAACCACCCATGGACAGCCCCGCGATGGCGGTGTTGTTGCGCGAAACACCGTAGCCGGAAAGGAAATCGGGGAGTTCCCTGGTCAGGAAGGTCTCCCACTTGTAGGTGTACTTCTGACCGTTGGTGTTGGACGGCGACACCCAGTCGGCGTAGAAGCTGGACTGACCGCCGACCGGCATGATGACGTTCACGTCGTCGTTCGCGAAGATGCCGGGGGCGTCGCCCTCATCGGCATTGGCCCACGCATTGCGATCATCGCGGGCACGCATGCCGTCGAGCATGTAGACCGCGGAGCTGCCACCGTTCTTGGCCCACTGCACCTGGACCTTGATCGGGCCCATGCTGGACGGCACCATCAGCTCTTCGAAGCTGCCCGGAATACCGCGGTGCATCGGGCCGAACGCCGGGGCAGCCGAGGCGATGGACGGGACGGCCAGGGAGGCGGTCGGGACCGCGAGCGCCGCCGCGGTGACGGTGGCCGCGACAAGCCGTGTGCGCCAAGCACTCTGCGCACGGCGTCGCGACGAAACTCCTCCCGGCACGGCAGACCTGCCGAAACGCATGGATATTGCTCCTTCTCTACCGCAGCACTGCGCTGCTGCGGTGTCTTAAGTTGTCAATCGCGTACCCCCGGCATGACAAAGCCATGCGCGGACATACGCAATCACCGCTCACAGCGAATCCCGACACTTCCCTGTGAGTGAAGCGCTACCACGGGTTGGTCACACTTGCTCGCTGGAGGGTATTCGACGCTCCGAGCGGTTGGCAAGGCCACGCTAATGAGTGGCTGGTTCAGTGAATCAACTCAGTCACTATCGCATACGACCGTAATGGTGCGGTGACCATATCGCGAATCCCTCGTGATGTCGCGGCAACGTGCAAATCCCTTACGCCGCAAGCAACCTTGGCGGTTTCGCTCAGCCGAGGTTGGCGCTCAGGTCGGGCAGCATCTTGTAGACCTGATCCGACCAGTAGGGCCAGGCGTGCACACCCTCGGCGGTGTAGTCGAACACCGCATTGCTGGGGCCCAGGGAGTCCATGCGCGCCTGGAACGCGCGAGTATTCGTAAGCGCTATGGATTCCAGACCCATCCCGACCGTCACGTTGTACGCGTCCAGCGGGGTTTCCACGACATCCCGCGGACCCGGAACACCGCTGCCGCTGGAGATCCACATCCTGGTGCCGTTGTCCCGCAGCATCGGCGCGATTACGAAAGGATCGTTGCGCAGCCACAATTCGCTCCAGGGCGGCCCCCACATGTCGTCGATGTTGAAGCCGCCCGCGTCCAGCAGCGCCGCCCGCAGGGCCTCCCGCATACCCGGACCTGAAATGTTCAAATAGCCGGAATACGATCCGGCATAACGGAACTGATCCGGGTGATAGGCCGCCAGCACCAGAGCCGCACCACCGCCCATGGACAGCCCGAACACCCCGTTCCCGCGCGGATTGAAGCCCAGCCGGGCGGCGAGCGCTCGGCGCAGGTCCCGGGTCAGGAAGGTCTCCCAGGCATACGGCACGGTCTGGCCATTGGTATCGGACGGGGCCACCCAATCCGAATAGAAGCTGGACTGGCCGCCCACCGGCATCACCACATTGATGTTCCACGCGGTGAGCGCCCGCTCGATATCGGTGTTGAGCTCCCAGCCGGAAAGGTCGTTGCGGGCGCGCAATCCGTCCAGCGCGTACACCACCCGGCGGGTATTGCCGTCATGGGCGCGGAAGATGCGCGACTTGATCGGGCCCATGTCGGAATCGACCCAGAAGTCGTAACCACCCGGATCGAATGACGCATGCGCAGGCGCCATCCCCCCGATTGTCCCAGCCAGCGGAACCGTCACCGCCACAGCCAAAACCGCCAAAACCGCCCGGACCGAACCGGCCATTGACCGCTGCACCCACTCGCGTACCCGAACAGACCGCATCGACTCGCCTTTCACGAGCGTGGTCTCCGATGACCACATCCGAAATGCAGAAGCTGTTGTCGCAGGATCTTTCTTAGGCGCATATTCGGAGTCGACAGGCGGCGAAACACCCCCCGCGACCAAACCGTGATGGATCACCGCCCTGGTGCGAAACACCCGACGGCCGCCGTCCGCGCGGACGGCGGCCGCATCCGGGAGTCGGGTCTATCCGATGTGCGCGGACATATCCGGGATCATTCGATAGGCGTCGTCCTGCCAGTTCGTCCAGGCGTGCAGCCCGGTGGCCGGAAAGTCCCAGACAATGTTCTGCGCGCCCAGGGAGAGCATGCGGACCTGGAAGGCGCGAGTATTGGCCAGCGCCAACGTTTCCAGCGGCGCGCCGCGGATCAGCCGGTCGGCCGCCACGCCGAGCGGGATGTTCAGATCGTCGGGCCTGGGCGCGCCACTGCCGGCGGAGATCCACAGCCGGGTGTTGTTGGCGATCAGGGTGGGTGCGAAGACGAACGGGTCCATGCGCAGCCACTGCGGCCCCCACGGCGGAGCCATGGAGTCCACGTTGTAGCCGCCCGCGTCGAGCATGGCGCTCCGGATCGCCTCGCGCATACCGGGTGCCGAGATGTTCAGGTAGCCGGAGTACGAACCGGCGTAGCTGAAGAAGTCGGGGTGGTACGCGGCCAGGGTGAGCGCGGCGCTGCCGCCCATGGACAACCCGAACACGCCGTTGCGATACGGGTTGAAGCCCAGGCGGTTCTGCAGCTCCCAGCGCAGGTGGTTGGCGAGGAAGTCCTCCCAGGCGTAGCGGTAGCTCTTGCCCGGGCCGCCGCCCATGGACTCGGTGACGCCCGACCCGGTGCCGTAGGCCGCGGATCCGGTGCCCGGCGCGGCTCCGAAGAACGAACTGGGCGCATCCCAGTCGGCGTAGAAGCTGGACTCGCCGCCGACCGGCATCACCACATTGATGTTCTGGTCCGCCATCACCTCGGCGATATTGGTGTTGATCTCCCAGCCGCTCAGATCCTGCTGGGCGCGCATCCCGTCCAGGACGTAGGCGACGCGCTGGGTATTGCCGTCGCGAGCGCGCAGGACGCGGGTCTTGATCGGGCCCATGGTCGGGGAATCGACCCAGAAATCGAAGATGGCCGGGTCGAACGCCGCGGTGGCCGGTGGCGATTCGATCACCGCCATCAGGGGAGCCAGCAGGGCGGCAGCGGCGACGCCCAATACCTTCCGTGTGAAGCCTCGAACCCGCATCGACCCAGCCCTTCTCGGTTTGAGCAGAACATTGATCACGCAGAACAGATCTTCGGTACAACCTGAGTATCGGATGCCCAACTGGGCGTGTCCGGTGCGGTCGCTGCGGCGAGTCGCGAATCGATCCTCAACGATTCGGTACCGCGCCCTCAGCGATCCAGAGCCACGCGCAGGTCTCCCAGCCATTTCCGCTGCGCATCCCTGGCGAGCGCGGAATCGGGGGCCGAAAGTTCGAACATGTGCCAGGCGCCCGGCACATTGCACACCGTAACCGAAGTGCCGGAATCCATGAGCCGGCGGGCATATCCCAGCGCCTCGTCGCGGAGCGGATCCAGGTCGCAGACCAGGACGAAGGTGGACGGAAGACCGGACAGATCGGTCGCTTGCGCCGGGCTGGCGTAGACCGGGACCGCGTCGGCGACCGGCTGCGGCAGGTAGTGCGCGTAGGTCTGGGTCATATCGGTGTTGTTGAGGAACCGGCGGTCGGTGATCGCCCGGGCCGACTCGGTGTCGTGCCGGTGGTCGACAGTCGGGATGTACATCGACTGGTGGGCGATGGCCGGCCCGCCGCGATCCCGGGACAGCAGCGCCAGCGCCGCGGTCAGACCGCCGCCCGCCGACTTCCCGGTGACCGCGATCCGCTCCGGATCCACGCGAAGGTCATCGGCGTTCTCGGCAATCCACTCCAGCGCCGCGTAGCAGTCCTCCATGCCCGCCGGGTACCGATGCTCCGGAGCGAGCCGGTAGTCCACCGAAACGGCCACCGCGCCAACCTGTTCCGCGATGGCGATGGCGGTCCGATCCTCGCCGGGCCGGGATCGGCCGAAGGCGAAGCTGCCGCCGTGGATGTGCAGCACCGCGGGCAGCACGTCCGCCAGACCCTTCGGCCGGTACACGCTGATCGGCACGAGATTGCCGTCGGGCCCGTCGATTTCGAGGTTCTCGATCTCGACCCGCGAGCTGTCCAGCGGCAACCGATCCATCGTCGCCTCGAAGTTGCGGCGGGTGGCCGCGAGGTCATCGAAGAAGTTCGGGCGCTCGGGCATCGCGGCGAGGACGTCCGCGAGTTCGGGATGGACGGCCAGACTGTTCACGATCGCTCCATAATCTCATTGATACCGTTTCTCTGGCACGAAACTATAGTCTCAATGAGAGGATGTCAAGACATGCGAAAAGCCCCCGCCCGAGAAGGCGGGGGCTTTCTGCAGCGTGGAGAGCCGGCGGTGTCAGCCGATATTGGCCGAGAGATCCGGCAGCATCCGGTAGACCTCGGCGTTCCAGTTGTTCCAGTTGTGGACACCGGTCGCCGGGAAGTCGTAGGTGACGTTGCCGGCGCCCAGGGACGCCATCCGCGCCTGGAACGCCCGGGTGTTCACCAGCGCGAGGGCCTCCAGCGGCATGCCCTGGAGCACCGACATCACACCCGAGACGTCACCCGGACCGGGCAGCGCGCTCGCGGCCGAGATCCACAGCCGGGTGTTGTTGTCCTTCAGGCGCGGCGCGAAGACGAACGGGTCCATGTGCAGCCACTGCGGCCCCCACGGCGGAGCCATGGAATCCACGTTGTAGCCGCCGGCGTCGATCATGGCGACGCGAATGGCCTCACGCATGCCGGGCGCGGAGATGTTCAGGTAGCCGGAGTACGAGCCCGCGAAGCTGAACTGATCCGGGTGGTAGGCGGCCAGGGTCAGCGCGCCGGAACCACCCATGGAGAGACCGAAGACGCCGTTGCGGGTGCGGCTGAAGCCGAGCCGGCTCTGCAGCGCGTTGGGCAGGTCCTGGGACAGGAAGGTCTCCCAGGTGTAGCGGTAGCTCTTGCCGGGGCCGCCACCCAGGATCTGGAAGGCGCCCGAGCCCGAGGACGAGCCCGATGCCGAGCCGGAGGCCAGCTTGGAGGAGCCGGAGGACGAGCCGGCGCCGTCACCCACGCCGAGCACGCTGCTGGGCGCGTTCCAGTCGGCGTAGAAGCTGGACTGGCCGCCGATCGGCATCACCACATTGATGTTCGCCGCGGTCAGCGCGTGCGCGATGTCGGTGTTGATCTCCCAGCCGCTCAGGTCCTGCTGGGCGCGCATGCCGTCGAGGGCATAGACGACGCGGGAGGTATTGCCGTCGGCCGCGCGGAAGACGCGCGACTTGACCGGGCCCATGGATGCCGAGTCGACGTAGAAGTCGAACCCGTCGGGGTCCAGTGCCGCGTTCGCTGTGCCGACGCCGACCGCCGACACCCCGAACGGCAGTGCAATCGCCAGCGCCAATCCGACCACGGAATTCTTGAGCCAACCGCGGGATCTGTGACGTCTATCGCCTCGCATTTATTTGTCCGGCCTTTCCGGTCGTTCGGTCTCACCGTGTGCTCGTAACCACGTTTGAGGTCTCGGCGACCCTATCGTGTCTGGGCCAACGAGACGTTATCGGATCGTGACAAAAGTGACGAGCGCCACTGTCGGCGAGGAATGTGGCGCACATCAGCGCCAGCTTGCGACTCGAGAGTCGAATTCCGCCCCCACAGACTCATGCACATCAACTATCACTCCAAATTGCGCGAACCACTCTGCGCGACTTCAGCATCCCCGATAACACAACGCGAATACCGAAGGCGCGCTGCGATTCTCGAAACTCTCAGAGAACTCACCGCCGGCCGGCCCGGTTCACCCGATGTTCGCGGACAGGTCCGGGAGCATCCGATTCAGCTCGGCTTCCCAATTGCGCCAGTTGTGCACGCCGACGGCCGGGAAGTCGTAGACGACATTGCCGCCACCCAGCGCTGCCCAGCGGGCCTGGAAGGCCTTGGTACCGACCAGCGCCACCGCCTCGATACCCATGGCCTCGATGGTCGAGGCATTGATGGCGTCGGTGGACGCGGGCAGGCCGCTGCCCGCCGAGATGAACATCTTGGTGCCGTCGGCCTTCAGCTTGGGCGCGAACTGGAACGGATCCAGGTGCTGCCACTTGAGGTCCTTCGGCCCGGCCAGCGCATCGATGTTGTAGCCGCCGGCGTCCACCATGGCCAGCCGGACGGCGGTGCGCATTTCGGGCAGCGACAGGTCCAGCGCACCGGACAGCGAACCGGCGTAGGCGAATTGGTTCGGGTGGAAGGCCGCCATCATCAGCGCGGAACCGCCACTCATGGACAGGCCGAAGATGCCGTTGCGAGTCGTGCTGAAGCCCAGGCGATCCCGCAGCGCGTTGGGCAGATCGGTGGTGAGGAAGGTTTCCCACCTGTAGGTGTAGGACTTGCCGGGACCGCCGGAAAGTACCTGGGTGGCACCGGATCCGGACTGCACGGAGGCGGTGCCCGCCGGCACGCCGAGGAAGGTGCTCGGCGAGTTCCAGTCGGCGTACCAGCTGGATTGGCCGCCGACCGGCATGACGACATTGATATTGGCGGCCGTCAGCGCGTGGGCGACATCGGTATTGATCTCCCAGCCGTTGTCGTCCTCGCGCGCGCGTTCACCGTCCAGCGCGTAGACCACTCGGTTGGTATTGCCGTCTGCCGCACGGAATACGCGCGACTTGATCGGGCCCATGCTGGAGTCGACGTAGAAATCCATTCCGTCCGGACCGAACGCGGCCTGCGCGGCGGGCGCGCCCAGGACCGCCAGCCCCATCGGCACCATGGTCGCCAATGCCAAGGCCAGCACCGACTTCCGCAACCAGCTCCGCGCCCCACCCTGAACCGTCACGCCCCGCATATTCGGCCTTCCGTCCGTGCGCCCCGGGCCTCACTGTCCACCCGCCCGGGTTCGTATTGCGACAACCGTTGCCGCACAGCGGGTTTCTGGTCGGCGCCGGGAGTACTCGCGGAGCCTATCGCGAAACCCACGCCGGGGTGTTACCAAATCGAGATAGCTAACCACAACTCGCACCCCTGAACGTGACGTTTCGGTCAAACCCCCGCACGGACAAGCGAAGACCCCGCATCCGGACAGGATGCGGGGTCTTTTCACACCTGCAGCGCGCCGATCACCTGGGCGGCGCGGGCGGCGCCGGCTGGGTCGGATCCTCCAGATGGCAGCGCTGGATCTCGTACTTCGGCACCCGGTCGATGCGGTACTTGGCGAAGTCGAACGCCTGCATCAGGTTGTGCCGCCAGCGGTCGAAGGTCAGCGGCGCCCGCGAGGAGGCCAGCATCGCCTGAGTATCCGGGCAGGACAGCGCCGTTCGGGCCTGGTCGCTCCACTTCTCGTCCAGGAACCACGGCATCCACGGGTGCCGGTCCACCATGCCGGTGTCCTCGACCACCCAGTCGGGGTAGAGGTTCTTGTCATGTCCGATGCGGCCGTCGGTGAGCCGATCGGTATGCGAGGCAAGCGGATACGCCAGACCCATCTGGTCGATGACACGCACGTCCAGTGGGACGTTCATGCTGGTCATGCCCAGATTCAGGAAGAAGACCACGTGCTCGCCATTGCCCTCCGGCACTGGCGCGGGCACCAGATACCAGTTCATGAACGAAGGCGAGTTGATCAGCAGCGCACCGTCCGGCGAGTTGGCGATGTCCCGGACCATGGCGCGCATGCGCGGATAATCCAGGTAGTCCTCGGCGCGGATCGGGTGGTCGTGCCCGGTATTGAGCACGTAGTAGATGCGCTCGTCGACAATGCCGTTGGCGCGGATCTTGGTCCCGGTGGTGATGGCGGTGGTGTTCGCCGCGAACAGCGCCCAGCCCGCCGTGCCCACGAAGGCGGCCGCCACGAGTACGAAAGCCCAGTCCAGGCCGCGCATTCCGGACTCACCCCGGCCGAAGCCCCGCGCGGGCCGCAGTGGCAGCACCGACACCGGCAGGAGCAGCAGGAACAGCTGCGGCAGCAGCATGCGGCCGTGCATGAAGTCGCCGCCGACGCGAATCTCGTAGACGGTGAGCAGCACACCGCTGCCGACCATGAGCGTCACGATCGCGGCGGGGGTGCGCAGCCACACGCTGAAACGGTGAATCCGGGCGCGCCAGTTCTTGTCTCCGGCGCCGGCGGTCGCGTCTGCGGCGGCCGGCTGCTCGGCCCGGCGCTGCCGGACCAGCACGATCGCGGCGATCGCCAGCACCAGCAGCGGCAGCCACAACCAGTACGGACCCACCAGGTCCCACATGTAGATGACGCCCTGGTGCCACTTCGCGCCACCGGCGTCCTTGGCCACGGCGGTGTTCGGATAGGGCAGGCCGTAGTAGCCCATCCGCCAGATCTGGTATCCCAGCGGCACCAGGCCGGCCACCGCCACCACCAGGGAGCGGAAAACCCAGGGCCGCAGCCGGGTTTGCGGCACCGGCGCGCAGAACAGGATCAGCAGCGCCGGGGCGCCGACCACCGTCATCTCCGGCCGCACCAGCGGCGCCAGCCCGGCGAAGAACACCAGGCCGAAAAAGCCTGCGGGACGCACCCGTTCGGCCTGACTCCAGCGAATCAGCCCCCACCACAGCACCGCCAGCCAGAAGATGACCAGGCAGTTCTCCAGTCCGGAGGTGGCGTAGTCGCGGGCCGGGGGCAGCGCGATGTAGACCAGCGCGCCCGCGGGCACCAGCAGCGCGGACCGGGTGCCGCCCCACAGCCGGGCCGCGCCCAGCATGGCGAACACCATGGCCAGCACCGAGAGCGTGAGCGTGATGCCGAGCACCACGTACTCCAGCCGCATGTGCGTCAGCCAGCTGAAGAACCAGACGACGTAGGTCCAGGCCGCGCTGGTATTGGTCTCGACGCGTTCGCCCGCATTGAAGACCGGACCGTTGCCCGCCATCAGGTTTCGCACCGTGCGCAGGACGATCAGGCCGTCGTCGGCGATCCAGCGCCGCTGCCACGCGCCGGCCGCGAACAGTGTCGTGGTCAGCACGATCCCACCGATGAACGTGACGCGGGATAGTCGCGAGAAGCGTGCGGAGGCATCCGCACGCCGACGGGCGCGACCGACCGGCAATTGTGCCGTCGGTGCGCCCGTCTCTCGCTCTTCTCCCTCTACCACGTCAGGTGAGATAGACAGCGACACCCAGGGCTCCGATCAAGGCGACTGCGAGGAACTGGAGGACACGGTCCCCCAGGGCGATCTCTTCCGGCTCACCCGCTTCGCCGCCGTCGACGTCCACCGCGTACCGCATGATGGCGATGACGAACGGAATCATGGAGATGGCGAACCAGATGGTGTCCTTGGCGCGATCCTGCTCGAACGCCCACAGACCGTAGAACACGACAACCGCGGTGGCCGACAGCGTCCAGACGAAACGCAGGTAGGTCGGCGTGTAGTACTCCAGCGACTTCCGGATCTTGGCGCCGGTGTCGAGCGCGATCTTCAGCTCGGCGTAGCGCTTTCCGGCCGCCATGAACAGCGAGCCGAACGCCATGATCAGCAGGAACCACTGGGAGAGACGGATATCCGAGGAGACGCCACCGGCGACCGCGCGCAGCAGGAAGCCCGAGGACACGATGCAGATGTCCAGTACCGCCTGGTGCTTGAGACCGAAGCAGTAGGCCAGCTGGATGCCGATGTACACCGCCATCACCACGGCCAGATGCCAGTTCGCGGTGAAGGACAACAGGATCGAGCCGAGCAGCAGCACCGCCGACAGCCCGTAGGCCAGGTTCACCGGCACCACGCCGGCCGCGATGGGCCGGAAACGCTTGGTCGGGTGCGCCCGGTCGGCCTCCACGTCGAGCGCGTCGTTGACCAGGTAGATGCCCGAGGCGGCCATGCAGAACACCACGAAGGCGATGGCGACGTGCCCGAGCACCGACAGGTCGGTGATCACGAGCGTGCCGCCGGCGGTCTTCCCGGCGGCCAGCGGCGCGGCGAGCACCAGCACGTTCTTGATCCACTGCCGGGGGCGCATGGCCTTGATCAAGCCGCCGCCCAACGTCTTCGGCGGTCCCTTGATGACCGCCTCGGCCAGGTCGGTGGTGGTCGGCTCTTCGCTCATGTCAACGGTGGCTCTTTCCTGGGCTGTCACTTGGCGAGTCTCTTTTCGGCGGCGAGCACGGCTGCGGCTGATGCTGCGCCCAGCGCGGAACCCGCGAGCACGTCGGAGGGGTAATGCACGCCGAGGACGACCCGGGAGAGCAGCATCGGCGGGACGAGCACCGCAGGCAAGGGTAGCCCGGTGAGCCTGCCCAGCAACACAGCCGCCGCCGTGGTGGAGGTGGCGTGCGAGGACGGGAAGCTGAGCTTCGACGGCGTCGACACGTTGACCTGCACGGACGGATCGTGCGGGCGGGGGCGGCGGACGATGCGCTTGATGACCACCGAGGCCGCGTGCGCGCCGAACGCACCGACGGCCACGCCCGCCCACTGGCGGCGGCGCGGCTTGTCGAGCAGCGCTCCGGCCGCGGCGATGCCCAGCCAGCCCAGCGAGTGCTCACCGAAATGCGACATACCGCGCGCGGCCTTGACGACCGCCGGGTGCTGCCCGATGGTGCCCTGCACCAGGTTGATGATCTTGACCTCGGCCGGCGACGCGACCGGGGCCGCCGGCGCGTCCGGGACCACGTGCAGGCCGCGGTCCGGGCCGGAAGCAGTATGAGCAGCGGTCATTTGGGTTCGTTTCCTGATTCAGTATCGATACCGAAGACGTTCTCCCACGCGGCCTTGCTCGTGAGCTGCGCGTGCGCGCGACGGTACTGCTCGCGCACCTCCGGGAAGCGCTCGGCCAGCTCCTTGCGCAGGCGCATCGCTTCCTTGAACAGCTCCATGGCCTTTCGCGGATCCCGCTTACGGTAGACGACGCCGCGGCCGTCGGCAGTGGTAACGGTGACACCGTCCACCTGCGAGAGCAGGAACCAGCGCGCGTCCAGCGTGGGCACATTCAGCTGCGGGGTCTCATGGTGCTTCGGGTTGGCCTTGCGGAAGTTGTGCAGCACACCCTTGCCGAGCCGGGCCACCTTGGCGATCGGATTGCCCGGCTCGCCGACCGCGCCCACCTCGGCGTGCGAGGCCAGCGGCAGTTCGGTGGAGGACGGCACGATCACCGCGTCCGGGTACTCCTTGCGCATGGCATGCACCTTGCCCAGCGCGGTCGGCAGCAGCTCGAACAGCTTGTCCGGTCCGGCCAGGTAGTCGCGGATCGCCTCGTTCTGGATGGCGACCGTCGAATACTCCAGGCACAGCAGGTGTTTCAGCGTGGCCTTGATGGTGTTGACCACCATCGGCCGGCCGTCGTTGGGCAGGTGCAGCGACGCCACCACCAGGCGGTTGCGCAGGTGGAAGTAGGCCTGCCAGTCGATGGCGTCGTCCTTGTCGGACCAGGCCATGTGCCACACCGCCGCACCCGGCAGGGTGACGGTCGGGTAGCCGTGTTCGCGTGCGCGCAAACCGTATTCGGCGTCGTCCCACTTGAGGAACAGCGGCAGCGGCTGCCCGATCTCCTCGGCCACCTGGCGCGGGATGACGCAGGTCCACCAGCCGTTGAAGTCGACGTCGATGCGCCGGTGCAGCAGCTTGGAGTTGTCGCGGTCGCGCAGCGGGTTCTTGGCGAAGTCGTGGTCGTACTCCACGTTCGGGGCCGCGGTCCACATGAAGATGGAGCGGTCCACCACCTCGCCCATGACGTGCAGGTGCGAACGCTCCTGCAGGTTGAGCATCTGGCCACCGGTCAGGATGGGCGACTTGGCGAATCGCGAGAAGGCCAGCGCGCGCAGGATGCAGTCCGGCTCGATCTCGATGTCGTCGTCCATGTAGACGATGTATTCGGCGTCGGTGGTCTCGAGCGCCTCGTACATGACCCGGCTGTATCCGCCGGAACCGCCCAGGTTGGGCTGGTCGTGGATGGCCAGCCGGCCGGCCAGGCGGGCCGCGGCCTCGGTGAAGCCGGGCTCGTCGACCACCTTGCGGGTGCCCTGGTCGGGAATGATGACGGCCTTGATCTTCTCCAGCACCAGCGGGTCGGAGCCGAGGGCGGTCAGGGTTTTCACCGCGTCGGTGGGGCGGTTGAAGGTCGGCATGCCGACGGCGATGCTGCCCTCACCCGGCGCCTCGATCGGCGCGTACCAACCGCCGCTGCGCATTTCGACATGGCTGTCGGTGGTGATGTCGAACCAGATCCAGCCGCCGTCCTCGAACGGGCCCAGATCCACCTCGAACTCCACGAAGGCGGCGGCCGCCGCGCCCTCACCGGGCGTGCTGAACTCGTTGCCCTGCACGTGGATTCGCGAACCGTCAGCCTTGGAGCGGTACACGTCCACGCGACCGTGGCCGGACAGCTCCAGCTTCAGCACCACCGACTTCAGCACGCTCCAGCGCCGCCAGTAGCTGGCCGGGACCGCGTTGAAGTAGGTGCAGAAGGAAACCTCCGACTCCGCGCCGATGGCCAGCGCGGTGCGCGTAATGGCATGCGCGCGACGGGAATTGGTCTCGGATTCCTCGAGGTACAGCTTGCGCACGTCCAGGGGTTCACCCGGCCGGGGCAGGATGATGCGCTGGAGCAGGGATACGGCGCGAGTCTCGGTGGTCATGTCTTCCCGCGTGAGTTGGGCGGTCATTCGGCGACGTCCACCAGCGGCGCACCGGATTCCAGGTGCGGGCGCAGCACATTGTCGAACATGCTGAGCGCGGCGCCGATGGCCATGTGCATGTCCAGGTACTGGTAGGTGCCCAGGCGGCCACCGAACAGCACCTTGGCCTCGGTGGTCTCGGTCTTGGCGCGCTCCCGGTAGGCCAGCAGCTTGGCGCGGTCGTCGGGGGTGTTGATCGGGTAGTACGGTTCGTCGCCGGTCTGGGCGAAGCGCGAGAACTCGCGCATGATGACCGTCTTGTCGGTCGGGTAGTCGCGCTCGGGGTGGAAGTGGCGCGGCTCGATGATGCGGGTGAACGGGACGTCCGCATCGTTGTAGTTCATGACCGAGGTGCCCTGGAAATCACCGGTTTCCAGCACCTCGGACTCGAAATCGATGGTGCGCCAGCCGAGCTCGCCCTCGGCGTAGTCGAAGTAGCGGTCCAGCGGGCCGGTGTAGACGACCGGGGCGTCCGGGTTCTGGGCGCGGATCTCGTCACGCACCTCGAACCAGTCGGTGTCCACTCGGACCTCGATGAGGTCGTTCTCGGCCATCTTCGACAGCCACGCGGTGTAGCCGTTCTTCGGCAGGCCCTCGTAGGTGTCGTTGAAGTAGCGGTTGTCGAAGGTGTAGCGGACCGGCAGGCGGGTGATGATCCCGGCGGGCAGCTCCTTCGGGTCGGTCTGCCACTGCTTGGCGGTGTAGTCGCGGATGAACGCCTCGTAGAGCGGGCGGCCGATCAGCGAGACGGCCTTCTCCTCGACATTGGTGGCGCCCTGGGTCTCGATCTCGGCGGACTGCTCCGAGATCAGCGCGCGGGCCTCGTCCGGGGTGAAGTAGCGGCCGAAGAACTGCGACAGCAGGCCCAGTCCCATCGGGAACTGGTACGCCTGGCCCTTGTGCATGGCGAAGACGCGATGCTGATAGCCGGTGAACTCGGTGAACTGGTTGACGTAATCCCACACGCGCTTGTTCGAGGTGTGGAACAGGTGGGCGCCGTACTTGTGGATTTCGATGCCGGTTTCCGGGTCCGCCTCTGAGTACGCATTGCCACCCAGGTGATAGCGGCGTTCCACCACCAGAACTCGCTTGCCGAGCAGGTTGGCGGTGCGTTCTGCGATGGTCAGCCCGAAGAAGCCGGAGCCGACGACGATGAGATCGAACGGGGATGCGACGGTCACGGGTGCCCAGACTACTGTGTCCAATTGCCCTCCGCTTCGCTCCGGGCGGTTCGCGGCCCTGCAAGCTCGGTCTTCCCTCCTCCGCTCCTCCGCTTCGCTCCCCGCTCCGTCAGTCCAGACCGAGCCGGGCCGCGAACCATCAGTTTTGCCCCTCTTTGGGCTTTTGCCCCTCTTTGGGCTTTTGCCCCTCTGTGGGCCTTTGCCCCTCTGTGGGCCTTTGCCCCTCTGTGGGCTGTTGTGCAGCGGGCTCGGTTCAGTGGCGTGCGCCATCCCGGCGAGCGCGAAAGGTCGCAAGGTTTTTGCGCAGAGTTCACGTAATCGCAGACAGCGGCGTCACGGGAGCTGTATTACATATCGACTCGAAATTGAACGTCTGACCAGTTCCGTGCCGTGTGCTTCGCGCGCGTGCCGTTCGCTCGACCCGGAAGACCACGTACATGCGCCTCGCACGCCTCGCCCCGCTCGTGGGCGCGCTGACCATCACCGCCCTGCTGGGCACCGCCGCCCTGATCCCCGCCGCCGCCCCCGCCCGCGCCGACGACGGCGACGGCGACACCACCCTCGCCGCCGCCGAGATCGCCGACGCCGGCGATGTCTGCGGCGAGCCCGGCGCAGCCACCTTCGACGACGTCATCACCGCAGCGGCCACCGCCATCCGCACGGTGGTCCCGGCCGAGCAGCAGACCGCCTACGACCGGTCCGTCGACGACTTCCGGCAGAACGTCGCCGCGATCCACGTGCACCGCCACGGCTTCCTGCCGCTGAGCCCGGACGAGGTGAACGATCGCACCCAGTTCCTCGACGACCCGATCGTCACCTACATCGTCAACAACCTCGACGCCATCAAGACCGGGCAGGTGCACCAGACCATCGCGCTCTCGCAGCTGAAGGTTCGCGACGTGGTCGAGGTCTTCATCCTGGCCACCCGGATCGTGAAGATTCCGGCGCAGTTCGCCTCCAGCCTGGTGCCGACCGTGGGCTTCGTGCTCGAGCCCATCGTGGGCGCCATGTTCAACGGCGTGAAGTCGCTGGCACGCGCGGTGCAGTCGCAGCTGTCGGTGGGCTGCGGAGCCAACGGCGTCTACCAGAAGCTGCAACTCGACCTGCCCGATGAGCACGTGGATGTGCCGCAGCCGCTCATCGACCTGGCCAACCAGCTGATCAAGGCCGACGGCAGCTGCACCCCGCTGGCCGAGCTGAAGACCTCCGAACTGGTCGAGCGCACCCGCAACTTCCTCACCACCGCCGCCGGGCTGCCCGTCGACCCGGCCGCCGTGAACGCCAATGCCGATGCGCTGCAAGGCTTCCTGCAGAGCAACCGGGTCGCCGACGTGATGATGCTGCGCCGCACCGAGCAGCTCGGGCCGATCGTGGACGCGCTGGACTACGGCCCACTCACCTTCCTGGCCAACCTGGGCTTCGACATCTACGAGGGCCGCGCCCTCAACACCGTGCCCTTGGCGGATGTGAAGGTGGAGAACGTCTTCGCGCTCATCACCTTCGCGCTCGACACCACCAGCCTGCTGCTCACCGTCGGCAATACGATCGCCGGATTCACCGGCGTGGCCTCGACCATCACGACTCCGCTGGGCATCGCCCAGACCATCGCCTTCGCGCCCGCCACCTACGGTGCGCCGATCCTGCGCGGTGTCATGCAGTCCGTGTGCGCGGCCTGACCCGGCATCGACACGGAACAGCCGCCCGGCCGAAGGACCGGGCGGCTGTTGGTTTTCCGGCTCGGCGTCGCCCGATCACAGTCGTGCGGCGTACACGCGCATCGCGTCGCGGACGTACTCGGCGGTTCCCTCGCCGTGCTTGTCGTAGTTCTTCGCGAATCGTGGGTCGGCCACGTACATGTCACCGAGACCGTTGAAGTACTGGGCATTGACGGGTCCGCCCGTCGGAGTCGTACCGAGCCAGTCGTAGTGGCGTTGCACGATCGCCTGTACCTCGTCGCTGTCGACCGGGACTCCGTCCGCGTGGGCGCGGCCGTAGTCGGCGGCGATATCCACGTGGGTCTGGAGGTGGGCCTTCTTCTCGGCCTCGCTCATGGAGTTCCACCAGCGGTCGCCACTCTCCCAGGCGTCCTTGCCCCAGCGTTCGATGACCTCGTCCCGGTACCGAGCATGGTCGAATCCGTCGAATACCTCGTTCGCCATCAGTTGCTCACCTGCTTCCGTTTTGCGCAATGTGGTTTGCACCGAGGTGATTTGCCGCGCGATCCGGTCCTGCTCGTGTTTCAGCAATTCCAGATGGGTGCGCAGGGCGGCAGCGGTGTCCTTTTGCCCGGCGAGGACTTCGGCGATGGCCGGCAGGCCCAGGCCGAGTTCCCGGAGCAAAAGGATGCGCTGCAACCGTACGAGGGATTCCTGGTCGTAATAGCGATAGCCGTTGGATCCGATCCGGCTGGGCGGCAGCAGCCCGAGGTCACCGTAATGCCGCAGGGTGCGGCTGGTGGTTCGGGCCATTTTGGCCAATTCCTGGATGGACCATTCGGCTGCCACGTTCGGGCCTTTCGTTTCCCCTCGTTCTCCTCGACGAATTCAGGATGCAAGTTGACGTTGCGTCAAGGTCAAGCCTAGGCGCCGTCGGTGCACTGGGAGTAGCGGATGTGCACGCCCTGCTTCGCCGGGGCCGAGCTGCCGAACATGGCGGGCGGCGACGGCAGCCAGTTGGTCAGCCGGGTCATGGCGTCCTGCTCGGCGTCGGCGCGGTTGCTGCCCGAACCGCCGTAGTAGTAGGTGTGGTCGTCGCTCTCGGCGATGGCGCCGCAGCCGTCCCGGAACTGCACCATGATCTTGCAGCCGCGGTGCCCGCACTGGCCCAGCGCGTCGGCGTCGGAGCGGCCCCAGCTCGGGTAGTTCCAGGCCGCGCCGTAGAAGGTGCCGCCGTCGGTGCTCATCGCGAGCGAGCCGTACAGCGAGCCGTCCGGTCCGCGCTCGGCGCTCGCGGTGCCGGCCCCCACCGTCGAAACCAGCACCGCGGCGGCGGAAACGAACATGGTCAGGGCGAGTTTGCCCGAAAAAGCCATTGGAAATTCTCCCCATTCGGCAGCGGCGAAAATGGCCGCTCCGGTTGCACTCCCGTGGTGCGATCACCACTGCCGGAGTTCTATCACGGGCCACCGACACGGCCAAGTCGGTTTCGCGCCGGAACGCGCTGCCGCGCAAAGCGTTCCGAATAGGCCGTCGAATCGGTCGGCCCGGACGTGACTTGCGCCGGGTAGACGGGCGTGACATGCTCCACGCGCGCGCAACCGGACTCCCGATTTCCGCGCGCGCACGAATTTCGATATTCGGGGGATGAGGAAAACCCAATGTTGTCTGCGGGCCGCGCCCGAGTTCTGTCCTGGGCGGCCGTGGCCGCCACCGCCGTGAGCTCCACGCTCCTGTTCGCCGGGCCCGCGGACGCGGCCGCACCGGTGGTGCTCGGCGGTGGTTCCGGCGTCTACGTCGAGGACCTCACCGACTCCAGCTCGGTCAACGACTGCACCATCACCGCCATCGGCTACGACAACAAGAACCAGCTCGTGGGCCTGACCGCCGGCCACTGCGGCGAGGTCGGCGCACGCGTCGCGGCCGAGTACACCCGCTCCGGGGGCATCGGCGTCGTCGCCGAGAAGGGCGAGGAGATGGACTGGGGCATCATCGTGTTCAACCCGGACCGGGTGAACCCGACCCGTCAGGTCGCGCAGTCGGTCATCAATTCGGTCGGCGCGCCGCCGCAGATCGGCGAGAACGTCTGCAAGAACGGCCGCACCACCGGCTTCACCTGCGGCCCGGTCTGGGAGACCAAGTCCACCTACTTCCGCAGCCAGGTGTGCGCCAACCACGGTGACTCCGGCGCGCCGGTGCTGCGCGGCGACCAGCTGATCGGCATGGTGGTGGCGGGCACCGACTTCGACGCCGGGCCGGTCAGCATCGAGCTGCCGCTGTGCACCGGCGGCGGCAACCTGATCCACGAGCCGGAGCTGGCCACCAATATCAGCACCGTGCTGGCGGATATCGACCGCCACGGCGGGGCGGGCGCGGGCTTCCACGTCGCCTGATCTCCGAGACAGTTCTACGCCGCGGGGCGTGACCGGGTACTCCGGTCACGCCCCGCGGCGCGTTCGACAGGTATTCGGTTGTGCCGTGCGGCTTTTCAGTAGCCGACGGTGAATCTTCAGTAGCCGACCGTGAACCGGGTCCGGTGGTGCGCGGGCTGCTCGATCTCGTCGAGCAGGGCGATGGCCATGTCCTCCATGGAGATCGCCGAATTGCCCTGGTCGTCGGTGAGCAGGTCGTCCCGGCCGAGGCGGTAGGCGCCGGTGCGCTCGCCGGGTTCGAACAGTGCCGCCGGGCTGACATAGGCCCAGTTCACCGCGTGCGGGGTCGTCCGGAACACCTCGAGCTGGCGGCTGCCGCCCTCGGCAATGGGCACCAGCTCGGCCGGGAAGCCCGGCTGCTCGGTGAGGGTCTTGCCGGTCCCCGCGACGGTGAGGCTGCCCGCGCCGCCGATCACCAGCAGCCGAATCCCGCTGTCCGCCAAGCCTTCCAACAGCGCGGCGGCGACCTCGACCAGTTCGTGTTCGCGACCCGGGGCCGGGCGGGTCGCGCTGACCACGACATCGCTGCCGGCCGCCGCCTTCTCGACATCGGCGGGATCGGCGGCATTGCCGGTCCACACCTCGACCTGCGCGGGCAGCTCCCGCAGCCGCTCGGCGGTGCGAGCGACCGCCCGCACCCGGTGACCCCGGCTCAGCGCCTCGGCCACGACCCGGCTCCCGGCGTCTCCACTCGCTCCGAACACTGTGATCTGCATGGTCTTTCGCTCCTTATCGAGGGTTCGAATCAAGCCGCGACGCGGTTCTTGGGAGTGTCGTCATCGGTCTGCGGCGCGGGTTCCGTTGTGCGGGGCGCGGATCCGGTCTGGCCGAGCAGGGTGCCGCCCAGCGCGATGGCCATGCCCAGGATCTGCAGCGGGGCCAGCGCCTGACCGAGCGCGGCCCAGCCGATGACGGCCGCCGACAGCGGGCTGAGCAGACCGAGGAAGGCCACCGAGGTGGCATTGGCCTTGGCGATGCCGCGGAACCACAGCGCGTATGCAGCGGCGGTGCCGATCAGGCCGAGGTAGAGGTAGCCGCCGATGGCCCGGCCGTCCAGCGCGGGCGGCGCGCCCTCGGCGATGGCGGCGACCGGCAGCAGCAGGAGTCCGCCGGCGGTGAGCTGCCAGCCCGTCATGGCCAGCGGGCCGATGCCCTCGGGCCGTCCCCAGCGCTTGGTCAGCACCGTGCCCCCCGCCATGGCGATGGCGGCCACCAGCCCGGCGATGATGCCGAGCGTGTCGAGAGTGGCGGTGGCCCTGAGTACTACGAGTGCCACGCCGGCCAGCCCGATCAGCGCCGCCGCCACCTTGCGCACGGTGAGCCGCTCATTGAGGCCGAGGGCGGCGAACCCGACCGCGAACAGCGGCGCGGCCGCTGCGAGTACCGCCGCCACCCCGCCCGGCAGCCGATAGGCGGCCACGAACAACAGCGCGGTGAAGACTCCGATGTTCAGCCCGCCCAGCACCAGCGCGCGTGGAATCCATTGCCCGTGCGGCAGTTTCCGCGTGATGGCGAGCAACAGCAGCCCCGCGGGCAGCACCCGCATGAGCGCGGTGAACATGGGCCGCTCGGGCGGCAGGAACGTCGTGGTGACGGCGTAGGTCGACCCCCAGACCAGTGGCGCGAGCCCGGTGAGGGCGAGCGTCCCGGCGAGTCCGGCGGCTCCGGCGCGTGTGGTGGTCATCGATAGCTCCTCATTGATAATCTCAACGTTGAGATAACACCATCCAGATACCTCACCGTCAAGTATCTCAATGTTGAGATTTATTCCGCCCCGAGAGGAGACCGCCGGTGCCCGACGCCGTCGACCAGATCACCGCCGCCTGGCGTCAGCAGCGCCCCGACGTCGACACCTCCCCCATGGAGATCTTCGGCCGCCTCGCCCGCCTGGGCCGCATCGTCGACCGCGAGCTCTCCGACTTCTTCCGCACCCACGGCCTGGAACGCTGGGAATTCGACGTCCTCGCCACCCTCCGCCGCTCGGGCAACGAATCCGGCCTCAGCGCAGGCGCCCTCAACAAGGCCGCCATGATCACCTCCGGCGCCATCACCAACCGCATCGACCGCCTCACCGCCAAAGGCTGGGTACAACGCGTCCCCGACCCCAAGGACCGCCGAGCCATCCAAGTCCACCTGACCGACTCCGGCCGAGCCCTGATCGACCGAATCCTCCCCTTGCACATGGAAAACGAACAACGCCTCCTGGCCGACCTCTCCCCGGCCGACCGCAAGGCCCTGATCCCTCTACTCCGCAAGTTCGCCGAATCCCTCGGCGACCTCACCCTGGACTGAACTACTGGCCGAAACCGCTAGTGCGCCAAGGCAGGAGGGATCGGTTGCGCCGGAGCGTCGGCCGGGACAGGGGCCGGGGAGGTCGGCGGGTTGGGTGTGGAGGCGGTCCGGGGGGCCGGAGTCGCGGTCCGGATCACCAGGTTGACCGGGCCCGAGCTCGCTGGTGCCGGGGCGGTACGGGGGTTCGAAGGCGTGGAGTTGGGGTCGGCGCTGCCGGGGGACGGCAGGGGGATGGTGATCCGTGAGCGGTCGTCGGGGGTGGGGCGCAGCGGAATCGCCGGGGGGACATTGCCCGGGGTGACGGGAGTTCGGGTGCCGGGGACGGTGTTGGTCGGGTCGGTGTAGGTCGGGACCATTGCGTCCGGGGCCGCAGCGCCCGGCGTGATGGGGTTCGTGGTGGTGGCGTCCGGGGTTGCGGGGGCTGCCGGGTCGGATTCCGTTGGGGTGGGCTGGGTTTGGGTGGACTGCGGGTCGAGGAAGGGGAGGTTGGGGTCGGCGGGGGTTGCGGCGGCGGGGAAGTCGGTGAGGGCGGGGCCGACCTCCATGGCGGAGGCGGGGGTGGGGAGGCCGCCGTCGGGGGCGGCGGAGTATTCGGCGCGCAGGATGTGGTTGTCGCGCACCAGGACTCGGCCGGAGGTGGCCTCGACGGCGCTGGTGGTGCGGGAATCTTCCTTGTCGGTGCCGAGGTACATCTGGCAGTCGGTGGTGTCGCAGGTCTGGGCGTAGGAGTAGCGGTCTTCGGCGAGGGCGTAGGAGCGGGCGGCGATGGCCTGGGCGCGCAGGGCCTCGGCGCCGCCCTGGTCGGCCCAGCCGGGGACCATTTCGGCGGGGACGACGCCCTTGAGGTAGTCGTCGAGGTCGACCTCGTTGACGGTGCGGGGGGAGCCGTTCTCCAGGGCGACGCCGAGGACGCCACGGTAGGCGTTGCCGCCGCAGATCTCGAGTTGTTCGCCGGCGGGGCGGTCGGTGCCGTCGGTGACGGGGTAGGCCCACGGGTCGTCGGTGCTGCCCTCCCAGAGGGTGTTTCCGTCGCAGCCCTGGGTGATGGTGACGTCGGCGCCGGTGGCGGTGGGCGTCAGATGCGCGGCCTGGCCGGGGATGACACGGCGGCCGGCGACGTAGAAGACGGAGTCGGAGGCGAGATCGAGGGTCTTGTCGTCCTGCTCCATGAGGCGGACGCGGACCGTGGTCCGGCCGACGTCGGCGAGATCGGCTCCGGAGTAGTAGGTGGCCAGGATGCGGTCGGCGTTCCAACCCGCGACGGCCTTGTCGAAGGCGCCGTTCTGGCTCAGGCCGCGCCCGTGACCGGCGCCGGCGGTGAAGAGGAAGGCATTGTCGGGCCAGGCCCAGACCAGTACTGCGGTGCCGCCGGCGGTGGCCGCGACGGCGAGGGAGAGGGTGAGCAGACCGCGCCGGCTACGGCGCTTGGCTAGGTACCCGTTCGGCATGTCATACCCGTTCTGTCGAGAGCCGAAGCTACATTCGAGTTACCCCGAAGCTAAGCCTCAACCATACGTTCAGGGAATGTGACAGTAGGGACTAGTGTGATCGTTGATGCGCCAAGTAGCAAGCCTGTGCTCCGGGCGCGGTTGGACGGATTTACCTGAATGGGAGATGCTTGTGCCGTATCGCAAACCGAAACCTGCCTATACGCTCCCGGTCATCACCGTCCTCGCGCTGTCCGCTCCCGTCGGCATTCTGGCGCTGAGCGATTCCCGGGACGTCCGGAACACCGATGAAAGCAATTGGGCAGCTATACCTGCACAAATGGCAGAACTCGCCCTGGACTCGGCGCCCGACATCGTGCTGCCGCTGCGTGAGCTCACCGGGCTGGACCTGCCCGACCTACGCCTGTCCGATCTGCGAATGTTGCCGCTGCCCAAATCGATTCCGATCCCGCCGAATCTCATTCCGGGCGTCCAACTACCCAGCGAGATTCCACTACCGCGGCTGAACGACTCGCCGCAGCAGCCCGTCGGGCCCGCATCCGACACCGGGCCGCACGTCACCCGACCCACCCTCCCGGGCTCGCTCCCCAACGCCACCATCGTCACCCCCGGTTCCGCCCGGCCGACCGGCCCGGCCGCGGGCGCGCCCGGCTTCATCGCCGAACCCGGGCCCGAGGTCTCCGGGCCGCCGGGCGCCGAAACCCCTTCCGCGCCAGTGGCTCCCGCGGCCACACCGGCTCCCGGCAGTCGAACACCGGTCGCCCCGGCCGATTCCGGGGTTCCGGCGCCGATCCCGACCGCCGACAATCCGGCCGCGCCCGGCCCGCATCCCGTGCCCGGTCTCACCGGTGACCTGCGCACCCCCGCGCTGAACGCGGGCGCGGTGCCCGCCGACCTGGTCGACAAGGTCGGCGCACAGGTCAAGGAGCTGACCCGGGACACCCCGTTCAGCATGGTCGCGCTCACCGCGCCGGACCTGGCCGGCACCACCACCATGCTCCGCGCCCAGCGTCCCGACGGCACCTGGGGACCCTGGTACGACGCCGAAACCGAGAACGGCAAGGACCATCCCGCGCCGGGCAAGCGCACCGGCACCGAGCCGATCTACGTCGGCAATACCAAGACCGTGCAGATGCTGGTGACCCGCAAGCCGGCCGCCGCGCCCGCCGAACCCAAACCGCTGGACGACGGATCGGCCGATCCGGCGCAGATCAATCTGGAGAAGCTGGCCGCGGTGCTGATCGATCCGGGCCGCGGCAGCATCGACGAGAACCTGCAGACGGTGGCGGCGCCGCTGCCCGGCGGCGGGCCCAAGGTGATCACCCGCGCGCAGTGGGGCGCGGACGAATCGCTGCGCTGCGAGGAGCCCACCTACGACGACGGCGTCTCCGCGATCACGGTGCACCACACCGCGGGTCGCAACGATTACACCAAGGCCGAGTCCGCGGGCATCGTGCGCGCCATCTACTCGTATCACGCGAAGACGCTGGGCTGGTGCGACATCGGCTACAACGCCCTGGTCGACAAGTACGGGCAGATCTTCGAGGGCCGCTACGGGGGCCTGGACCGGCCGGTCGAGGGCGCGCACGCGGGCGGCTTCAATATCAATACCGCGGGCGTCGCGCTGATGGGCGACTACGAGGACGAGGCGCCGACGGACGTGTCCATCCAGGCGATCGGCAAGTACATCGGCTGGCGGGCCAAGGTGGCGGGCATCGATCCCGAGGGTCAGACCACCATGTACTCCGAGGGCAGTGACTACACGAAATACGCTCTGGGACAGGCGGTCAAGCTGCCGAACATCTTCGCGCACCGCGATGTCGGCAACACCACCTGCCCGGGTGACGCCGCCTACGCCCTGATGGACAAGATCCGGCAGATCGCCGAGGACGTGGCGGCCGGCACGAACACGCCCGAGGATCCCGGTCCGACGCGGGTCCGTCCCGGCCAGAACGCGGGCAATCCGCAGCCCGCCCCCGCTCCCGACGCCGACAGTCAGGCGGATCTGGCCGCCCTGGCCGATCTCACCCAGAAGATCCTGAACATGCTCGACCGCAGCCCGGTGGCTCGCTACTGGAACGATCAGGGTGGCGCGAACGGCCCACTGGGACAACCGAAAGCGGAACCGATCGACTTGGCGGACGGCGGCCAGTACGGCCAATTCACCAATGGCTACGTGTATTCCTCGCCGACCGGTCAGATCTTCTCGGTGGTCGGGAAGATTCTGGAGCGCTTCCTGCAATTGGGTGCGGGCACAGGCCTTCTCGGCCTGCCCACCAGTAATGAATATCCGGTCCAGGACGGCCTCCGCACCGACTTCCAGAACGGCGCCCTGATCTTCAACAAGCTCACCGGAATCGTCACCACCGTCCTGAAGAACTACGGCGCCGTCCAGGACCCCATCCCCGGCAAGTCCATCCCCGCCCCCGGCACGCCCGCCCAGGCCGCCCCCATTCCCGCGGCCGCGCCCAACTAGACGGTCAGGACCACCAGCGTTCGAGGGTGCGGGCGACGCCGTCCTCGATATTGGAGGGGGCCACCTCGTCGGCGGCGGCGATGGCCTCGGGGTGGGCATTGGCCATGGCGACGCCGTGACCGGCCATGAGGAGCATGGGGACGTCGTTCGGCATGTCGCCGAAGGCGATGAGGGAGCTGTGCTGGACGCCCAGGCGCTGTGCGATGGTCGCGAGGCCGGTGGCCTTCGTCACGCCGGGGGCGGACAGTTCGATCAGGCCGTTGTCCGTGGAGTAGGTGAGGTCGGCGCGGCCGGCCAGGTGCGGGTCCAGCACGGCGCGCATGTCCGCGCTGGCGGCGCCGGGTAGGCGGATCAGCATCTTGATCGCGGGCGCGGAGATGACTTCGGCGCGGGAGACCTGGGTGTCGTCCGGGTTCAGCCAGGCGTGCTCGTATTCGGGCGAACTGACGAACTGCGGTGTGGCCGCGTCGTGCGCGCTGGAACCGACCCGTTCCGCGGCCAGGCCGCAGCCCGGCAGCAGGCGCTCGGCCAGATCGGCGGCCCAGGTGAGGGTTTCGATATCCAGGGTGCGGGTGTCCAGCACCCGATCCGCGGCACTGTCGTAGATGACCGCACCGTTGCCGCACACGCACAGCGGCGAGAAGCCGAGCCCATCGACGACCGGATCGATCCAGCGCGGCGGCCTTCCGGTGGCGAGCACGAACGGCACCCCGTCCGCGATGAGGGCGTTGATCGCCGCCTTGGTGCGGGCGCTCACCTGCTCACGGTGGTCGATGAGCGTGCCGTCCACATCGGAGGCGACCATCTTGGGTTTGGGCAGGTGAAAGAGCGTCACCTACTCCATCCTGCCTCGAGCCACAACCGGTGCGCCCGTGGATTCCGGACCTCGCCGTACAAAAGAGACCTTTCGGACACCGTTCCGCACCGCACCACCCCGCACCCCCAGACCCACCAGGACGCGCGTAATAACACACGGATTGCCGTGGCGTCCGGGGTCCGTACCCCGCGTTTACGCTTCTCACTCCCTATGATCTGGGTCAGTACTCGACCCCGAAAGGGAATGATGGCCGGTTTTCTGCTGCGACGTGCGCTGAACTATGTCGTGCTGCTGGTGCTGGCGTCGTTCCTGACCTTCAGTCTCGCGTCGCTCACGTTTCATCCACTGGACAGCCTCGAGCAGCGCAATCCTCGGCCGCCGCAGTCGGTGATCGACGCCAAACGCGATGAGCTGAAGCTGGATGTGCCGATCCCGCAGCGGTACGCGGAGTGGGTAGGAGGCATCGTCACACACGGCGATTTCGGTCATACCCTCGCCGGGCAGCCGGTGAATCAGGAATTGCCGCGTCGCATCGGGGTCAGTCTCCGGCTGTTGCTCGTCGGCTCGATCGTGGGCACGGCGCTGGGCGTGATGGTCGGCGCAGCCGGGGCTATCCGGCAATACAAGATCAGCGACTATCTGACCACGGTGCTATCCCTGCTGATCCTCAGCACGCCGGTGTTCCTGCTCGCGACTCTGTTGAAATACGGTGCGCTCGAGATCAATACGGCGACCGGACAGCAGATCTTCTATTACACGGGCGAGACCTCGGCGAACGCGATCCACGGGGCATGGAATCAGTTCGTCGACCGCCTCCAGCACATGATCGTCCCGACCCTGGGCCTGATCCTCAGTGCCGCCGCCGGATACAGCCGTTACCAGCGCAATGCCATGCTCGACGTCCTGCAGAGCGATTTCATCCGAACCGCGCGCGCCAAGGGCCTCACTCGCTCCCGGGCTCTCTACAAGCACGGCTTGCGGACCGCGCTCATTCCAATGGCGACGCTGTTCGCGTACAGCTTCGGCGCACTCATCACCGGCGCGACCTTCACCGAGAAGATCTTCGGCTGGCACGGCGTCGGTGAGTGGTTGGTGGATTCGATCAACGCCCAGGACCTGTACCCCGTGGTGACCATCACCGCGTTCGTCGCACTGGTGATTCTGCTGTCGGGCCTGTTGTCCGACATCGTCTACGCGATTCTCGACCCCAGGGTGCGTGCGTGATGACTGAAACCGAAATGATCGTTCAGGGCGCGCCGGAGCCCACGGCCGCGGGACGCCGCAAACTGGTGTGGCGGCGGTTCCTCCGCAACAAGCCCGCGGTGATCGGGTTGAGCATTCTGCTGTTGATGCTCGTGCTCAGTTTCGCGCTGCCACCGCTGCTGAAATACGACTACCAGCAGCTCGATTACACGGCGCTGCTGAAGCCACCCAGCGGGCGGCATCCGTTCGGCACCAATCAGATCGGGCAGGACGTCCTCGCCCAGACGCTGCGCGGCTTGCAGAAGTCGCTGATCATCGGTTTCTCCGTGGCGTTCATATCTGCCCTCATCGCGGCCTTCGCGGGCTCGGTGGCGGGATTGCTGGGCGGCTGGACCGATACCGCCATCATGTGGCTGGTCGACCTGCTGCTGGTGATGCCCAGCTTCATCATCGTCGCGCTGTTCGCGCCGCGTGCCAAGGGCAGCGGCAGCATCGTATTGCTGATCGTGCTGCTCGCTGGATTCGGCTGGATGATCAGCGCCAGGCTGATACGCGGCCTGACCCTCAGTCTGCGGGAACGTGAATTCGTCAGGGCCGCTAAATATATGGGCGCGTCCACCTGGACGATCATTACCACCCACATTCTCCCGAACATCGCCTCCATCCTCATCATCGACACCACGCTGGCCGTGGGCGCGGCGATCATGGGCGAAACCGGCCTGAGCTACCTGGGATTCGGTGTGCAGCCACCCGATGTCTCGTTGGGCACGCTGATCGCCTCGGGCACCAAGTCTGCGCTCACCTACCCTTGGTTGTTCCTGTTCGCGGGCGGGTTTCTGATTCTGACCGTGTTGTGCACGAACCTGGTCGGTGATGGGTTGCGCGATGCTTTCGACCCCGGCTCACAACGCGCCCGCTCGCGCCGCAAGGACCGGGTAGCGAAGCCCGCCGGAAAGGCCGCGGCATGACCGACAAGGCAAGCATGTCCGACAAGGGAATCCGGCCCACCACCGCGCCGCTGCTCGAGATCTCCGATCTGCGGGTGAGCTTCCCCAGCGAAGAAGGCCGCGTCGAGGCGGTGCGCGGAGTCAACTACACCGTCCAGGACGGTGAGGTGCTGGCCATCGTCGGTGAATCCGGTTCCGGCAAATCGGTTTCGTCGATGGCGATCATGGGGTTGCTCCCAGATCAGGCCCGCGTGCAGGGTTCCATCCGGCTGCGCGGGCAGGAACTGCTCGGCATGGGCGACCGGCAACTGTCCGCCTTGCGCGGCAGCAAGATCTCCATGGTGTTCCAGGACCCGCTCTCGGCCCTGACACCCGTTTACCGGGTCGGCGACCAGATCGCGGAAGCCCTGCTCGCGCACAGAAAGATGAGCAAGCGCGAAGCCGCCGAGAAAGCGGTGGAGCTGCTCGATCTGGTCGGTATCCCTGATGCCTCGGTTCGGGCCAAGGCTTTTCCGCACGAGTTCTCGGGCGGCATGCGCCAGCGCGTGGTGATCGCCATGGCCATCGCCAATGACCCCGAGCTCATCATCTGCGACGAGCCGACCACCGCATTGGACGTCACCGTACAGAAGCAGATCCTGAATCTGCTGCGCAAGGCGCGCGACATCACGGGCGCGGGCGTCGTTTTCATCACCCATGACATGGGTATCGCGGCCACTCTGGCGGATCGGGTGGCCGTCATGTACGCCGGACGGATTGTCGAAACTGCCCGCACCGCAGAGCTTTTCAACGCACCTCGGATGCCGTACACGGTCGGTCTGCTGGGTTCCATTCCGCGATTGGACGGTCCGGCGCGGGCACCGCTCGTCCCGATCGTGGGCGCGCCGCCCGCCATGCACGCACTGCCGCCCGGCTGCCCGTTCGCGCCCCGCTGCCCGGTCGCGATCGACGACTGTCACGCGGCGGAACCGCCGTTGCGGGACACCGAGCCGGGCCATCGAGCCGCGTGCATCCGCGTCGCCGAAATCGGAACCGCGGAACTGTTCGCCGCCTACCGCCACGAGGTGCCGCCCGCGGAGGAACCCCAACCCACCGATGAAGCTGTGGTGCTGCGGGTTTCGGAGTTGAAGAAGACCTTCCCACTCACCAAGGGCGTGGTCTTCAAACGCCGTACCGGTGAGGTGAAGGCGGTCGACGGGGTCAGCTTCGAGATCAAGTCGGGCCGCACCCTGGCCCTGGTCGGCGAATCCGGTTCCGGGAAATCGACCACGTTGACCCAGATCATGGAGTTGATCCCAGCGGAGAGCGGCATCATCGAGGTGCTCGGCAGCGATGTCGCGACGCTGACCAAGGTCCGTCGCCGCGAGATTCGCCGCAAGATGCAGATCGTATTCCAGGACCCGTCCGCGTCGCTGGATCCCCGGCTGCCGATCTTCGACGCCCTGGCCGAGCCGCTGCGCGTGAACAGCCGTCCCAACCACGAAATCGAGCGCCGGGTCAAGGAATTGCTGAGCCTGGTCGGCTTGCGCCCCGAACACGCCGATCGATATCCTGCCGATTTCTCCGGTGGGCAGAAACAGCGCATCAATATCGCGCGGGCCCTTGCGCTGGACCCGGAGATCCTGGTGCTCGACGAGCCGGTCTCGTCGCTGGACGTCTCCATCCAGGCAGGTGTGCTGAACCTGTTGCGCGACTTGCAGGCCGAGCGCGGGTTGTCTTATCTGTTCGTCTCCCACGATCTGTCCGTGGTGCGCAACCTCGCGCACGACATCGCCGTCATGTATCGCGGTCAGATCGTCGAATACGGTGCGGCCGAACAGATTTTCACCGATCCTCGGCATGAGTACACCCGTGCCCTCATCGACGCCGTACCTGTCCCGGTCGTCTCGGGATAGGGCGAACAATGTTCCAGCAGAACTCCGACGGAAGGAGCAACCGGTGAGGATTCGCTCGATCGGCATCAAGCTCGCGGTCCCACTGGTGGCCGTGTCGATAATGGCGACCGGCTGTGGCGGCGGCAACGACAATTCCAATGCGGTGGCGTCCGACCTCGGAGCCACCAGCGACATCAATCCGCACAATGTCGCGGACCTGCGCGACGGCGGCAACCTGCGGCTGGCCGTCTCCTCGTTCCCGTCCAACTGGAACACCCTCGAGGTCGACGGCAACGACGCAGAGGTCATGGGCGTCGAACGGCCGACGATGCCGCGCGCGTTCAAATCCGATGCGGCGGGCAATCTCTCGGTCGACACCGACTACTTCACCGACGTCCAGCTCACCAATACCAACCCCGAGACGGTCGTCTACACGATCAATCCCAAGGCGGTCTGGTCGGACGGCAGCCCGATCACCTGGGAGGATATCGCGTCGCAAGCCAATGCGCTGAGCGGTCGGAACAAGGACTTCCTGATCGGCAACACGCAGGGCTGGGACCGGGTCGAGAAGGTCGAGCGCGGCGTCGACGACCGGCAGGCCATCGTCACCTTCAACAAGCATTTCGGTGAGTGGAAGGGCCAGTTCGCGGGCAACAGCTTCCTCTACCCGAAGTCCGTGACGGCGACCCCCGATGCCTTCAACAAGGGTTTCGTGAACGCCATGGGCGTCAGCGCGGGCCCGTTCATCGTCCAGTCCGTCGATCGCGCGCAGGGGCGAATCACGCTGGGCCGCAATCCGAAGTGGTGGGGCGCCACACCGAAGCTGGACACCATCACCTTCAGCATCCTCGACGCCGCGGCCACGGTGCCCGCGCTGCAGAACAATGAGATCGACGCGGTGGGACTGTCCAGCCGCGACGAGCTCAAGTCCGCCCAGGGCACTGCTGGCATCGCCATTCGGCGGGCCAACAGCAGCCAGTGGTCCCATCTGACCTTCAATGGTGCACCCGGCTCCATCCTGGCCGACCCGGCGCTGCGGGTAGCCATCGGCAAGGCCATCGACCGGCAGGGCATCGCGACGGCCATGGAGAACGGTCTCGTCATCGATCCCAAGGCGCTGAACAACCACGTCTACCTGGCGAACCAGAAGGGCTACCAGGACAATTCGCTCGGCTTCGACCCCGACGCCGCGGCCAAGGAACTCGACGCGCTCGGCTGGAAGGTCCCGCCGGGCGGCGGCACCCGTGAGAAGGATGGCCGGAAGCTGGAGATCCGCGATGTCATGTACAACCAAGACTACTGGGTGCAGCTGGCGCAGATCATTCAGCAGAATCTCGACCGGATCGGCGTGAAGCTGACCATCGACACCAAGCCGGGTCAGGACTTCTTCCCCAAGTACATCAAGACTGGCGATTTCGATGTGGCGCAGTTTGTTTGGGTGGGTGACCTGTTCCCGCTCGGCAGCCTCGACCAGATCTGGGGTTACCACCCTGATGACGTCCAGGGTAACTACGGCCGTATCGGCTCCGACGATCTCAACAACCTGATCGAGCAGACCGTCTCAGAGCTCGACCCGCAGAAGGCCATCGGCATGGCCAACCAGGTCGACAAGAAGGTCTTCGAGGAGGGCCACTCCCTGCCGCTCATCCAGTCGCCCGCCAACATCGGCGTCCGCGCCAACCTCGCCAACTACGGCGCGGCCGGTCTGGCCAGCCTCGACTACACCAAAATCGGCTTCCTGAAGTGAATTCCCGGACGGGCCACCCCCTGGCCTATCCGGCGCTCATGACGATCGGGACCCTGGCGATCACCCTCGCCTGGGTCCCGTTCGCCGATCCGGAGCAGGTGGCCATGCTGGGCACGGTGGCCGTGATCATTCTGGGCTACAGCGGGTTTCGGTTCGCTGTCGCGCTGGGGTGGCTGCCCGCGGGGTTGCCCGGCGGGCCGGAGCGGCGGGAGGTGGCGGTGCGGCGGGTGCGGCAGCAGCATCGGCTGGTCAGCCGGTCGTGGCTGGAGTTCACGATCGAGGGGAAGAATCGCTGGCTGCCGGTGTATTTCGATCCGATGTTGGTGACGCTCACGCCGGGCACGGCCGAATTGGCCGGGCGGGCGGTGCATGTCGGGGCGCACCGGATGTATCCGGCTGGGCGACTGCGGGATTCGGAGCCGGTGGGGAAACTGATCGATAATCCGGTGCGGCCGGATCCGGAGGCGATGGGGCGGACGGGGATCGGGCGCGGGCTCCTGCTGGATGCGCAGTCCGCGGTGGTCGGGCCGTTTGCGGGACTGCTGTGGGTGTACTCCTCCGGCGGCGGCTGGCCGGCCTTCGCGGTCGCGACGCTGGTGGCGGCGGCAGCGGCCACCTGGCTGGCGGCTGTTCGCGGCTCCGACCCGAGCTGAGCCGAAGCCGTCCGGGCTCCGTGCCCGAACCGGAAACGGCCTGCTCCGGGGGCTCCGATTCCCCGTAGCAGGCCGTTGAACGCAGGGCTGTGTTATTCGGTCGGCTTCTGTGCGCGGCGGGCGGCCTTCTCCTCGGCCTCGGCGGCGTCCATGGCGTTGGCCTCTTCGAGGGTGGGGGCGCTGCCGCCCAGGCGCGCGGGCACCCAGTACGCGCCGGGCTCGTGGACGTAGTCCTTTTGCAGGTCCAGGAGCATGTCGGACATGGTGGCGTGGAGCTCGTCGGTGAGGGCGGCGGCGGGCTCGAAGGGCTGGATGGGCTTGCCGACCGCGATGGAGATGGGGGTGTTGGTGCGGCCCAGGCGCTTCGGGAAGCCCTTGGTCCACACGCGCTGGGCGCCCCAGATGACGATGGGGATGATGGGGACGCCGGCCTCGATGGCCATGCGGGCCGCGCCGGACTTGAACTCCTTGAGTTCGAAGCTGCGGCTGATGGTGGCCTCGGGGTAGACGCCGACCAGTTCGCCGCCGCGCAGCCGCTTCACGGCCTCGTGGTAGGACTCCGCTCCCGCCGCACGATCCACCGGAATGTGCTTGAGGGCACGCATGATCGGCCCCGAGACGGAGCTGTCGAAGACTTCCTTCTTGGCCATGAAGCGGATGTACCGCCCGGTGGTGCGCGCGGGCAGACCGGCGTAGGTGAAGTCCAGGTACCCGGTGTGGTTGATCGCGATCACCGCGCCACCGGTCGCCGGAATGTTTTCGTCGCCCTTGACGGTGAACTTGAGGCCCTGCAGCGCGAAGATCGTGCGGGCCAGGCCGATGACGGGGTAATAGACGGGTTCCACAGTTCCGCTAGCCTAGTCGCTGCCCGCGCGGCATCCAGTGATCCCGGTAACAGCAATTCAGTTGATGTGACTTCTCGACACTGAAAGAGGTTCGCACGAGTGGAAAACGGCCGGACAGCGTTGCGTGCACAAATCCACCAGAGGTTGCTCGGGACGCTGATAGTCGGCGCGGCCTGCCTTGCCGGCGGCTGCGATTCGAAAGCCGGGATCGAGGGCACGGATTTCGGGGCCGACCTCGATATGTCCAGTGAAACCAGCAGTAGCCCCAGCCCTATCGCGGCGGTGAGCGGCGGCGTCGGGGCGGCGCCCGGGAAACCGAACGCGGCGTCGGCCGTCGCGCGCTGGGTGGCCGACCTGCAGGGAAGGGGGCTGGACGAACTGGCCGACCGCTGCTGGACCATGGCGCCGCCCAATATTCAGAGCATGTACGCCGAGCCGCGGGCCATCATCGATGCGCTCGCCGGACCGGGCGTCCCCAGCGGCCAGTCCGTGACCTGGCAGAACGCCGCGGTCACGGTGACCGCACAGGACCGCGACATCGCCACCGGCTATGCCTGCCCGCACGTCTACCCGACCGGGGGCGAACTCGGCTTCAATGACGCCGACGCGCGACACACGGTGCGGCGCTTCCTCTCTCGCTCCATGGGCCGGCCGCTGCATCCCACGGACCGGGAGGACGCGTATCCACTGGTCTGCGCCGCGGGCCGGACCTGGGATCCGGACGGCACCGGGAAACCGGCCACCGCGCCGCTGGCGGTGAACCCGTCGAAGCCGGGGGAGGTAAGGACCTTCGTGGACCAGTCCATCAGGTCGGAGTGGCCGCGCGGCGGGTACATCACGGTGTCGGTACCGGTCACCACCGGCGCCGGAGACCAGACAAAGCAGATATACACCTTGAAGTCGGGCTCCGAGGGTTACTGCATCGGCGACGTCTCCGGCTAGCCAGTACTCTGGGTGGCTGGTAACGGTCAGGGAGGAATGAAGCTCGTGCAGATCACCAGCGTCGGACACGCCGGATTCCACATTCGAACCGCTGCCGGAACGATCCTCTGCGATCCGTGGGTCAATCCGGCCTATTTCGGATCGTGGTTCCCGTTCCCCGACAACACCCAGCTGGACTGGGACGAGCTCGGCAACTGCGATTTCCTCTATGTCTCGCACCTGCACCGTGACCACTGGGACGCCAAGCACCTGGCCGACAAGGTCAACAAGGACGCCACCGTCCTGCTGCCCGACTACCCGGTGCCGGACCTCAAGCGGGAGCTCGAGAAGCTCGGCTTCACCAAGTTCGTGGAGACCGAGGACTCGGTCAAGACCACCGTCACCGGTCCCGGCGGCGACCTGGACATCATGATCATCGCGCTGCGCGCGCCCGCCGACGGCCCGATCGGCGACTCCGCCCTGGTCGTCGCCGACGGGGAAACCGTGTGCTTCAACATGAACGACGCCCGGCCCGTCGACATGGACGTGCTGCACGACGCCTTCGGGCATGTGGACATCCACCTGCTGCAGTACTCCGGCGCCATCTGGTATCCGATGGTGTACGACATTCCGACCAAGACCAAGGCCAACTTCGGCAAGCAGAAGCGTCAGCGCGGCATGGACCGTTGCCGCTCCTACATCGAACAGGTCGGGGCCACCTGGGTCGTCCCGTCGGCCGGCCCGCCGGTCTTCCTCGACGACGAGCTGCGCTACCTCAACGACGACCGCGGCGACGAGGGCAATATCTTCCCCGACCAGATCGTCTTCCTGGATCAGATGAAGATTCACGGCAACGAGGGCGGGCTGCTCATGATCCCCGGCTCGACCGCGGATCTGCGTGGCAAGGAACTGAATTCGCTCACCCACCCGGTCCACCCGGACACCATCTACGGCGACAAGGCCGCCTACATCGAGGCCATGGCCCAGCGCATGGCGCCGGTGCTGGCCGCCGAGAAGGCCACCTGGGCCCCGGCCGAGGGCGAGCCGCTGCTGCCCGCGCTCCAGGCCAAGTTCGAGCCGATCATGGCGCAGAGCGACCTCATCTGCGACGGCATCGGCTACCCGGTCGGCCTGGTCATGGGCGAGGAGACCGTGGTGCTCGACTTCCCCAAGCGGGTGGTGCGCGAGCCCATCGAGGGAGAAGGCAAGTACCGCTACGGATTCCGCATCGACCCGCAGCTGGTGCGCACCGTGCTGCGCGACGACGAGCCGGACTGGGTGAACACCATCTTCCTGTCGACGCGCTTCACCACCTGGCGCATCGGCGGCTACAACGAATTCCTCTACACCTTCTTCAAGTGCCTCACCGACGAGCGCATCGCCTACGCCGACGGCTGGTTCGCCGAGGCACACGACGATTCCGCCTCCACCGAGCTCGACGGCTGGGAGGTGCAGCGCCGCTGCCCCCACCTCAAGGCCGACCTGTCGAAATTCGGTGTGGTCGAGGGCAATACGCTCACCTGCAACCTGCACGGCTGGCAGTGGGATCTGGAATCCGGCCGCTGCAAGACCTCCAAGGGCCACGAGCTGCGCTCGAAGAAACTGGTCTGACCCGGTAGCGGCCGATGCCCGGTGCATCGGCCGCCACCGGCCCTGCTCAGTGCTGCGGACGCCGGAGGGAGTCCCGCGCACGCGATACCGCAGCGCGGTCTCCGGCCCGGGCGCGCGCGGTCTTCAGCACCTCGAATTCCGGCGCGGCCGCACCCGGCGGCAGCCCCTTCTCGTCCAGGCGGCGGCGCACGGCTCGCAGCTCACCCCAGAGGGAAACCAGCACCGCACCGAATCCGGCCGCCACCCCCATCGCGACCACATGGTCCACCGGCAGGCCGCCCGGCACCTGCGGCTCCGCCAGCGTCGCCACGGCCGTCACGCCGGCCAGGACGATCAGCACGATATTGCGCGCCACCGTGCCTCGCCCGATCGGGGCGGCGCTGGCGGCCCCGAAACATGAACAGACGGGGCGTTTTCCCTGGCGCAGCAGGCGCACCACCGCACCGGTGAACATTCCCAGCAGCAGTATCGCCACCAGCGCCGCACCGGCCGCGGTCCACGGCGGCAGCAGCGCCACCGCCACCACGGCCTCCACCGCCGGGAGCGCCCAGGCCACCGCGGGTATCCAGGCAAGCGGGATCCCGAACTCCCCCACCGCCTTCCGGGTTCCGGGCCCATCGGCGAGCTTGCCCCACGCCGAAAGGCCGAACACCACGGCCAGCACCAGACGCGCGACCCACACCACGTAGTCGATAGCCATGATCGCACCATCGCACACTCATGTGGACAGCGAATTACGAATCCGGGGAACAGATTTCATCCGCGCGATCGGGCGGCCACGGCGACCGCCACGAAGGTCAGCACACAGCCGATGATCGCCGACACCGAGAGCCCGACCCCGGTCGGCGCCACCACGTCCAGCACCAGGGATGCCAGCAGCTGGCCCGCCACCGAGGTCAGGCCCAGCAGCAGCACCCCGATCCAGCGGACCACCAGCACCGCCAGCGCCACGAACGAAATGCCGATCAGGCCACCGAGATACAGCCACGGTTCGCTCGGCAGCGACCCGAGACCACCGCGCCGGACCAGCACGCCCGCCTCGATGACCACCAGCGCCGCCGTGCCGGTCGCGAAGTTGCCCAGCGTCGCCGACAGCGGCCCGCCGACCGCACCCACCCGGCCGTTCACCGCCTGCTGCCAAGCCACCAGCAGGCCGGCGACCAGCGGTAACGCCACCAGCAGCATCGAGGCCGTCGAATGCCCGGCGACCGGGCCGGTGCCGCTGCGGCCGAGCACCGCGAGCAGCACGGCGACCAGCCCGAGCACCGCCGCACCGATCCGCCCGGTCGTCACCGGCGTCGGTCCGCCCGGGCCCCACCCCAGTCGATCCACCACCAGGCTGCTCACCAACTGCCCGGCCACCGCGGCCACCGTGAACGCCGTCACCCCGATGGTCGCCACCGTGAGCCCCTGACACGCAACGAAATACGCGCCCGACAGCCCACCCAGCAGCTGCCACCATCGCAACTCCCCGGTACCGAGCGCGGCCCGCACCCGCCCGACCCCCGCACGCAAGCGCCCGCTGCCCGCGAACACGACGGCCAGGATCAGCAGTCCACTCCCGAAACTGATGGTGGCCGCCGCAATCCCATCGCCCAGCCGCTGCCCCAGCTCCCCATTGATCCGCGCCTGCAGGGCCACGGCCGCGCCGATGGACCCCCCGAACCCCAACCCCGCCCACTGCCGCATCGCCACCGCCCGATTGTCCCCGCCTTCCCCGGCACAGAGCCGGCCGACCGGATCATGTCGCGCGTCGCTCCGACACACCGCACCGTACTGAGCTCGGATCCCGTTCCGGCACAGGACGACCCGCAACCACGGTCGGGCGCTACCCCGAGCGTCCGATGACCTCCGCCGCCCTGCCGCTCCGGATCAGAGCTGCTCCGAATCTCGTGCAGCAGGCCCCGGCACCAGATCCGAGCCCGCTGCCGCCCGGGGCAGCCAGGTGGGGAGCAGGGCCGCGGCCAGTAGCAGCGGCACCCCCAGCAGGGCGACCATGACCGGCAAGGACAGCCAGGTCGTGGCCACCGCGGCGAAAACGAAGACCAGCAGGGCGATCACCTCGGTGGCGAAGCCGGACACCGAGGTCACGGTCGCACGGGCCGGGCCCGAGATGGCGTCCTGCAGGCGGGCCGAGGCGATGACGTCGGCGTTGTAGTCGATGCCGTAGGCGATGCCCACCGCCGAAAAGCCCACGGCGGTCAGCACATACAGGGCTCGCGGGTGGCCGGCGGCACTGCCCGCCAGCAGCGCACCACCGATGAACAGGACACCCGCTACGGCCAGCGCCGACGCCATCACGCGGGCGGATATGCCCCCGGTGCGGCCCGCCGATGTCGCGCCGGCCAGGGCTCCGGCTACCGTGACACCCACCAGGATCGCGGCCAGGGACGGCCCGGCGCCGGCGTGGTCGGCCAGCAGGGCGAAGTATTCGTCGAACGCGGTGATGCCGTTCAGCAGCGCCACCAGGATGACCCCGCGCCGAATCACCCGGACCCGCAGGGCCTCTCGCATACCCGCGCGCAGCATGGCCAGGTAGCCGCTGGATTCCGATGCGGCTGTGCGGGTTTCGGACGTGAGATCGTGGTCATCGGCTCGCACGCTGTCCGGCTCCTGCTCGGCCACACCGCCAGCTGTGTCCTCGGCATCGTTATCCGGGTCCTCGACACCACCGTCCGTGTCTTCGAGATCCTCGACGTGTGCCGCGGAGACCGACTTCGGTGCGGTCGGCAGCAGGGCCGCGGTGGCGGTGTGCACGGCGGCGATCGCGACGCTGGACCAGGCGACCAGCGCGTAGCCGCCCCACGCGTAGAGCGGGGCCGCCACCAGAATGCCCGCCAGCGCGGCCGATTCGGTGGCGGCGCGGACATAGCCCATCAGCCGCGGGTATTCAGCGGTCGCGGCACGGGCGTGCAGGTCGTCGTAGATCAGCGCCTCGAAGGTGCCCGAGCGGAGCGCGCCCGAAGTACCCCAGAGCACGAAGCCGACGGCGAATCCGAGGTAGGAGGGGTACAGCGTCCACACCGCGAAGCCCGCCGCCAGCAGCGCGCCCGAAAGCACGAGCAGGCGGCGCCGCGAGACCGTGTCGGCCCAGGCGCCGGAAGGAATCTCCAGCAGGAACGAGGTCCCGGACCAGATGGCGAACAGCGACGAGATCTGCGCCGCGTTCAGGCCGTGGTCGGCGAACAACAGCGCGTAGATCGCGTAGAGCGGGATCAGGTCCGCCGTGACGGCGAACAGCATCGCCCGCAGCGTCAGTGCGCGTATCGAGTGGGTTGGTACCCGTATCGAGTGGGTCGGTGCGCGCGTCGAACCCACGCGCTCGGCGTGAGCCCGGGGCAGCGCACTACGGAGTACGAATCAACAGGCGTAGATGAGCAGCCGCATGAGATCAACCCTGCGCGCCGGGCGCTCCACCGTCAAGCGGATTGTCCAGCGGTATCCAGCCATTGGTGGACGGCTCGCCCTCCGACACCGCCGCGCCGACCAGACCGTGCCGGTCATTGAGGTCGTTGATGAGCTCGGACACCGGGTGCGAATCGCTGTAGTGGTAGCCCTGGGCCAGCGCGAAACCGAGCTCGGTCAGCACGGCGGCCTGGTATTCGGTCTCCACGCCCTCGGCGATGACCTGCAGGTCCAGCGACTTGCTCAGCGCCGCGATCACGCCCAGCAGCGGCGGCGCGGGGGAATCCGACTGGATCGACGCCACGAAGGACTGGTCCACCTTGAGGATGTCCGACGGCAGCGTGGCCAGCCGGCTGAGCGAGGAGTAGCCGGTGCCGAAATCATCGATGGCGATGCGGACACCGAACTCGCGCAGCTTGTGCAGGTTCGCGATGGCCGTCTCGGATTCGGCGGCCAGCTCGCTCTCGGTCACCTCGAGCACGAGTTGCTCGGCGGGCCAGCCGGTTTCCGCGAGGATGCCGGAAACCCGGTCGGCGTACTCGGTCTCGGCCAGCTCCAGCCCGCTCACATTGACGTTCAGGGTCAGATCCAGCTGGGCGAAGGTCTCCTGCAACCGGGCGGCATCGGCGCAGGCCCGCCGCAGCACCAGCTCGTCCAGATCGGAGATGAGGTCGTATTCCTCGGCGACCCGAATCAGCCCCTCGGTGGTCACATCGGGCTGCGCGTGAGAAGACCAGCGCAGCAGGGCTTCCACGCCGACCGCGCGGGTCGCGCCGTCGGTGAGACTCACGATCGGCTGGTACTGCACGTCCAGGGTGCCGCGATCGATGGCCTCCCGCAGCTCCACCGCCAGCGGCAGTTGCCGCGAGGACTCCAGCACGGTGCGATTGCGGCCCGCCTGCTTGGCCCGGTACAGGCCCACATCCGCACGCGACACCAGCAGCGACCCGGATTCGCCCGGCTGCCAGGACGTCACACCCGCGGAACAGCCGGTGGTGACGGCCGCGCGCAGCTCCTCGGTCAGCAGGATCGCGGCCTGCTCGGTGGTCCCGGGCAGCAGCAGCGCGAACGCGTCACCGCCATAGCGGGCCAGCCGCTGCTCCGGCGCAAGCAGTTTCGACCAGGAGTCGGCCACCCGCTGCAGCACGGCGTCACCGGCCCGGTGCCCGAGGTGATCGTTGATCTTCTGGAAGCGGTCCAGGTCCACCAGCACCAGGGCCAGGCCCTGGCCGGTGCGGGTGGCGTGCGCGATGGCATTGCTCAGCGCCCGATCGAAACCACGCCGGTTCAGCAGCCCGGTCAGCACATCGATATCGGCGTCCGACGCCATGCGCGTCAAAATGCCGACCACGATGCCGATTCCGAACGTGATACCCGCCGGAATGATGCCCGACCACCACGGCAACCCACGCGACGGCACCACCCACAGACAGCAGACGATGGCGAACGCTATGTGCCCGCCCAGCCAGCGCCAGGAGAAGAAGATGGCGGCATCACAGGCGACGAACACATAGAACGCCGCCAGACTGATCGCGCCGACCGTATTCGGAAACCAGTGCACCGCAACGGTCACCAGCACGGTCGCGGTCGCCACATACGCGTGATGCACCGAATGCGGCAGCCGCGGACCCCAGATCAGCAGACTGATACCCAGCAGCAGCGCCACGAACGCCGCCGCACCCACCAGCGGCCGATTGCCCTCGTCACCCGGAGCGACCGCAGTCAGAACCAGGCCCAGGACCCCGCCCATGACGTAGAACGCCCCGGTGGTCCGAGCCATGACCATTGCCGTCGCCAGCGCCGACGCCGCCCGTACCCGGGTCCGGGTATCGCCGCGGGACCCGATTCCTCGCACGCTGCCTAGCCTAGACACAAGCCCTACCACCAGTAGACACAACCGGCGGAATAAGGCACGCCGAGTAGCGAATATTCAGCGAGGTACCAGCACTTCGGTGCCGACGAAAGGCACCAGCGCAGCGGGCACCCGCACCGACCCATCGGCTTGCTGATGGTTCTCCAGCAAAGCGACAATCCACCGGGTCGTGGCCAAGGTGCCGTTCAGGGTGGCGGCGATCTGCGGCTTGCCGTTCTCGTCCCGGTACCGGACACTCAGGCGACGCGCCTGGAATGTCGTGCAATTCGAGGTCGAGGTGAGCTCGCGGTAGGTCTGCTGCGTGGGAACCCAAGCCTCGCAATCGAATTTGCGGGCGGCCGAGCTGCCCAGGTCGCCGGCGGCCACATCGATGACCCGGTAGGGCACCTCGATGGCGGCGAGCATCTCCTGCTCCCAGGCCAGCAGCCGCCGGTGCTCGGCGTCGGCCTGGTCCGGGGTGGTGTAGACGAACATCTCCACCTTGTCGAACTGGTGCACGCGGATGATGCCGCGGGTGTCCTTGCCGTAGCTGCCCGCCTCCCGGCGGAAACACGACGACCAGCCGGCATAGCGCTTGGCGCCCGCGCTCAGATCCAGGATCTCGCCCGAGTGGTAGCCCGCCAGCGGCACCTCCGAGGTGCCGACCAGGTACAGGTCGTCGTCCTCCAGGTGGTAGACCTCGGCGGAGTGCTGGCCCAGGAACCCGGTGCCCTGCATGATCTCCGGGCGCACCAGCACCGGCGGGATCATCATGGTGAACCCGTTGGCCACCGCCTTCTGCGCGGCCAGCTGCAGCAGGCCCAGCTGCAGCAGCGCGCCGTTGCCGGTGAGGAAGTAGAAGCGTGAGCCCGACACCTTCGCGCCGCGCTCCATGTCGATCAGGCCCAGCGACTCACCCAGGTCCAGGTGATCCTTGGGCTCGAAATCGAACTCGCGCGGCGTGCCGATGGTGTCGAGCACGATGTAGTCGTCCTCGCCGCCGGCGGGCGCGCCCTCCTGCACCACATTCGACAGCGCGCGCTGGGCGGCGTCGAGGTCGGCGTCCGCGGCGGTCTCGGCGGCCTCGGCCTCCTTCACCTTCGCCGACAGTTCCTGACCCAGCTGCAGCAGCGCCGGACGCTCGTCCGGGGAAGCCTTGCCGACCTTCTTGCCCAGGGCCTTCTGCTCGGCGCGCAGATTGTCGGCCGTCGCGACCGCGGCGCGACGGGCGGCATCCGCCTCGAGCAGGGCATCCACCAGGGAGGGGTCCTCACCGCGAGCGCGCTGCGACGCACGGACCACATCCGGGTTCTCCCGCAGGAATCGAAGGTCGATCATGGCCATTGAGCCTAGTTTGATTGCCTCCGCTTCGCTCCGGCGGGTTCGCGGCCCTGCAAGCTCGATTCTTCCCTCCTCCGCTCCTCCGCTTCGCTCCCCCGCTCCAAGCGCGGGGAGGCGGAGCGCAGTCCAGAATCGAGCCGGGCCGCGAACCTCGAGTTGATCCGACCCATCCGGCCCACCACCGGGGGATTTGCACCCTAGGGTTAGCGGCATGGGACGGCAGGGAGCCCGGCAGCGGCTCCGCCGTGGTCTTTCCGAGGAGTCAGCATGCCCCAATACACCCCGCACACCGCCGATTTCGTGGTCGTCGGAGCCGGATCCGCGGGGGCCGCAGTGGCCGCGAAACTGAGCGAGCGACCCGGCGTCAGCGTCGTGGTCCTGGAGGCCGGCGGCGAGGACAGCGACAAATTCGCCCACATTCCCGCAGCGTTCAACCAGCTGTTCCAGGGCCCCAACGACTGGAACTACCGCACCGAACCCCAGCCCGAGCTCAGCAACCGGCGCGTCTACTGGCCGCGCGGCAAGATGCTCGGCGGCTCCTCCTCCATGAACGCCATGATGTGGGTGCGCGGCTTCGCCGCCGACTACGACGAATGGGCCCGCTACGCCGGACCGAGCTGGTCCTTCGAGCAGGTGCTCCCCATCTTCCAGCGCATGGAAGCCGTCGAGGAGGCCGGCGAGCCCGGTGAAGGCCGCAAGGGACCACTGCACATCTCCCGCCAGCGCAGCCCGCGCCCGCTCACCCACACCTACCTGCAGGCCGCCGCCGAAGCCGGATACCCGGTGGAACGCGCGAATCAGGATCGGCCACAGGGCTTCTCGCAGACCATGGTGACCCAGAAGCGCGGCGCGCGCTGGAGTACCGCCGACGCCTACCTGCGGCCGGCGCGCCAGCAGGGACGCAACATCACCGTCGTCACCGACGCGCATGCCACCCGGGTGCTGTTCGAGGGCAAGCGCGCCACCGGGGTGGAATTCCGGATCGGCGGCGAGACCAAGCAGATCACCGCCAAGCGCGAGGTCATCCTGTCCGGCGGCGCCATCAACAGCCCGCAGCTGCTCATGCTCTCCGGCATCGGCGACGGCGACCGGTTGCAGGAGCTGGAAATCCCCGTCGTGCAGCACCTGCCCGAGGTCGGGCGTGGCCTGCGCGACCATTTGGCCGCGCCCATCATCTACCGCACCGGCGGAGGCAGCCTCTACGGCGCCGACAAGAACCTGCTCGAGCTCGCCAACTACCTGGTGCTGCGGCGCGGGCAGCTGACCTCGAACATCGGTGAGGCCTACGGGTTCGTGCGCAGCCGCGAGGATCTCGACCTGCCCGACCTGGAACTCATCTTCGCGCCCGCGCCGTATATCGCCGAGGGACTGGGCGATCCGGACGGGCACGCGCTCACCTTCGCCGCCGTGCTGCTCAAGCCGGAATCCATCGGCAGCGTCACCCTCACCTCCCCGGACCCGTTCACCCCGCCGCGCATCAACCCGCGCTACTGCGCCGAGCCCGCCGACCGCGCTGCCCTGCTCGCCGGTCTGCGCATCTGTACCGAACTGGCGAACCAGCCGGCGCTGAAGGAGCACATCGACGAGCTCATGCAGCCGGCCGTGCCCTCCGACACCCCGATGGAGGAGGTGCTGCGGCGCTGCCTCGAGGACCACTCGCACACGCTGTACCACCCGGTCGGCACCTGTGCCATGAGCCGCGACGAATCCAGCGTGGTGGATCCGGAACTGCGGGTGCGCGGTATCGAGGGCCTGCGTGTGGCCGACACCTCGGTCATGCCGGTGATCACCCGCGGCCACACCCACGCCCCGGCGGTCATGATCGGCGAGAAGGCGGCGGACCTGATCCTGTCGTGAGGATCCGTACCGCACGCTGAACGCCGCAATAACAGCCCGCGAACCCGCCGGAGCGAAGCGGAGGCAATTAAGCTCAGTCGCGATGCCTGAGCAAAAGATGCCTCCGCAGTGGCCCGCGCCTCCGTCCTCGCAGCGCCCCGGGCCGCCGAACCGTCGGAAACCGACGGCGCTGGATCGTTTGCTGACGCCGTTCCGCGCCATGGAATCCAAGCTGGACCAGAACGGTCCGCTCTCGGCGTCGACGGTCCGGTGGGGGCTGCTGGCCATGGCGGTCGGCGTCACCCTGGCCGTGCTCATCACCATGTTCGTCTCCAACGGTTTCGACTCCAATCGCGTGAAGGCGCATGCGCCGGGGGCCGCCCAGCCCACCGGCGCGGTCGCGGGCGCGGCCTTCGGCACCGCCCGGGAGGGCGACTGCCTGACCTGGTCCAAGGCCAATGCAGGCGACCTCACCAAGGTCGACTGCGCCGGCAAGCACCTTTTCGAGGTCACCGCGGACATCGACCTGAGCAAGTACCCCGGCAAGGAGTTCGGGCCCGGCTCCCGCTTCCCTGACTCGCTGCGCTTCTCCGAGCTGCGCGACGAGCACTGCGTCAGCGCCGCCCAGGAATACCTCGGCGGCCGCCTGGACCCGCGCGGCAAATTCGTTGTCGGCCTGATCAATCCGGGTGAGGCGGGCTGGAGGGCGGGCGAGCGGACGCTGCGCTGCGGCCTGCAGGTCTCCGGCAGCCAGGGCCTCGCCACCAAGCCCATCACCGGCAGTGTGCGCGACATCAACCAGTCCAAGGTCTACGACATCGGCACCTGCATCGGCATCAAGTCCAACCTGCCCACCGATCCGGTCGACTGCACCCAGCCGCACGCCTTCGAGATCGTCTCCACCGTGGACCTGGCCACCCACTTCAACGGCGGCCCGCCCTCGAAGGACGACCAGGACAAGTTCATGGAGGACGAGTGCGCCAAGGACGCCGGCGACTACCTCGGCGCCCCCGACGCACTGCGCAACAAGACCCTCACCCTGTTCTGGGACGCGCTCGACACCCGCAGCTGGCTGGCCGGTTCCCGCAGCCTCAACTGCATGGTCGGCAAGGGCGCCGATCAGGAGGGCTTCGCCACCATCACCGGATCGGCCAAGGGCGACATCCAGATCGACGGCCAGGCGCCCGTGCCACCACCCAACAACGGCCGCTACACCCCGCCGCCGCTGCCCGGCGCGGCCCCGCCGGTCATCCCCCAGCCACGGTGATGCGGCGGAAGCTGTAGGCATGCCCGTCTCCATGTCCGACGACCGCTTCGAGGAATTGGTCGGCGACGCCCTCGATCTGATTCCGCGAGAGTTGTCACAGGCGATCGACAATGTGGTGGTGCTCATCGAGCCGCGCAGCGACGAGGATCCCCACCTGCTCGGTCTCTACCACGGCATCGCCCTCACCGACCGGGACTACAGCCACTACGGGGGCGCGCTGCCGGACACCATCACCATCTATCGCGAGGCCATCCTCGGGATGTGTCACAGCGAAGAAGAGGTGGTCGAGGAGGTGGCGATCACCGTGATTCACGAGATAGCGCACTATTTCGGGATCGACGACGAGCGCCTGCATCAGCTGGGCTGGGGCTGACCAGCGGCATCGGGAACCGGTCGGCGAACCTCCGCGTCCAATCCTCACAACCGGGGTGGAACGGAGAAGGGAGCCCGATCATGGTCGGCCACGTCCTGGTGCAGCCCGAGGTGATCCTCGCGGCCGCTCTGGAACTCGATCTGCTCGCCGAACGCCTCGCCGCAGCCGCGAGCGCGACGGCTCCGGCCACCCATGTGCTTCCCTCCGGCACCGAAGAGGTGTCCTTCCTCGCCGCAGCGCATTTCAACAATGCCGCGCTGACCCACGACCGCTCGGTCGCCCAGGGCATTCTCGAACTGCATCACGCCGCCGCCACCCTGCGCAGCCAGCTGGCCCAGTACCTGGCCCAGGACGCCGTGCGCGCGGCCGGTATCGCCGCGATCCAGGTGTAAAGGGGAGACGCACCATGACGCTGGGAATCACGGGGGTGTTCTGGCTGCCCCGGATGGCCGAATTCAATTCCCTCTGCCTCGATACCGGGGCGCACGCCATTCCCATCGCGGCCGCGGGCAGCGCCTGGGGCGCGCTCACCGCCTCCTGGGTGGACGCCACCACCACGGTCACGCGGGTGATGGCCGAGATCGGGGTCGGTCTCGAAGGACTGAACGGGCTCACTGTGCTGGCCCGGCTGGGCGGCTTCACCGTGTGGGCCGAACAGCAGGCCGTCATGGCCGGCGTGATGGCGGGCAAGGCCGCCGCCAATGCCACCGCCTACACCGTGGCCTCCCTCGCCATGCCGAGCCTGCCGGAGATCGCGGCCGTGGAGACCGCGCGGGTGGCCGCGTATTCCAGCGGCGGCGCGCTCAACGGCACCGCGGAGGCAGCCGAGGCGGCCAAGCTGGCGCTGGACATCCGGGCCGCGCTGGTGATGGAAACCTATGAGGCCGCAACGAGTTCGATGGTGGCCACGCCCGGCCAGTTCCTGATGCCGCCGCCCATCGCCGTGGGCGCGGGCTCGGCCAATGCGGGTGGCGACGCGCTCACCACTGGCAGCGATCCGCTGCAGGCGGCGCTCGGCGCGGCCGCCGTCTCGGCGCAGAATCCGGCCGTCACCAGTGCCCTGTCGCAGGTTGCACAGGTGGCGGGGACGGTGGTCACCAGCGGTGTGACCAGCGCGGGAAACGTTGCGAGTACAGCGATTACGGCGGTCGCCAATGCGGTGACGCAAACGCCCGGTCTCGGTACCTCAGGCCTGCCGGTCACGGCGGGCGCGGGTAACGCGGCCGCCGGCGCGGGTGGCGCGGCGCCGGCCACGCAGGCCGTATCCGTCACCGGCGGCGGCGCGTCGGTGAACATCGGAAACGGTGCGGGCACACTGAAGTTGCCCGAGGGCTGGGGCACAGGTCTCGGAAACACCGGTGGCGCACCGGCTCCCGCGGCACCGATCGCCGAACCGGTGACCGTGACCACCACCCCGGCCGCGACCGCACCGGTCCGTTCGGCCGGAACCAGCCCGCTGCTCGGCACCAGGGGCAGCGACGAGGAAGAGTCGCACCGCGGCCACGACTACGGCCGCTCGGTGCAGGTGTTCGCCGACGGCCGGGTCATCGCGCCCGCGGTCATCGGCGGCGACCCACTGGCCGACCGGTGACCGTCCTCGGGGCGGGCCGCGGGCCGTCGACGCTGCGGTCGGTCACGCTGTCGCTCGACGAAATGCAGTATCTCCTGGAGACATTGGGGATCGACGAGCTGCCCGTGGTGCTGGATGCCATGGGCCGCTACGACAATGCCGCCGACCACGACACCGCCATGGCCGCGGCGGCCGCCGCCCTGACCGAGCGTGAACTGCTCGACGGCGACGAGGTGCATCCGGAACTGGCCGAACGGCTGCGCGTGCTCTACCGGCCGCACTGGGTGCTGGCCGTGCGCTGGTATGTGGCGGGGCAGGTCAACCGGTGCTGTGTGGCCAAGGGCGACGACATCGAGGTGGTGGCGCTGCGCGGCCCCGGCTCCTGTGTCATCGACGCGGCCGGTCACGATCTGCCGGGCACCGTGCAGGCCGCGCTCGGCCCCGCCGATGCGCTGGAACTGTCCGGAATGAACGCGCCCACCGCGGATCTGGCGCCCGTGTTCGACGACGCGGGCGATGCCGCCACTACGGCCGCGCGACTGGCCACGGTGGGCACACCGACCCGCGACGCACCGATCCTCGCTTCGGCTCTGGTGCAGGTGAATTCGCATGCGGAGATCGTCGGCGTGCGCTACGGCGACGGCTCGCGCGACGTGGTGAGCACCCACCTCGCGGTGTACAACACCCGGCACGGCCGTTTTATCGCCAGCACCGGCACCGCCGCGGACGGGACGAAGTGGACGTCGCTGGCGGGCGGCACCCCGGCCCGGCTGCGCACGGCGCTGCGGGATCTCATCGAATCCCTGCCGCTGCGAACGGAATTCCCGGGCTAACCCATGGGGTCGTCGCCGCCGGCCGCGATGGCGTCGGCGAACGGTGCGGAATAGCGGCCCCAGCGGGTGCACCCCCAGGTGCCGTCCTCGAACGGCTGCAGCTCGATGGTCTCGGTATTGTCCAGGTGATTGTTGGCGGCGAAAGGCCTGGGCACCCCGGTCAATTCGCGCGAGACCAGCCGCATGGCCGCGCCGTGGCTGACCACGATGACATCGTGCGCGCCCGGGCGGATCAGATAATCGTCGCGTAGTCGCCGCAGCGCCGGGACGTAGCGGGCGAGCACGTCCTCCCCGGATTCGCCACCCGCCACCCGCACGCTCAGATCACCGAAATGCCAAGCGTGATACACCTTCTGGAATTCCTCGTGCGCGGCCGGGGTGTTCAAACCCTCGAGGTCGCCGAGCTGTACCTCCTGCAGATCCTCCAGCACATCCAAGGTGACCCCGGTGGCGGCCTCGATGTAGCCGCCGGTCTGCCGGGCGCGCAGCGCGGCCGACGAGAACAGCCGCTGCGGCGGGACGGCCAGGTTCGCGCCGTAGCTCTTCGCCTGCGCCACACCGCGTTCGGTGAGCGGCAGGCCCGGCAGCCGGGTGTCGAGGATCTTGCCGACATTGCCCTCGGTCTCGCCGTGCCGGACCAGGATGAGTTTGCCGGTCACAGGTCGGCCACCCCCTTCTTCAGATCGGCCAGCCAGGCCGCGCCGGGTGCGTCCGGCGGCGGCGGGGTGCCGGTGGCCGCGGTGGCGGGCCAGGAGCCGAGGAATCGGATCCGGGCGGCCGTGCGGTGCAGTGCCTTCAGCGCCTCGGCGACCGCGGCGTCGTCGATGTGCCCGACGCAGTCCAGGTAGAAACGGTAGGTGCCCATGCCGGTGCGGGTGGGCCGGGATTCGATGCGGGTGAGATCGATACCGCGGGTGGCGAATTCGGCGAACGCGCGCATGAGCGAGCCGGGCTCGTTGGCCAGCTCCAGCACGATGGAGGTGCGGTCGGTCCCGGTGCGCGGCGGCGCCGGCCGCGGGGCGGTGACCAGCACGAAGCGGGTGACGGCCCGGTCGACATCGGCGACGCCGTCGGCCAGGGTGGTGAGCCCGAGGCGGGCGCCGGCCAGCGCGGTGGAGACGGCGGCATCGGCGTGCCCGGCGACGACATCCTCGGCGGCCGCGGCATTGGAGGCGGAGGTGTACAGCTGCGCCAGCGGCATGGTGACGGCCAGCCACATGCGGACCTGCGCGGCCGCGACCGGATAGGCCGCGATCCGGCGCACCTCGTCGAGCTCGATGCCGGGGCGGCCCACGATGGTGAAGGCCACGTCCAGGTCGGTTTCCGCGATGATCTGCAGCCGCGGGCCCACGGCCAGCGCGTCCAGCGTCGGCGCGATGGAGCCCTCGACCGAGCTCTCGATCGGCACCACCGCGCCCGCGGCCTTACCGGCCCGCACCAGCTCGACGGCCGCGCCCTGGCTCGGGGCCGGGACACGCTCGACCGGTCCATCGAAGACTCCGGTGGACTCCAGTTTGGCGAGGGCCATCTCCGTGAAGGTTCCCGACGGCCCGAAGTAGGCGATACGCGGCACGGTTACGACATTACTTGCGTGCGCCCGGTCACCCCCGGCTTTGGTCAACTCCTGGGTAACTTCGCACCCCCGGGCGCGGTGGGTTCAGGCGCCCAATACGGCGAGGGCGGTGGTCACGGCCGCGACCTCGCCGGTTTCGATGGCCAGCAGCACCTCACGGAGCGCCTCGACCGCGGGCGGTTTCAGCCCGGTGAGGAACGCGATGTCCGGTGCGGCGAGCGCGCCGCGAATGTCCTCGCCGCAGAGCGCGGCCACGGTCGCCGCCACACCCGCCAGCGCGCGCTCGCCCGAGTCCGTGCGGGCCACGAAACCGCTGTCGCCGTGCACGATTCGCACCAGGAACTCCGACACCGCTTCGTCGTCGAGCGCCAGATCCAGCACCTCGACGCCCGGATCGGCGGAGACCGGGCGGACCAGCTCCTCGGTCAGTCCGCGGGCCGGGCGGGGCGGGACGGACAGGGTGAGGGCGACCGGTTCGGGCGCGGGGGATGAATCGTGCGGCACGTCTTCACGGTAGCGATCGGCGCGACACCGCCGGCGCGGCCACCCGGGAAGCCCTTGCGCACGCGACCCACGTCACTTAGCTTAGGTTTACCTAATTCAACTCCCGGAGGTGTGTATGCCACCAGCGGCCCAGGTCGTCGCACCCACTACCGCCGAACGCGTGCACACCGCCTGCGCGCACGCCGAGAACGCGGTCCTGGCCCTGCCCGGCCTCGACCCGGTGCCCACCTCCGTACACCTGCTGCGGCAGTGCGGGGACATGGTGCTGGCGGTCCCGATGAACTCCACCGCCGCCGGTCTCGTCCTCGGCTGCGGCGCGAACGGGTCCCCCGCGGTGCTCGAACTCACCGACCAGGCCCCGCTGCCACTGCGCGAACGCGTCCGTGCCCTGGTCTGGCTGCGCGGCTGGGCGCACGCCGTGCCCGCGCACGCCCAGCGCGCGCTGGCCGGCGCGGTCGCCGCCGACCATCCGCATCCGGACCTGCTCGACGTCGGCCACACCGCCGTTCTGTTGCGGCTGGTCATCGACTCCGCGGTGGTGGCCGACACCGCCGGCGCCGACTCGGTCGACCGCGAGCAGCTGCGCGACGCCCGGCCCGATCCGTTCTGCGCGCTGGAAGCCGGTTGGCTGCAACACCTTCAGGCCGATCACCCCGATGTGGTGGATCGCCTGGCCCGCCGGGTGCCGCACACCCTGCGCCGCGGCGCCCTCATCCATCCGCTGGCCATCGACCGCTACGGCGTCACCCTGCGCGTCGAGACCATCGAGGCCGACCACGACATCCGCATCCCGTTCGAGGCCCCGGCGCACGACATCGAATCCCTCAGCCGTGCGGTACACGCCTTGGCGGGCAACCCCTTCCACGGCGGCCTGCACCGCATCTGACGAGTTCGCCGGGCGCCCGCCTAGATTGGCGGGCATGGTTTCGGCTGATCCCGCACCCGTGTGGCCCGCGCCCGACGAATCGGGCCGGCGGGCGATCAAACTCGAGATCGCGGTGGTGCTGGTCGTCACCTTCGGGCTGAGCGGGGCCAATGCGGCACTGTCACTGCTCGAGAGCGCCCTCGCGCCCGGCGGGGTGGGCGGGCAGACCGTCGCGCTGAATGCGCCACGGGCCACCCGGTCGACCATCGACCTGCTCTTCCAGCTGCTGAGCGTGGCCCGCCTGCTCGGCTGGGCGGCGCTGGGGCTCTATCTGTTGTGGCGCAGCGGGATCGCGCCGCGGGCGATCGGACTGGCGCGGCGGCTGCGCTGGCGGGCGGACGTGCTCCCGGGACTCACGCTCACGGCCGTGATCGGAATCCCCGGGCTGGGACTGTATCTCGCGGCACACGCACTGGGTGTGAGCGTCACCATCGTGCCCAGTTCGCTCGCGCACTGGTGGCGGCTGCCGGTGCTGGTGCTGTCCGCGTGGGCGAACTCGGCAGCCGAGGAGGTGCTGGTCGTCGCCTACCTGATCTCGCGATTGCGGGCGCTGGGGTGGACGGAGAATCGATCGCTGCTGGCGTCGGCGATATTGCGCGGCAGCTACCACCTCTACCAGGGCCTGGGCGGCGGGCTCGGGAACCTGGTGATGGGTTTGATCTTCGGACGCTACTGGCAGCGCACCAACCGGCTCTGGCCGCTGCTGCTGGCGCACGCGCTCATCGACACGATCGCCTACATCGGGTACACCTTCCTGCACGGACACGTCTCCTGGCTGCCGTAATCCGATCGGAACGAGCCACCCGGGCGCCGGGGTCGGTACTGTTTTCAGTGATGAACGGCGACGACCCCCAGCACTTTGCACGGATACGCCGGGAGCCGCCGCCGGGACGCCCGGGCGAGCCCCCGGCGTACCCGCCTCGACCCGCGGCGAATCCCGGGCAATCGCAGAGACCTTCGTCTCAGCGGCCGCCCGCCGACGGCCGGCCCGTTAACGACGGCAGGCCGCGGATAGAACCAACTCAGGTGATCCGACGCCATGAATCCGGTCCGGACCTGGCCTATTCGCAGGTCCCGCCCGGGAATCCGGCCCCGCGGCAGCGGCCGCCGGGGAATCGCGTTCCGCCGCAGCACAATCGCGGGCCCGGGGACAATCGGATGCCGCCACCGGGCAATCGGGTGCCGCCCCCGCGGGAGCGCGCCGCCGCCGCCATGGGTCACGCGCCGACCCAGCAGCCGGTCCCCTTCCGGGAGGAACCGCCGCGCACTCCCCCGCCACCACCGCCCGGCCGGCGCCGCGGCGGCGACGGCCGCCCGCCGCGCGGCTCCCGGCCCCGCCGGAAGCGGCACTGGTTCCGCTGGAGCCTGTCGCTGCTGCTGGTGCTCCTGCTGCTGCCGATCGCGGCGGCCATCTATGTCGACACCCACCTGACCCGGATCGACGCCCTCGCGAACTATTCGGGCCGGATCGGCGACACGCCCGGGACGAATTGGCTGCTGGTGGGTTCCGACAGTCGCTCGGGACTGTCCAAGGAGCAGGAGCAGCAGCTGTCCACCGGTGACTCCTCCGATGTCGAGGGCGAGCGCACCGACACCGTCATCCTGGTGCACATCCCGAAGTCGGGGCGGCCGACGCTGGTGAGCCTGCCGCGCGACTCGTATGTGAGCATCCCGGGCGTCGGCAAGGACAAGCTCAATGCCTCCTTCGCGGCCGGCGGCGCATCGCTGCTGGTCAAGACGGTGGAGGGCGCGACCGGCGTGCACATCGACCACTATGTGCAGATCGGCTTCGGCGGCTTCGCCAATATCGTGGACGCGGTCGGCGGCATCCAGATGTGTCTGGACGCGCCCATGAAGGATCCGCTGGCCGGTATCGACCTGCCGGCGGGCTGCCAGACGCTCAACGGACCCGAGGCGCTGGGCTTCGTGCGGTCCCGCGCCACCCCGCGCGCGGACCTGGATCGCATGCTCAACCAGCGGAAGTTCCTCAGCGCCCTGCTGAAGAAGGCGGCGAGCCCGGGCACGCTGGCCAATCCGTTCCGGTCCTGGCCGCTGGTGCGGGATCTGACCTCGGCGCTGAAGGTCGACAAGGGCGCGCACATCTGGGATCTGGCGAGCCTGAGCAATGCGCTGAACAGCGATCCCATCACCACGACGGTCCCGGTCGGCGGATTCGAGGACGTGGCCGGCAGCGGCAATGTACTGCTCTGGGACAAGACGAAGGCGAGTGCTTTCTTCGACGCTCTGGCCAAGGATCAGCAGATCCCGCAGGACTTGATCACCACCGTCGGCAGCTAGGCCGAATTAGGCAATACTTGCCTCAATAAGGCTGTACTCAATAAGGCTGTACTTGGATGACACGCGGTTTGACCAGGCATTAATGTCATCCGCATGTCCACCCGAACCCAGATGAAGCGCAGCAAGTTCCAGGCCCTGCTCCAGGATCAGATCCGGAATGAATTCAATGCCGAACACCAGTACATCGCGGTGGCGATGTGGTTCGACAATGCCGATCTGCCGGTCCTGGCCAAGTATTTCTACAAGCAGGCCGTCGAAGAGCGTAACCACGCGATGATGATCGCGCAGTACCTGATCGATCACGACATTGCCGTGGAGATGCCCGGAACCGAGGCCGCTACTACGCAATTCGCGAATGCCAAGGAGCCCATCGCGCTGGCGCTCGCACAGGAGCAGGCCGTCACCGAGCAGATCATCCAGCTCGCCAGGACCGCCCGGGACGAGGGCGACTACCAGGGCGAGCAGTTCATGCAGTGGTTCCTCAAGGAACAGGTCGAAGAAGTCGCGACCATGAATACCCTGCTCACCGTCGCCGAGCGGGCCAGCGCGAATCTTTTCGACCTGGAGAATTTCGTGCAGCGGGAAATGAGCGGTCCGAAGGATGCGTCCGGCGCGCCGCACGCCGCGGGCGGCTCACTGTAATTACTCCGTGGGCCGAAGGTAATTCGGTTCCCGGCGGTGGATTCACACAGCAGGCCCGGTCCCTTGCGCTGGACCGGGCCTGTTGCATGTGCTCGGTGCTCGTGCGATACGTACCCGCCTTTTCCTTACTTCTGCGGCACTGTGACGGTGCCGGTGGCGTTGGCGGACAACGTACCGAACAGCGACTTGACCACGGCCAGAATGGCATCCATGGTTTTTCTCCTCATCTGATATCCAGTGTGATGATCACCGGATCCCCTGAACTTCCGGGGTGAAGAGAACTTAACCGAGCACCCGGAGCGAAACAGGCACTTTTCAGAAAAATACCCGCAAAAATCCGGGCCGTTCACCGAGTGAATCCAGTTCACCGGAGAACGGCCCGAACCGTGCCGGTACCGCGGGTGCTCAGCCCGACGGTGTCAGCGCAGCGTGACCTGGCGCGACCGCAGGCCGTCGCGGGAGCGGCGCTCCTCGGAGGTCAGCGGGGCGTCCGACTGCAGCGCGGTCGCCAGCTTCGCACCGAACTCGCGGGCCGGGCCCTCCCACTCGCTCGCGTGCCGCTCCGGATCCAGGTCGAAGACCGGCACCAGCAGACCGTGGGTGCGGAACGAGCCCGCGAAGCGCGAACCCTCACCCAGGTGCAGATCACCGGCCGCGTGCAGCCGCGCCAGCGCCAGCATCAGCTGGTCCTCGTCCTCCGGCCGCACCCAGCGGATGTGCGCCTTCTCGCCGGCGTCCACCCACCAGGCCGCACCGACGGCGTCCGCGCCCAGCTCCAGGCGGGCCGACGGCATGATGGCCTGGTTGGCCTGCTCGATGGTGGCGGCCACCTGCGGATCCGGGGTGACACCCGCCGGCACCCACCAGTTGAAGTCCTGGTGCACGGTCAGATCCAGGGCCGCACCCGGATCCAGCACCTCGGTGAGCCGCGGCGCGCCATCCACGGTCGCGGCGTTCAGCGACTCGCCGGGGGTGGCGGACTGGGTCCACAGCACGGCGGCGGCCAGATCCGCGGCCGGATCGGCGGACTGGAACTGCACCTGCGTGCCGACGAAACCGATCGGCTCGTCACCGGCCCGCACCAGCGCGGCAACCGCGCCCGGCAGCACGGTGGCGAGGGTGACGGCCCGCTCCGCGGCGACATTCGGCGACAGCTTCAAGGTCGCGGTCGCCGACGGCACGAACTCCCGTAGCGCCACCAGATCGCATTCTGCGGCCAAGCCCTCGAAGGGCCGCGTCACGGCCTGCGCCGCCGCCTCCTGTTCGGCGCGGCGGGCGGCCAGCTTCTGCGCCCGATTGGAGTCCGGCTTGGGACTGTTGCGCTTGCTCTTACCCATGACTGGCAAACCTACTGTGTCTTTGGCCCTCCGCTTCGCTCCGGGCGGGGTTCGCGGCCCTGAAGTCTCGATTCTTCCCTCCTCCGCTCCTCCGCTTCGCTCCCCCGCTCCGTCAGTCCAGAATCGAGACGGCCGCGAACCATTGGGAAAACCCTTTGAAACGGTTGTGGGGGCGGGGGCCTGACTTGTCGGGTGGCGTGCTCGAGTGCCTGCGTCCGGGCGGATTCAGGCGTTGGCCAGGACGGCTTTCGTCCGGGCGGGGTAGTTGGTAGCGATCCAATCGACGCCCAGGTCGGCGCAGAGCTGGACGTCCTCGGGATCGTCGCAGGTCCAGACGTAGGTGGCGCGGCCGGCGGCGGCGGCCTTGTCGACCAGGTCCGGGTGCTCGCGCAGGGTGCGGACGGACGGGCCGATGGCGGTCGCGCCGACGGTGTGGGCGGCGCCGCCGGAGAGGTACAGGGAGGATTCGCCCAGTAGGACGGTCGGGAGCAGCGGGGCCGCGCGGCGGATCCGCCAGACCGCGGTCGCGGCGAACGACATGACCACCGCGCGTGAGTGATCCGCCGAGGCGGGTGCGCCGATGCCGTAGCGGGTGAGCTCGGTCAGCAGCGTGGTCTCCACCAGCGCCCCGTAGCGGACCGGGTGCTTGGTCTCGATGAAAAGCTTGGTGGGACGGCTCTTCCAGTCCAGCACCAGCTCGATCAGCTCGGACAGCGTGAGCACGCCCTCCGGTTCCTCCGCGGTACCGAAGTTGAGCGCCTTCAGCTCTTCGAGAGTCATCTCGCTGACCGCGCCCGATCCGTTCGAGGTGCGATCCACGGTGCGGTCATGCACGCAGACCAGGTGCCCGTCGCGGGTCAGGCGGATATCGCATTCGACGCCGTCGGCGCCTTCCTGCAGGGCGAGATCGTAGGCGGCGAGGGTGTGTTCGGGTCGCGCCGCCGACGCCCCCCGGTGCGCGACCACGAACGGCGCACGACTGGCCCGGCTCACTTCGCCACTACCTCCTGTTGCTCCGCGGCCGGGGACGCCTCTGCGTCATCCCCGGAAGCTGCATCATCCCCGACCACTGCATCATTCCCGACCACGGCGGCGGGCGCGCGTCGCACGGGTTCGATCACCGGCCGCGCGGGCCCGGTGGCGATCACCCAGCGCCGCAGCGCCTTCGGGCGGCCCCACAGATCCAGGCCCGCGAAGGCGTGCACCAGCCCGAGCGAGGCCACCGCGACACCGGCCGCGACCAGATCGGTCCACATGCTCGCCAGCACGCCGTCGGCCTGCACCTGCAGCGAGGACGCGAACCGGTACAGGATCGCCACCAGCACCAGCACCGCATCGAGAAGCCAAGCCGCCCACCAGATCCGGACCGCCCGCAGCAGCCGCGGATCCGCACCGCCCGCCGACCGCAGCCGGGCCGCCTCGGTCAGGAAGATGCCCGGCCACACCAGATTCACGATCGGCACCACACAGCCCAGCACCAGGGCGCGCAGCGACCGCGGATCCGACTCGCCCACACTCGCGTACGCGGCGCGGCGGGTTTCGGTGAGCCAGCCGACCAGCGCCACCGCCGACACCAGCGCCAGCACCAGGGCCACCACCGCGGAAACCGTCACGGCCGCATCGGAAATCCACAGCAGCCAGGGCGGGATGAGGCGGGTGCGGTTGCGCAGCAACACGCCGTACCGGCCCAGTTCGGCCAGGGCGGAGAACACGAACACACCGGCGGTGGCCGGCAGCAGCACGGTGATGCGGTCACTCAGCGCGGCCAGCGGGCGATGCGGCGCGGCGGCCGCCACCGGGGGCCCATCCTGCAGGCCCCACTGCGGAATCCGGTGGTACCGCGGCGTCTGCAGCGGACCCGGACGCCGGACCGGCTGCGCGCCATGGGTTCTGCGGCCGGGCGGGCGGGCCACCCAGCGGTAGTTGCGCCGGTCGGCGGGCGCGTCCACCGGTGCGGGCGAGAGCAGGACACCGTGGCAGCGCGGGCACCAGTGCAGCGGCTTGCCCTGTACCGCCCAGCGCGCGCCACAGCGGGCGCACGGCTGTACGACGGCGGATCGCGATCGGCCCACCTGTCCCCCGTTCATCGCTCCACCTCTCCGCGCCTAGTAGATCTTCGCCTCGGGACCGTCACCGGCGAGCGGCCTGCCGATCTGCTGCCAGGCCACCATGCCACCCGAGACCATGACGGCCTCGTAGCCGATCTGGTTCAGGTACTCCACCACCGGTACGGACCGGCCGCCCTGTCGGCAGATCACGTAGATCTCGGCGTCGATGTCGAGTTCGTCGAGCCGGGCGGGCACGTCGGTCATAGGGATGTGGATGGCGCCGGGCGCGCGGCCGAGCTGCCATTCGTCGTCCTCGCGGACGTCGAGGAGCTGGGCGGGCGCGGGCGCGGCCGAACCCCAGCCGTCCGCGGCGTCGAACTCCGCGGGAACCGCGTCGATCGGCACCGTGGGCACGTGGGGGTTCGTCACGGTTCCGATCCTGCCACGCGCGCGCGAGGGCTGTGGAGTTCCGTACCTGCGCAGGGTTGGTTTCGGGAGTTATCCACATAATCCACAACCTGATCCACAGGTTGATAGACGACCGATTCGTCCTGGTCGGCCGATCCGGAAGTCCCCTCCCCGTTCCGGAGCGACCGACCTCGGGCCCCTGTCCCGGAAGGCCCCGTCCAGTCTGACGCCGCAGGTGAGCGCGCGGTTCCTTTCGCACTCGAAAAAAACGACAACACTACCGAATAACGGAAATCCTGGGTCCGGCCAGGCAAGATCGGTAGCCTGGCGCTATGACTGTGAGCAGGGGGCTACTCGACGGCCTGGACATCAACGGACTCAACCGCGCGCTGTCCGAGGCGACATGCCTCGGCATCGACGTCGACACGGCGCGCGCCACACTACGGCTGGAACTCGACGTGCTGACCCTGCCCGAGGACGGTCCCCCGCCGGCGGACTGCGATATCTATCTGACCCTCACCGGGGTCAGCCGGGTCGCCGCCTCGCTACGCCGGCAGCGCTGGGACGACCTCGAGCCCGTTGTGCTCCCGCTCACCCTCGACGGCCTGCACGACGCCGTCCAGAGCTTCGGCGGCGGCGCGCTGCACGGCTGGGACTTCCTCGACCTCTCCGACAGCTCCTGGAGCCAGTGGCGCAAACTGCTGAGCTTCGACACCACGCTGAGCGACACGCCCGCCACCCACATGATGGAGTTCTCCCAGGAGGAGGGCGTCGACCCGCGCGAACTCGATGTGCGCGTGTGGTTCGAGGGCGCGGAGGTCACCGACAGGCAGGGCAACCCGATCCCGTTGCCGGACTTCATCGCCGGCGGCGTCCGCTGGTGGGAGGCGCACGACGCGGGCGACCCGCGGACCATGCGGCCGGATGTCGTCCCGCCGCTGTAAGGACCGGACACACTCGAGGGGTTCGGGGACCAAGTCCCGGAACCCTTTTCGATGTGGCCTGCCGGCGTGCCTGCGCGATGGTTCGCCGAAGTGCTTACGCGCCGAGCCCGATCGCGCAGCTCACGCCGGTGCCGTGGTCCGGGCAGTAGCCGCCGGGATTCTTGGCCAGGTACTGCTGGTGGTAGCCCTCGGCGTAGAAGAAGGCGGAAAGGTCCGGCAGCGAGGCGATCTCGGTGGTGATCTCGCCGAATCCGGCCGCCGTCAACCGTTCCTGATAGCCGGACCTGGTCGCCTCGGCCACCGCGCGCTGCTCGTCGCCGAGGGTGTAGATCGCCGAACGGTATTGGGTGCCACGGTCGTTGCCCTGCCGGTTGCCCTGCGTCGGATCGTGGTTCTCCCAGAACTGCTTCAGGATCGCGGCGTAGTCGATCACCTGCGGGTCGAAGGCCACCAGCACCGCTTCGGTGTGCCCGGTCCGGCCGGAACACGCCTCCTCGTAGGTGGGGTTCGGGGTGAATCCGCCCGCGTAGCCGACGGCGGTGCTGTACACGCCGTCCAGCTCCCAAAAGCCCTGCTCCGCACCCCAGAAGCAACCCATGGCCAGCACCGCGAGCTGCGTGCCCGCCGGAAACGGAGGTTTGAGGGAATGTCCGCTGACACAGTGCTTGTCCGGTACGACCAGCGGCTCGGAGCGGCCGGGCAAGGCTTGCCCGGCTGTCACCATGATCGGCTCCGGTAGTCGCACCCGCCCGACGAACTCGTCGTACCACGACATGACTCGATGTTACGGGACCCGGCGCGACCGGCGACGATGTTGCGTTCAGGCGAATTCCAAAGGTTGGGAAAGATATACATCGGGTGGAATGTGGGGGCGCGCAGCCCGGTTGGAGACGAGCGGGTGTACGAATGATGGTTGGGTGCGCCTCGGCACCTGCCGAGGGCACACGGCCCCGACACGGAAAGGGACATCGTGGCTGTTTACACGCTGCCAGACCTCGATTACGACTACAGCGCCCTGGAGCCCTTCATCTCCGGGCAGATCAACGAGATCCACCACACCAAGCACCACGCGGCCTACGTCGCGGGTGTCAACGCGGCCCTCGAGAAGCTGGAGGAGGCGCGTGCCAAGGACGACCACGCCGCCATCTTCCTGAACGAGAAGAACCTCGCGTTCCACCTCGGCGGCCACGTCAACCACACCCTCTGGTGGAAGAGCCTGTCCAAGGAAGGCGGCGACAAGCCGGTCGGTGACCTGGCCTCGGCCATCGACGAGGAGTTCGGTTCCTTCGACAAGTTCGTCGCGCAGTTCTCGGCGGCCGCCAACGGCCTGCAGGGCTCCGGCTGGGCCTGGCTGGGCTACGACACCCTGGGCAACAAGCTGCTCACCTTCCAGCTGACCGACCAGCAGGGCAACGTGCCGCTCGGCATCATCCCGCTGCTCGGCCTGGACATGTGGGAGCACGCCTTCTACCTGCAGTACAAGAACGTCAAGGCCGATTACGTGAAGGCGTTCTGGAACGTCGTGAACTGGGCCGAGATTCAGGACCGCTACTCCAAGGCGGTCAACCAGGGCAAGGGTCTGATCTTCGGCTGATGCCCGTCGGGCTCCGGCCCGCTCGTACGCCTGAGGCCCGCGAACCGCATCGGTTCGCGGGCCTTTCGCATTTGCAGGGTCCGGGTGCTAGCACTCTCTGGTACTTGTGTGCCAGTTCTGTTCGGGTACAACCTGGTGTTCCCAACAGCAGCACCGGGCACAGTCGCCCCCGGGAGGTTCGGGAGGCACATCATGAATGGTCAGGTCGGCGTCATGCCGTTCCATGCGCATGGTTCGCTGCAGGGTTTCGTGATCTCCGGACGCTGGCCGGACTCGACCAAGGAATGGGCGCAATTGCTGGTGCTCGCGGTGCGGGTGGCCGGCCTGCCGGGGTTGTTGCCCACCTCGACGGTGTTCGGGGCGCGCGAGGAACTCCCCGAGGACCCGGATCCCGCGATGGTGGGGCTGGTGATCGCCGAGGGCACGGTGCTGGGGACGGAAGGGTTGCAGCCGGGCATGTTTGCCGGTCATGTGCCACCGGCGCTGATCATGTTGCACCCGCCGCGCGAGACGCGGCCCTCGCTGCCCGAGTGCACGGGCGCGGCCTCGGGGTGCCTGCTGCTGCCGGGGCTGCCGCATCTGGGACTCGAACATCGGGCGGCCTGGGTGGAGACCGACAGCGACGGCACGGTGACCTCGATGGTTTCGCGGGTGGGGGTGGATCCGATCAGTGATCCCGACACCGCGATTCTGGCCATGCTGCTGGCCGCGTAAGGGTAACCGAAACCTTTCGGCAGCATCGCCAAACTTATTGTGCGCATTGCGATTTGGGTAACGGCCATTTGCCCGCGCCCGGTTTGCCGGAGTAGCATGGCGGCCGAGCGAAGGGGAGTAGCCCCCAATCACGCCGTCGACATACTGATCCTCCCGGATCCGGCGCGTGAACCGGATTTTCTCCGGTGGGCGAGACCTTCGGCCGACGAGAAACCAAACCGATTGACCGGTGCGGTGTCGGCTGAAGCGCCCCCGCATTTCAGCCGACAGGCCGGAGACCTGGGAGCTGACCTTCATGATCGCCACGATATTGCTGAGTTTCGGCGTGCTGTTCCTCGCCGAACTGGGCGATAAATCGCAACTCATGGCCCTGACCTTCGCGCTGCGCTACCACTGGTGGGTGGTGCTGTCGGGCATCACCGTCGCCAGCGTGCTGGTGAATCTGATCGCCGTCGGTGTCGGCCACTTCCTGGGCGCGGCGCTGCCGACCGGAGTCATTTCCCTGTGTGCCGCAGCAACTCTCATCGCGGTCGGCCTGTGGACCCTGCGCGAGACGCTGCCGTCGAACTCCGGCGAGGACGAAGGAGAGATCGCGCCGCAGCCGAAGTCGCGCTCGGCGTTCCTGGTGGTGCTGTCGGCCTTCCTGCTGGCCGAGCTCGGTGACCGCACCATGTTCGCCACCATGGCCCTGGCCACCAAGAACGGCTGGGTCGCGGTGTGGATCGGGTCGGTCGCGGGCATGGTGGCCGCGGGCGCGCTCGCCATCCTGATCGGCGTGACCGTCGGCAAGCACATTCCGGAGCGGTTCATCGCCGGCTGCTCGGGCCTGCTGTTCCTCTACTTCGGTGCGCTGACCCTGCTGGAGGCCTTCGCACACGGCCTGGGCACCCCGGCCATCGCGGTGCTGTCGCTGGCCCTGCCGGCGCTCGCCGGCGGCGCGCTGTGGCTGCTGCACCGCCGGGCCGCGACCGTCGTCCCGGCGAGCTCAGTCACCGAGCACGGTATTGCCGAACAGGTCCCCGCTGCGCCGCACGAGGTCCAGTAGCGGTTCCCGCAACTCCCGCAGCCCGTCCAGGTCGCCCACCGCGACCCGGGCGGTGACCATGGCGCTCAGGGCCGCGACCAGGGTCTGACAGGCGAAGCACTGCTCCTCGGTGTCCGCGCCGAGCACATCGGCGACCATCGCCACGAAGGTCTCCTGCAGCTGGGTGCGGCGCGCGATGGCCTCGGGGCCGACGGCGTAGACCTCGACGAGAAACAAACGGGCGTAAGCGGGTTGGCCCGCGAGCGCATCCAGGTACGCGCCGAGCACGCGTTCGATGCGCTCGGTGCGGGTCTCGCCGTCGAATTCCGAGCCGGTGGCGGTCAGGATGCCGGTCAGCATGAGTTCCGCGGCGCGCTCGTAGGCGGCCTCGAAACAGTCCTCCTTGGAACGGAATTGCTCGTAGAAGGTCTCGCGGGAGACGCCGGCCCGCTTGATCACCGCGGCGACCGGCGTTCCGACATAACCGTTCTCGGCCATCGCCTCGGCCAGGGCGAGCAGGATGCGGTCGCGCTGGGCGGCCACCACGGTTTCGCGGGGCAGGCCGTGGCGGCCGCGGGGCAGTTGGCGGGTTGCCGATTCGGGCATGTGCAGGACTCCGTTGGCCTCGAGCGATTCAGGCGAGCTTTCTCATTCTGCTGGGGCGAGCCGGTTGATCGGTGGTGAAATCCGCCGGTTCGGTGCGGGCGATCTCCAGTCCGCCGGCCACGCCCCCGCGTAGTGAATAGTCCACCAGGCGCTGGGCGAGCGGACGACACCACAGCACCATGCTCACCCAGTACGGCGAGACGATGCGACGGGAGCGGCGGGCCAGGGCGCGTTCACAGGCGTCGATGGCCGGGCCCAGGGGGGCGATGCCGGAGACGGTGGAGCGGCCCAGAATGCTGCGCGCGGCCTCGGTGCCGAAACCGCGGCTGGTCATCTCGGTGTCGAGTTCGGCGAAGTAGGCCATGCCGACCCGGGCGCCGGTGTGGCGCAATTCGATCCGCAGGGTGTCGCCGAGCGCCTCGACCGCGGCCTTGGAGGCGCTGTAGGCGCCGGCCAGGGGCAGGTGGATGGCCGCGGCGAGCGAAGAGATGAGCAGGACGTAGCCGCCGGGGTGCGCGAGGTGGGGTCCGGCGGCGCGCAGCGTGTAGTAGGCGCCGAGCACATTGACCGTGAGGGTCTCCTCGAGCACGCCGGGGTCGCCGTCGAGCAGGGACAATTGCCGGGCGATCCCGGCATTGCACACCACTGCGTCCAGGCCGCCCAGTTCGGCGGTGAGGGAGTTGACGACCCGCTCCACCTGCGCCGGGTCACCGACATCGCAGTAGCGCCAGGGCGCGTCCCCGCATTCGGCCGCGACCTGGGCCAGCAGTGACTCCTCGATGCCGAGCAGGGCCACGTGCGCTCCGTGCACGTGCAGCTGGCGGGCCAGGGCGGCCCCGATGCCCCGGGCCGCGCCGGTGATCAGGATGCGTTTGCCGGCCACTCGCGGGGCCGGACGGCGGAATCCACGGCGAAGACCGGCCGTGCTGACGTTCATGTCTGCGAAACTACCACTTATACGAACACCCGTGTTCGCAAATCTTGCGAGCCTCTTGCGTAAGCGTGCACACAGCCCGGCTATGGTGCCTATTGACGGAGGGCCAGTGAGAGGGCCGTCCACAGTCGAGAGGACCAATCACCGTGGAGATTTCGGGCTCCGCCGCCATTGTCACCGGAGGTGCGTCCGGGCTGGGCGCCGCCACCGCCAAGCGCTTCGCCGACGCGGGCGCGACCGTGTTCGGCCTGGATCTGGCTCAGTCCATCGAGCGCGCGGGCGACAGCGTCCCCGCCGGTGTCACCCTCATCCCGACCGACGTCACCAGCGGTGACGAGGTGGCCGCCGCGGTCGCCACGGTCGTGGAATCCGGTGTGCCGCTGCGCATTGTCGTCAACTGCGCCGGTGTGGGCTGGGCGGGACGCATCCTGTCCAAGAACGGCCCGCACGACCTGGAGCTGTTCCGCACGGTGATCACCGTGAACCTGCTCGGCTCCTTCAACGTGATGCGCCTGGCCGCCGACGCCATCGCCAAGACCGACCCGGTCGACGAGTACGGCTCGCGCGGTGTGATCATCAACACCGCCTCGGTCGCGGCCTTCGAGGGCCAGATCGGCCAGATCGCCTACTCCGCCTCCAAGGGCGGCGTCGCCGGCATGACCGTCCCGGCCGCGCGTGACCTGGCGCAGTTCGGCATCCGCGTCAACACCATCGCCCCCGGCATCATCGACACACCGATGCTGGCCGGTGTCACCGAGGAGTACCGCAAGGGCCTCGAGTCGGGCGTGCCGTTCCCGTCCCGCCTGGGCCGCCCGGACGAGTACGCGCAGCTCGCGCAGTACATCACCGAGCACGACTACCTGAACGGCGAGACCATCCGCATGGATGGCGCGCTCCGCATGGCGCCGCGCTAATCGCGTGAACGAGCAAGGCCCCGCACCGAATTCGGTGCGGGGCCTTGCTGTTTGTTATCTCAACCGCGACAACTGATCTCGTAAGGGTCCGGGTAACTCACCGGGTACCCCCGAAATCGGTTCGGCACCTGACCGCCGGCACGCGTGCTCGGCGGTCGACGGCACTCAGCCGTGCGCTGAAGTCACGGGGAGGCGGATCAGTGCGGGCGGACGGCCGCGGCCTGGGGGCCCTTCTTGCCCTCGGTGATCTCGAAGGAGACCGCCTGGCCCTCCTCGAGCTGGCGGTAGCCGTTGCCCTCGATCTCCGAGTAGTGGACGAAAACGTCGGGGCCGTCTTCGCGGGCGATGAAGCCGTAGCCCTTCTCCGCGTTGAACCACTTGACGGTGCCCTGAACCATTACCTTCTCCTGACGAGGTGTTTCTTTTAGTGCGTGGGTACCGCGGCCGCGGTACCCGGGGTCGATCAGAAGGCGGCTTGCAACTTGCCTGGCAAGGTGAAGCGACGCCCGCACACTGTTCCGCGCGAGCATGTTGAACACGAACACGAAAACTTGCGACCAAGACGTACAACGTACGCGTTCGCGGCTAGTTCCCGAAATCACCGGGAGATGCGGATCGTCACACTTGCCACAAACCGGGCATGACCAATTCCCGCTTGCTATAGGTCGGGCTCCTGCGGAAACACCGCAGGAGCCCGATTCGTGAACGACCCTCAGAGCGTGCGGGTCAGGCGGTCGGCGAGGATGCGGGCGAAGTGCGCCGGATCCTTCAGCTCGCCGCCCTCGGCGAGAACCGCGGTGCCGTAGAGCAATTCGGCGGTCTCGGTGAGCTCCACCGGCTTCTCGTCCGCGCCGGACACCGCCGCGTACGCCTCACGCAGACCCGTGACCAGCGGATGCGCCGGATTCAGCTCGAGGATGCGCTTGCTGTGCGGCAGCTCCTGCCCGGAGGCGCGGTACATGCGCTCCAGCATCGGGGTGAAATCGAACACATCACCCACGATGCAGGCCGGGGAGGTGGTGAGCCGGTTGGTCAGGCGCACCTCCTTCACGTCCGCGTCCAGCGTCTGCTGCAGCCATCCGAGAATGTCGGCGAAGTCCTTCTCCTGCTGCTCGCGCAGCTGCTCGGAGGCCTTCTTCTCGTCCTCGGTCTCCAGATCGACCTCGCCCTTGGCGATGGAGACGATGGGCTTGCCCTCGAACTCGGTGACCGAGCCGACCCACATCTCGTCGACCGGATCGGTCAGCACCAGCACCTCGAGGCCCTTGGCCCGGAAGGCCTCCATGTGCGGGGAGTTCTCGATCTGCCGGCGGGTCTCGCCGGTCATGTAGTAGATGGCCGACTGGGTCTCCGGCATGCGCTCGACGTACTGCGCCAGCGAGGTCAGCTCGCTGTCCGAATGCGTGGACGCGAAAGACGAGACGCCCAGGATGGTTTCGCGATTGTCGTGGTCGGAGAGCAGGCCCTCCTTGAGCACCCGGCCGAACTCGCGCCAGAAGTCCTGGTACTTGGCCTGGTCCTCGGCGTTCTTCAGGTCCTTGACCGTGGACAGCACCTTCTTCACCAGGCGCTTGCGGATCATCTGGATCTGCCGGTCCTGCTGCAGGATCTCGCGGGACACATTGAGCGACAGGTCCTGCGCGTCCACCACGCCCTTGACGAAGCGCAGATACTCCGGCATCAGCTCTTCGCAGTTGTCCATGATGAACACCCGGCGCACATAGAGCTGCACGCCGCGCTTGTGCTCGCGGGTGAACAGATCGAACGGCGCGTGCGAGGGAATGAACAGCAGCGCTTGGTATTCGAAGGTGCCCTCGGCCCGCATCGGGATGATCTCGAGCGGATCGTCCCAGGCGTGCGCGACGTGCTTGTAGAACTCCGTGTACTCCTCGTCGGAGACCTCGCTGCGCGGGCGGGTCCACAGCGCCTTCTGGGAGTTCAGGGTCTGGGTCTCGACCAGGGTCTTCTCGGTCTTGTCCTCGCCCTCGCCGTCGAGCACGGTGCGCTCGACATCCATGCGGATGGGCCAGGCGATGAAATCCGAGTACTTCTTGACGATCTCGCGGAGCTTCCACTCCTGCGTGTAGTCGAAGAGGTGATCGTCCTCGTCGGCCGGCTTCAGGTGCAGCGACACCGTGGTGCCCTGCGGGGCATCGTCCAGTTCCTCGATCGAGTAGGTGGAGCTGCCCGCCGCGGATTCCCAACGGGTGCCGGTGTTCTCGCCCGCCTTGCGGGTGGTCAGGGTGACCTTGTCGGCCACCATGAAGGTCGAGTAGAAGCCGATGCCGAACTGGCCGATCAGCTCCTCGGCCTGCTGGTCACCGGCCTTGGCCTCCAGCAGCTGCTTGCGCAGCTGCGCGGTGCCGGACTTGGCGAGGGTGCCGATCAGGTCCACGACCTCGGCGCGGGACATGCCGATGCCGTTGTCGCGGACGGTCAGCACGCGATTGTCGCGATCGACCTCGAGCTCGATGTGCAGGTCGGAGGTGTCGGCGTGCAGGTCCTTGTCGCGGAAGGTCTCCAGGCGCAGCTTGTCCAGTGCGTCGGAGGCATTGGAGACCAGCTCCCGCAGAAAGGTGTCCTTGTTCGAATACACCGAGTGGATCATCAGCTCCAGCAGCTGATGGGTCTCGGCCTGAAACTCCAGGTGTTCGACGTGTTCGGTCACGACGCGATATTACGTCGGGCGAAGTCGGCGATGGCCGGAACCTCGGCGTCGGCCCGGTCGGTCATCCAGTCCCGCAGCACCTTGGTGGCCTGGACGTCGTCCTCGTTGTATTCCAGGATGCGGGTGCGCTGGGACAGGTCCGGCTCGCCGCCCTCGTACCCGACGGCCAGGCGGTACCAGGCCATCGACGCCTCTCCCCCGGCCTCGGCGTCGCGCCAGTGGAAGCCCGCGACCGGCGCGATCTTCTTGAGCCCCTTGCCGTTCGGGCAGATGAACTGCTCGGACACGGCCTGGAACATGTCCACCCACTGCGGGCCGTCCACGAACCGCTGCACCTCACGCTCGGTGGGGATGCCCGGGCGGCCGGCGAAGCGGCGGGCCGACTCGTAGAGCCACTTGTCCTCGGCGGTGCGCGAATAGCAGTAGGCGGCAAAGGATTTGCCATCCGCGGCGGCCTGGGCGCGCACCTCCATGAGCCAGGTCCAGAACTCGGCGAAGGAGCGGCCCTCGTCCTCGGTGGGCAGCGGGTCCCAGGTGACGAACGGGCGGTACACGCCGTCCAGCAGGGTGCCCCACAGGTAAGCGCCGTGCTCCTGGAAGCTCTCCAGGTCCACATCCACCTCGACGTCGGCGCGGGTGACCCGCACCCGGTCGACCCGGCGGACCAGGGGCGCGCCGGTGGCCCAGGCGCGGGCGGTGACCACCGCCTCGGTGAACGGCTCGTACTGCCAGTCGTCGGGATCGTCGCCGCTCCAGGACGCCAGATCGTCGATGGTCTCGACGCCGTGGCGGCGCAGCACCTCCGCGCGCGAGCCCGGCGCCACCAGGCTCACATCGCGGTGCTCGGACAGCCACTGCTCACAGCCGCGCCCGCCCTCCTCGGGCGACCGGCTCCACCAGGGGCACTGGCGGCACTCGGGGACTTTCGAAGGGACGGTGGGGAGTTCGCCGCGCACCACCGCGATGCGGTCGGCGTAGCGGATGTCGTAATCGGCCAGGACGGGGCCCAGGTCGTGGACCAGGACGCGGTCGAAGTGATAGCCGATGGCGCCGCCGACCAGGGCCGGGCTGGCCAGCCCGTGCCGCTGCAGCATGCGGTAGAGGTGCGCGAGGCGCTGCAGGTCCCGCGGTTGCGGCCGGGTGCGGACGTGCCGGTCCGGCTGCGGATTCCATTGGTACAGATCGCTGGTCGTCGGGTGGTAGTCGGCCGGGTCCGGCTGCCGCGGATCGGTCACCTTGTGGTTCACCACGATGACCGGGATATATCCGCCGCGATCGCCATCGCGCCACAGGATTTCGCAGCCGCCGCGGCGGCCGGTGTCGGGCTCCTGCGGCAGCAACGCGCCCCAGATCCGGTCCGCCCCCGCCGCCATGGCGGCCATGGTGGCCGCGGCCCGCTGCGGCGCGGGCTGCTTCGGATCGATGACCGTCCAGCTGCCGGGCGCCGCGGCGACCAGCGTGTCCCGCACGTGAGATCGGTGCGCCGCGGCGGCTTCTCGTCGCTGCTGCACGCCCGCGTCCTCGGCGACCCCGGTCAACACGCCCGGATTGATCGCGTCCAGATGCAGCCGGTGCCGACAGCCGATCAGCGCACGCGCATCCAGGAATGCCGCACGCTCACCATGGTCACCGATGCCCGAATACACGCCAGTCAGTATGGCCTCAACCCCCGACATCCCTACGAACTGGCACCGAAACCCCAAGGCGCTCGCTGCGCGGCGAACCCACCCGTTAGGGTGATTCGCAAACTGTGTTTCATGGGCGGACAGGCATTTCCCCCGGCCCTGTGCTGCCATGGCGAACCAGCATGACGGAGGCCATCAATGGGGTTGTTCGGCAAGCGCAAGAAGCGGGTCAGCCGCCGGGCCGAGGCGAAAGCCCTCAAACACAAGGCCGGCATGGAGGCCAAGCTCGGCGCGCGCAACGAGCGCAAGAAGAACCGGGCGGAAGCGCGCACGCAGAAGCAGGTCGCCAAGGCGGAAATCGCCAAGCTGCAGGCCGAGGAGAAGGCCGCGCAGAAGATCGCCGCCCGGGCCGAACGGGATCCGTTCAGCGCGGCCTCGATCCGCAAGTACCTGGGCGTGGCCCGGGTGCTGGTGCCGGTGCTGGCCCCGCTCGCCTACCGCGGCGCGACCTTCGTGCGCGGGCAGCTCGACACCCGTCGCGCCCAGCAGCTGGGCATCGGGCTCGATCAGCTGAGCGAGTTCTCCGGCCCGGGCGCGAAGCTGCAGTCGCGCATCGCGGGCGTGGAGTCCACGCTGTCGGAGATCGAGTCCAAGAACTCCGACACCGAGACCAAGAAGTTCGTGACCGCCAGCCGCGATCGGCTCGACAGCCTGACCGCGGCCGTCCGCACCGCCGCCCAGATGCCGGTGCCGCGCCGCCGCGCCGTGCACGCCTCCATCTCCAACGAGCTCTCCGGCATCGAGGCCGACGTGCTCGCCCGCCTCGGCGTGAACTGAGACACCCATGAGCCCGATGCGCGGTGGACTGGCAGGCGTCGCCATGGCGGCCCTGGCGGTCGGCGCGCACGGGTTCGCGGGCGGCGGCTACCCCGGCTCCTCCGGGCTCATGCTGCTGATGCTGGCAGCGGCCGTCATCGGCGCGCTCGCCGCCGCGCTGCGGCCCCCCGCCGCGCTGCCGATCCTCATGGTGGCCGGCCAGCCCGTCTGCCACCTCGCCCTCGGCGGCCTCGTGCAGCACGGGCATGCCGCAGGGGCAATGGAATTCACCGCGCACGGGCCGATGCTGCTGGCACACGCGGTGGCGGCGGCCGGCTGCGCGATCCTGATCCTGGCCGCCGAGCGGCTCTACGGGCTGATCTCGAGCGCCGTCCGGGTGATCCTCACCCGGCCCGGCGGACGTCCGGCGCGGGCCGCGCAGTCGCGCCGCCCGCGATCGGTCCCGACCCCGAAAACCCTTCTCGCCCTGGGCGCGAGCGGACCGCGCGCGCCACCGGTTACGGCGTAACCCCCGTTCCTATCTACCCGTAACCATTGTCAGAGAAGGCAATACAGTCATGCACACCTCCCTTTCGCGCACCCTCGTCACGTCGGTGGCCGCCGCCGGCCTGCTGCTGTCCGGCGCGGGCATCGCCGCCGCACACGTGGTCGTGGACGCCCCCGGTGCCGGCCAGGGCGGCTACGCCGTCGCCACCTTCCGGGTGCCGACCGAGTCCGACACCGCCTCCACCACCAAACTCACCGTGACGCTGCCGAATCTGAAGAGCGCACGCACCGAGCCCATCGCGGGCTGGACCGCCAAGGTCGACAAGAACGCCCAGGGCGAGGCCGTGGCGGTCACCTGGACCGCCGACCCGGGCAACCCGGGCGTCGCCCCGGGCCAGTTCCAGCGTTTCGCGCTCTCCGTGGGCCCGCTCCCCAAGCAGGAGAAGGTCAGCTTCAACACGTCCCAGACCTACAGCGACGGTAAGGTCGTCGACTGGAACCAGCCCATGAACGCCGACGGCAGCGAGCCCGATCACCCGGCCCCCAGCCTCACCCTGGCCAAGAGCACCGGCGGCGATGACGACGCCCCGGCCGCCACGGATGCCGCCGCGAGCGACAAGAGCCTCAGCGACGACACCGCCCGCTGGCTCGGCGGCGTCGGCCTGGCGCTGGGCGCGCTGGGCGCGGCCCTCGGCCTGGGCAGCGTCATCCGGGGACGGCGGTCGTGAACCGCACGCTGCTGGCCGGGCTGATCACCGGCCTGCTGGTCACCGGATTCGCACTGCTGGGCGGCGGTGTCGCCGACGCGCACTCCACCCCCGTCTCCTCCAGTCCGGACAACGGTGCGCAGATCGACACCTCACCGGCGTCGGTGAGCATCACCTTCAACGAGAACCTGCAGACGGCCTACCCGTCCATGACGGTCACCGGGCCGGACCACAACCTGTGGTCGAAGGGGCAGCCCAAGGTGGAGGGACCGACCATCAGCATCGAGGTCGGTGAACTGGGACCGACCGGCGAATACACGATCGCGTACCGGGTCACCTCCGCGGACGGGCACCCCGTCAGTGGCAAGCGGACATTCACACTGACCAAGCCCGGCAATGGAACTCCGGGCCCGAGGGCCGACAGTGCCGCCAAGTCCGGCGGCTCCGACGGCGGCGGGGTGCCACTGTGGATCTTCATCGTGGGCGCGGTGGTGCTGTTCGGCGGCGGCCTGGCCGTCGCCCTGTTCGGCGGACGGGGCAAGCAGCGCAGGTGAATCGGACCGACCGCACCGATCGTCGCCGGGAGCGCGGGACGACCGGCGGTGGCAGCTCACCGAGATGGCTGCTGGCGCTGGTCATCCCGATCGCCCTGGCCGGTGCGGCCCTGGCCTGGGCGCTGGCCGCCGCCGAACCCGTGCAGGCCGAGGCCCCGGTCCGGGTCCTCGCCGACTGCGCGGGGGCGACAGTGCTGGGCCTGGCCGCGCTGCCGCGGCTCTCGGACCGGCTGACTCCACGGTGGCGGCCTATCACCGTGCTCGCCGCTCTCTGGGCGGCAATGGAATTCGCCATGCTCGCACTGGAAGCCGCGGAGGTGCAGGGCATTACGGCGCGGCAGCTGAGCGCCGCGCAGTTCGGCGACTACCTCGCGCACGTGAGCGGCGGGCAGATCGGTATCGCGCTGCTCATCGGCAGCGGCACGGTGGCGATCTACAGCGCCTTCGGATTCCGGCGGCCCGACCGGGCCACCGGTGATCTGGTGCTGGTGTTCACCGCCGTCACGCTGGCATTGCGGCCGATCACCGGGCACATGTCGCAGCAGCCGCTCGGTTCGGTGCTGGCGGCGCTGCACGCGCTCGCGGCCGGCGCCTGGTTCGGCCTGCTGCTGGCGCTGGCGCTGACCGTGCGCACCCGGGGCGAGTGGGCGGTGCTGCTGCCGCGGTACTCGGCGTGGGCGATGCCGCTGGTGGTGACGGTGATGGTGACCGGGGTGATCAACGGGCTGGTGCGGATCGGCGGGGTGAGCCCGCTGGTCACCAGCGGGTACGGGCGGATCCTGCTGGCGAAGACGGTGCTGCTGGCGGTGCTGCTCGGGCTGGGCTGGTGGTGGCGGCGCAGCTGGGTGCCGAAGGTCGCCGATCACCGCATGACCGCGGACGACTCGCTGCGGCGCGCGATTGCCGAAGTGCTGGTGATGGCGCTAGTGTTCGGGCTGGCCGGTACGCTGGCCGTCACCGCGTGAGGTGGTCCGCGGTTCTCGAATTCGGGTGTGCCGGTTCATAGATGGCATGCATCACAAGACCTGCAGGGAAAACTAGAACACGTTACAGTTGCGCCCATGACCGAAGTCAAGATCGTCGCGGACTGCGCCGCCTCGGCCGAATCGGCCTTCGCCTACGTCAACGATTACCGGCACCTGCCGAAATTCATCAATGAGATCAGTGCCTTCACCCCGCTGACCGACCAGATCGAAGGCGTGGACGCCACCTTCGACGGCACCATTCAGCTGGGCCCGATCACCCTGCACTCCACCATCAAGATCGTCCGGCACGAACCCGGCTCCGCCATCGCGGTGAAGTCCATCAAGGGCTTCGAGATCGAATCCACCTTCCTCTTCCACGACAAGGGCGAGGAATCCTGCACCATCGACGCCATCGTCGACTACCGGGTCCCCGGCGGCATCGCGGGCAAGATCCTCGGCAAGACCATCGAGCCGTTCGTGAAGCTCGCGGTGAAGAGCTCCACCCACAATCTGGTCACCCAGGTCGCCGCGTTCCACACCACCCGCACGTCCGCCTAGTCACCCGGGGTCGCCAGAGCCGCCGACCCCCGCGAAGGCCCGCAGATCGGCCTCGGTCCGGCGGAACAGCCAGTAGTCGCCCAGGAACCCGAGGACACCCACCGCGCACAGCGCGTAGATGGAGATCAGCTCCAGCGAAACCTCTTCGGCGGTCAGGAACGTCAGACTCGCGATCACTCCGATCAACGGAATCGCCACCGCCACCGCGAGATACCGGGTGCAGCGACGACTCAGGGCGCACAGGGCATCGTGATCCCGCGCCGTCTCACCGTGGGTGAGCAGCCGCGGATAGAAACAGCGCACCACGAAGAACGTCACCACGAAGAACGGGTACGCGACCGCGATCGCACCCGAAACCAGCATCGTCGCAACCAGATTCACAATGCGCCCCGGCGGCAGGCCGGTGTACACGACCAGCGCGATGGCCGTGATCGCGGCCGACACCACCCACCAGCCGAAGGCCAGCAGCGCCACCCGGTCGCCGTCGATCAGGGTGTCGCGCCGCGCCCGGGCCAGGGTCTCCGGATCGTAGGTCCGGCCCCGCCGCAGTCCGCGCCACACGATGAACGCCCGGCGGCACATGTAATTGGTGAGCGCGATGGCGGCCGGCGTGGTGACCAGGAACAGCAAATTGCCCACCAACCGCAGCCGCGCCTGCTCCCCCGCCGAGAACCAGAGCGCGAACAGCGGATGATTGTGCAGATTGGCGTACGCGATGCCGAGCCCGTCACCGAACATGCTCGCCGCCGTGATCAGTGCGACCAGCGACCACGGGCCGACCCGGGACCGCCAGCTGCTCGCCGGCGGATCCACCAGATCCCGGGCCCGCTGATCCAGGCACAGGTCCAGCTGCTGGGCCAGCGCCGCACCCGTGGCCCAGCGGTCCTCGCGATCGGGGGCCAGGCATTTGAGCAGCACCCGCCGCAGCGTGGCCGGGCAGTCCGGCGGCAGGTCGTCGAGGCGGGCGGGCTCGATCTCGTGGCGGCGCAGCCGGAGCATGCGTTCGAGCGAGGATTCCGAATCGCCCGCGCGGGCTTCGTCGTCGAAGGGGCGGCGGCCGGTGAGCAGCTCCCACAGCACCACCCCCAGCGCGTAGATGTCGCTGCGGCCGTCCAGATCCGCGGCAGTCTCGGGCAGCTGCGGGTGACAGGCCGCCAGCTGCTCGGGCGACATGTACGCCAGCGAGCCGCCGAAGTAGGCCAGCGGGCTGGTCCCCGCCACATGCGCGCTGAAACTGATATTGAAATCCGCCAGGTTCGGGCTGCCATCGGCGGTGAGCAGCACATTGGCGGGCTTGATATCGCGGTGCAGCACCCCGTTCCGGGCCGCATGGTCGAGTGCGCGCGCCAACCGGCTGCCCAGCCAGGCAACGGTTTCCGGCCAGCTGCGCTCCGGCATCGCTGCGCGCGTCGGTGATTCGCCGGGCACCAGGCCGCCCCGGTCCCGCATGGCCGCGTCCACCGCCTCCAGCAGCAGCCCGCCGTCCCGATCCCCCGGCTCGCGAGAACGCACCAGTGCCAGCACCTTCGACAGCGTGCCGCCCGGAAGATATTGCATGTACAGCAGTTTCAGCTCCCGGTCGCCGAGCAGCCGCTGGTCGAAGACGCGCACGATGTGCTCGTGATCCAGCCGCGCCAGGGTCTCGGATTCGGTGCCGTGGTTCTGCGAGACCTTCACCGCCACCAGCCGCTGCATGGACCGCTGCCGGGCCAGGAAGACCCGGGCGAAGGCGCCGCTGCCCAGCTCCACCAGCAGATCGAAATCGTCCAGCCGATCGCCAACCTCGATGCCCTCCAGGGCGTGCTGCGCCTGCGGCCGGGCGATCAGGGTGCTGCGGTAGTCGTGCTCGGCCCATTCGGTGGCGGCGACCTCGGTCGGATGGCAGCTGCCATCCACCGCCGCACCGTGACCATTCCCGTGCAGCCCGGAGCGCCGCAGCGCGTGGAACTCCTCGTAGGCCAGATCGGGCGGCAGTGGACCGGAACGCAATTCGTCGAACTCGGCCCGGTAGTCGGCCAGGCGCTTGGGGAAGTCGTAGCGGATCCAGCGGTATTCCAGGTCCACCTTGATCAGTTCGATCAGCACCAGGCGGCGCAGGTGCGGCGTGCGCGGCAGGAATTCGGCCAGGCGAGGTGGCGCCGCGGCCGCCTCCCAGGCGGCCTGGAATCCGGCGAGCACGGACGCCAGCAGGGAGCGGGTCTCGTCGACAGCACCCGAGTCGATCGCCTGTTCTACGTTCATGCCTCTCCCGACCTGGACCCATCGGGTGCCGCCAGTATGCGCCCGAGAATCCGACTGCACGGTTGATTAACTCTTGTGGATAGATCGTTCGGCAGCCGCAGAGCGCATCGCGACGACACAACACCGCCGGTCACGGGCCACTAGAGTCGCGGTATGAGTGAGCAGTTTCCCGAGCGGATCTGGGGTTCCCGCACCAATCTGCTGTCCCGCCTCGCCAGTCCGTTCGCCGCCACCAAGGTCGGCTCGCTGGTCATCCGCAAACTGACGCCGCTGGATCGCAAGGTGCTCGAACGCACCGGCGGCAAGTACACCGTGCTCGGCCCGATCGGCGCGCCCGTCATCCTGCTCACCACCGTCGGCCGCAAATCCGGGCAGCCGCGCACCACTCCCCTGCTCTACGTGCACGAGGGCGACACGCTCTACGTGATCGGATCCAACTTCGGCCAGTCCCACCACCCGGCGTGGACCGCCAACCTGCTCGCCAGTCCGGCCGCCGAGGTCTCCATCGCCGGGCAGCACATTCCGGTCACCGCCACCCTGGTCACCGACGAGGACCGCCAGCAGGCGGTCTTCGAACGCTTCGAGGAGACCACGCAGGCGTACACCGCCTACCGCAATCGCACCGCTCGTGACTTGCGCATTTTCGCCCTGACAAGATAGTTCCCGTGACCGAATCAGCGAACGCCATTGCCACCGCCGACCTCGCCGACGAGATCGGCCCCGAGATCCGCAGCTGCGACACCCAGTTCATCCAGTTCGGCGGCCACGAAGTCTTCGCCGGCCGCATCGTGACCATCCGGACCTTCCAGGACAACCTGCTCGTCAAGCAGACCCTCGGCGAACCCGGCGAGGGCCGCGTGCTCGTCGTGGACGGCGGCGCGAGCGTGCACACCGCGCTGGTCGGCGACATCATCGCGGGCCGCGGCGTCGACAACGGCTGGGCCGGGGTCGTCGTCAACGGCGCGGTCCGGGACTCGGCCATCCTGCGCACCCTGCCCATCGGCATCAAGGCGCTGGGCACCAACCCGCGCAAGAGCACCCAGACCGGCGCGAATGCCGAGAAGGACGTCACCGTCGAATTCGGCGGCGTCACCTTCGTTCCCGGCGACATGCTCTACAGCGACCATGACGGCGTCGTCGTTCGCAGCGAGGATTGACCCAACTCTCGGGAAGCTCTCAGGGGTAACGGCGTCCGTACCCCCGAGAATGGGGAGCCGGGGGCCCAGCCCCCGAGCCCCCGCGGGAGTCACGCCGCCGGCAACCCGCAGGGAACGCGGTGAGCCCGGCCGCGCGGGGCGCAGACCGAACCCCTACGGATCCGGGAGTACCTTGCCCGCGAAGCGCGCTCAGCCGCCGGTGACCCGGGCCTTGTGCCCGGCCAGTGCCACCACATCGCCCGCATGTAGCTGGCGACCCCGACGCAGCTCCACCTCGTCGTTGACACGAACCAGGCCCTGGGCGATAACAGTCTTGGCTTCCGAACCGGAATCGATGAGGTTCGCCAGCTTCAGGAACTGGCCGAGTCGAATGACATCGTCTTCGATCGGGACATCGACTGGATCCGACATGGGGTACATCCTCACCCGCGGCCGTCTCCACACCAAACGCCGCCCCCACCACCAGCCGCCACGCGGCGGCCACAAGACACGAACCGGGTTCTGAGTGCATATGGGCAACGGCAACATTCACACTGGTGCAGTGACTTCGACGCAGGATCTGCCGCCCCACGACTCCGAGCAGAGACCGGAGCCGCGATCGCCCGAGGTGCCACACCGCGGGCACGGCCGGCTGCGCGAGGTGCCGCATATCACGGGCACCACGCTCGGCGTCTTCTCGGTCCTCTGCTTCGCCTGGAGCATCTCGCCCGGGCTGCGGTTCCTGACCTCGCACCTACGCCACTTCGTCGACACCTACTACTTCGACGCCCCCGACACCTCACTGGTGTGGGCGCTGGTGGTGGGTCTGCTGGCGGGCGCCACCGCCAGCCGCAAACGGATCGCCTGGTGGCTGCTGGTCGGGTACATGGCGGCCTTCGCGCTCGCCAACGCCCTCGACTTCGCCGCCGAGGGCGACATCAATGCCCTGGTGGCGTTGATCATTCACGTCGTGGTCATCGGCGTGCTCATCGCCGCGTGGTCCGAGTTCTACACGCACGTGCAACGCGGCGCGGTCTGGCGCGCGCTCGGCGTGCTGGCCGGCGGGCTCGCGCTGGGCTGCCTGGTCGGCTGGGGACTGGTCGAACTGTTCCCCGGCAGCCTGCCCGACCACACCGAACGCGCGCTGTGGGCGGTGTCCCGGGTCACCGGCGCGATCCTGGTCTCCAACGAGGACTTCGACGGGCACCCGCCGCACCTGGTCAACCTGCTGCTCGGCCTGTTCGGCGCCATCGCGCTGCTGGCCGCCGTCATCACCCTGTTCCGGTCGCAGCGCTCCTCCAACGCACTGACCGGGCTGGACGAATCCGCCATCCGCGGGCTCATCGAACGCTCCGACGTCGAGGACTCGCTCGGCTACTTCGCCACCCGCCGCGACAAGGCCGTCGTCTTCGCGCCCAGCGGCAAGGCCGCCGTCACCTACCGCGTCGAACTCGGCGTGTGCCTGGCCTCGGGCGACCCCATCGGGCAGAAGGAGTCCTGGGGTCACGCCATCGACGCCTGGCTGCGGCTGGCCGACCAGTACGGGTGGGCCCCGGCGGTCATGGGCGCCAGCGAGATCGGCGCGACCGCCTACCGGCGGGCCGGACTGTCCGCGCTGCGGCTGGGCGACGAGGCCATCCTCGAGACCCGCGGTTTCTCCCTCGCCGGACCCGATATGAAGCCGGTCCGCCAGGCCGCCAATCGTCTTGCCAAGCAGGGCATCACGGTGCGGGTGCGGCGGCACCGGGAGGTCACGCCCGAGGAGATGGCCGACGTCGTGCGGCGCGCCAACGCCTGGCGCGACACCGAGACCGAACGCGGCTTCTCCATGGCCCTCGACCGGCTCGGGGATCCGCTGGACGGCGACTGCCTGCTGGTCGAGTCCGTCGCCCCCAACGGCCAGGTGCTCGGCATGCTGTCGTTCGTGCCGTGGGGCCGCACCGGCGTCTCCCTCGACCTCATGCGCCGCGACCGCACCGGGCCCAACGGGCTGGTGGAACTCATGATCTCGCGGCTCGCCCTCACCTCCGAGCAGTACGGCATCACCCGAATCTCGTTGAACTTCGCGGTCTTCCGCGCGGTCTTCGAGGAGGGCGGCCGCATCGGCGCCGGCCCGGTGCTGCGCCTGTGGCGCGGCGTGCTCATGTTCTTCTCCCGCTGGTACCAGCTGGAGGCCCTCTACCGCTCCAATGTGAAGTACCAGCCGGAATGGGTGCCCCGGTTCTCGCTGTTCGAGGAACGCCGGCACCTGCTGCGCGTCGCCACGGCCAGCGCGCTCGCCGAAGGCTTCCTGCCCCGCATCGGCCGCGAACACGACGCCTCCGCGCACACCGGTCTGCGGCCCTCGGTGCCGCCCACCATGACCGGCCTGCACGCCGACGGCAGCCCGCCCGACCTGCCGCCGGAGGAGCTCGAGGAGCAAGGCCCGCGCCGCCCCGAACAGGTGCGGGTGCGCATGGACAAGCTGGAGAAGCTCCAGGAATCCGGCGTCGAGGCCTACCCGGTCGCCTACCCGCCCACCCACACCGTGTCCGCCGCCCGCGGCTGCCCGCAGGGCACCACGGTGCGAGTCTGCGGGCGACTGTTGCGGATTCGCGACTACGGCGGCGTCATCTTCGCCGTGCTGCGCGACTGGTCCGGCGACATCCAGCTGCTCATCGACCGCAGCCGGGTGGGCGCCGACCGCAGCGAGTCGTTCACCGAATTCTTCGACCTGGGCGACCTGGTCGAGGTGAGCGGGCAGATCGGCCGCAGCCGCCGCGGCGAACTCTCGCTGCTCGCCCAGGACTGGCGGATGATCGGCAAATGCCTGCACCCGCTGCCGGACAAGTGGAAGGGTCTGTCCGACCCGGAAGCCCGAGTGCGGCAACGCTACGTCGACATGGCCATCAACACCGATATCCGCGAGGTGATGGCCAAGCGCAGCGCGGTGGTGCGGTCGCTGCGAGACACCCTGCACGGCTGGGGATTCCTCGAAGTCGAGACCCCCGTCTTGCAGCAGGTGCACGGCGGCGCCAACGCCACCCCGTTCACCACCCACATCAACGCCTACGACCTCGGCCTGTACCTGCGCATCGCCCCCGAGCTCTACCTCAAGCGACTGTGCGTGGGCGGCATGGAGAAGGTGTTCGAACTCGGCCGCGTCTTCCGCAACGAGGGCGTGGACTACAGCCACAACCCCGAGTTCACCATCCTGGAAGCCTATGAGGCGCACAGCGATTACGAACGCATGATGCACGCCTGCCGCCAGCTCATCCAGGAGGCCGCGCTGGCCGCCAACGGCAAGATGGTGGCGCTGCGCCCCGGACCCGACGGCGCCGTCACCGAGGTGGACATCTCCGGCGACTGGCCGGTCAAGACCGTGCACGGAGCCGTCTCCGAGGCGATCGGCGAGACCATCACCCCGGAGACCGACGAGGAGCGGCTGCGGCTGCTCTGCGAGAAGGCGGGCGTGCCCTTCCAATTGGGCTGGGACGCGGGGCAACTCGTGCTCGAGATGTACGAGCACCTGGTGGAATCGGCCACCGAGGAACCCACCTTCTACATCGACTTCCCCACCTCCGTCTCCCCGCTCACCCGCGCGCACCGGCATATTCCGGGCGTCACCGAGCGCTGGGACCTGGTGGCCTGGGGCGTCGAATTGGGCACCGCCTACAGCGAATTGACCGATCCGGTGGAACAACGCCGCCGCCTCACCGAACAGTCCATGCTGGCCGCCGGCGGCGACCCGGAGGCCATGGAACTCGACGAGGACTTCCTGCAGGCCCTCGAACACGCCATGCCCCCCACCGGCGGTCTCGGCGTCGGCGTGGACCGGGTGGTCATGCTGCTGATCGGCCGCAGCATCCGCGAAACGCTGCCGTTCCCGCTCGTGAAACCCCGTACCGCACAGAGCGAATCCCGGTAGGGACCAGGGAAAACCCTGATTCCCCGGGCCGGATCCCCGGTTAATCTGGGATGCGGCCCGGGGCGGGCCCACCGGCCACACGGATTGGGGTATCCATGCACTACCTAGATCTCATGACCCAGGCGACCCTGCTGGACCACCACGTGTGGACCCACCCGGACACCTGGAACGCCGCCCTCGAGAACACCGCCGCCCGCCGCCCCAGCAGCCGGCGCGGCACCAGCTTCTGGGGCTTCCTCGCGGTCTGCTGCATCGGCATCGTGGTGCTGGTCCTCGGCATCGTCTACCTGATGAGCCGCCGCAAGAACCGCTAGCCCCCGCGGCGCACCGCAGGCGGGGTGCGGCAGAGTGGTGGGCGTGCAGTTGATCCTCGTCCGCCACGCCCAGCCGCAACGAGTCCTGGCCGAATCCGGCCACGCCGACCCGGATCTCACCGCGATCGGCCTCGAACAGGCGGGCCGGGTCCCGGCCGCACTCGCCCACCACCGCATCGCCCGCGTGGTCAGCAGCCCGCAACTGCGGGCCCGCGAATCCGCCCGGCCCACCGCGGAGAAGCTCGGACTCGACATCGACGTCCTCGACGGGCTCGCCGAGTACGACCGCGACCTGCCGATATACGTCCCGATCGAGGACGCCCAGCAGGAATTCCGGGAAACCTACGCGCGCATCAAGGCCGGGCACCTGCCCGAGCAGATCGACGGCGACGCCTTCATCGGCCGCGTGCGCGACAGCATCGCGAGCATCGTGGCGGCCGCCGAGCACACCGACACCGTGGTCGTCTTCGCGCACGGCGGCGTGATCAACGTGCTGCTGCAGGAGGTGCTCGGCCTGGCCCGCCCGCTCACCTTCCCCATCGACTACTGCTCGATCACCCGGATCCTGTACTCGCGCACCGGCGGCCGCACCGTGGCCACCGTCAACGAGAACGGCCACGTCTGGGACCTGTTGCCGCGCATGCAACGTCCGCGCCCCTAGACGCTCAGCGGACTCCCAGCCGGATCCCACACCGTTCCAAGGGCCGGCGCCTTCGATGGGAACTCGAGAGCCGCTCCCCTCGCGGCCCCCGATCCCGACAGAAAGGCACCACGATGTCCACCATCAAGCCCCGCCGCCGTCTCGCCCTGCGCCTCGCCGCGGCCGGTGCCCTGGCCGCCATCCCGCTCGCCGTCGTCGCCCTCCCCGCGAATGCCGCGACCCCCGACGACGCCGCCACCCCGGTCGTCGCCCAGCAGATCGACGACCACGGCCCCTGGGATCACGACCGTGACCACCACCGCCACGACCACGACAACGACGGCGGCTGGAACAACGGCGACAACGGCTGGAACAACAACGGCTGGAACAACAACGGCGACAACGGCTGGAACAACGGCGACAACGGCTGGAACAACAACCAGGCTCCGGCCCCCGCCTGGCTGCCGCCCACCGGCTCCTTCGGCATGTAACCCGGCCGGCGACGACCTCATCGGCTCGGACACCGAAAAGGCCGCTCCCAATGTGGGAGCGGCCTTTTCAGGTTTCGCGGGCCCGGCTCACCGCCGGGCCGTCCGCTACGCGTTGGTCGCGATCCAGTTGTGCATCCAGGTCAGCGCGGTCTGGCCGCCGCCGACGCCGTAGCTGCCGTAGCTGGTGTGCTTGCCGCTGCGGTAGAACTGCTCGAGCTGGTGGGCGTACTCGCTGTCCGGACCGTCGGCCAGCTGGGCCTGCAGCGTCGGCAGACCGCCCTGCGCCATCAGGTCGTTGAGGATGGACCCGAGTTCGAGCTGGGTCTGCCACAGGTTGAAGTTGTTCGGGTTGGACGACTGCGCCAGGAAACCCGCGAAGCGGGTGAGGAAGTCGGTCTCCTCGGTGGAGCAGTACAGGTCGCCGATGGCGCACACGGTGCGCACCTTGTCGCTGATCCAGCCGAAGCCGCCGACGCGCGCCCCGCCCGCACCCGCGCCGGGGGCGATCGGGCCGATCTGGGCGTCGGTGGGCGAGCGGCGGGGATCGGAGATCAGCGCGACCGCCGCAATGCGATCCGGCGGCACCACGCCGTGGCCGCTGCCGATCTCGGCGGCGAGATCGCCGGCCGCGTCGGCGCCCTGGCTGTAGCCGGCGATGGCGATCCTGGTGCCCGGGCAGCGCGCGCCCATGTCCTGCACCAGACCGCGGGCATTGTCGACGGCTTCCTTCTTGGAGGCGGCGTAGACGTCGCCCTCCCAGGGGAAGGCGGTGGCCGCGTAGGTCACATAGTCGACCTCACCGGGCAGTCCGTCGGTCACCCCGGCCAGCATGCCGGGTTTGGGGTCCTTGTCGTGGCCGGTCTCCCAGGTGCCGGGCACGGCGACCGTGTAGAGACTCGGGCAGCCCGCGCCGGGGGCGGCCGTAGCGGGACCGCTGCCCAGGACGATTCCCGACATGAGCACGCTCGCCGCTGCCCCCGCAGCCGCGACAACATTCTTCAACCGCATACTGCTCCAGTTCCCGCTTGTGCCGGGACAGGTTGCGTGTCCCGATTCCGGATCATGGTGCGGTCGCCGGATGACAGTCCGGTGCACTGAGGGTTAACCCAAGTAACCGCCCCGTATGAGTTGACTGGAACAGACCGAATGACGAGATCGGCGACACACCGCCGACAAGCATAAAGGGGCCTATTCGACCATGCCAGCCGAGTCGGCGAAGACGTCCGATTTCCGGCCGAAAGTTGTGCCGGAAGCCACATTTCGGACCTCAGCCCTGCAATGCCGCCTCGAGCATCGGCCACGACCGATGCAGCGCGTCCTGCCAGTAGCGCCAGGAATGCGTTCCGGCAGGGCTGAATTCGACCTGCGCGGGGATCCCCAACTGGCCGAGGCGATCTGCGAGCTGGTGCGTGCACCCGTTGGTCGCGGCCTCGATCACGCCACCCAGGATGATCTGGTTGGCCAGCGTCGCCGGCCGCCCGCCGATCGAGGGTGAATCGAGGGTGTCCATCGGCCCGGGCAGACCGGTCGAACTCGAGATGAACAGCGCCTTCCCGCGCAGGGCGGCGGCATTGAGCACGGCGTCGTGCTGCTGCCAGTCCGGGTCGCCGGGCTCGCCCCACATATTGCGGGAATCGGCGTCACCGCGGTCGAGGACCAGCTGGATGTACCGGCGGCTGTTCTCGTCGGCGGTGGAGGCGCAGCCACTGTAGGAGGCGACCGCCCGGTACCGATCGGGGGCCGCGATGGCCAGATTCAACGCGGAGGTCGCCGACATCGACACGCCCGCTACCGCGTTCGCGCCGGAGGCGTGCAGCACCGAATCCAGGATCGGCGGCAGTTCCGCGGTCAGGAAGGTCTCCCATTTCTGGCGGCCCAGACTCGGGTCGTCTTTCTGCCAGTCGGTGTAATAGGAGAATTTGCCACCGATCGGGGAAACAACATTCACGTTCTTATCCGCGAAGAATTGCACGACATCGGTTTGGCGATACCAGGTCGCGGCATCCTCACCACCGCCCGCGCCATTCAGCAGATACAGCGTGGGCCGCGGCACACTGTTGTCGAACGGGGTAATCACCTGAAGTGTGATCACCCGGTCCATCGCGGCCGAATAGACCGAGATCTCCTCTTGCCGCTGGCCGGGCCGATCGATCGAAACCAGATGGGATCCGGCGGAATCATCCGCCGTGGCCGTACCGATGGTCCCGGGTGCGGACGACATTGCCAGGGAGAGTGCAATTGCCGAGATCGCGGCGAGCGCCGAGAGCTTACCGGTGAGCATCGGTACGGTTTTCCTATCGATCGAATCGGCCCGGAACGGGAATCAGCTGCCGATGTACTTGCGGATCGCGTCCGACAGGATGGTGCTGAGCGAACCGGTCGAGCTGAGCTGGCCGTCGGCCGAGCCGAGGCCGTTGTTGTTCAGGCTGCCCAGCGCGCTCTCGCCGACGGTGTTGGCGCGGGCGGTGAAGCACGCGGTCAGGTTGGGGAGCTCGTTGCTGACACCGACGGTGCCGGCGACGCCGATGCCACCGCTGGTGACCTGCTGACCGGCCGAGAGGTTGGTCGGAACCGGGTAGGTGATGTCGAGGGTCACCGGGTTACCGGAGTTCACGAACCAGCCCGTGCTGGTCACCTTCCAGCCGCCGGCGTTCGGCTCCGGGGTGACGTCTTCGGTGCGCTGACCGCCCGCCAGGTGGTAGGCGGTGATGCTGGCCTTGACCGGCGCGCCGAAGCCCGACGGCGGGTAGTCGGTGATGGTGTTGACGTACGGGTTACCGATACCCGTGGTGCCGACGACGACCTTGTAGGTCACCGTGGTGCCGACGCCGATCGAGTCGAGGTTGGCGCTCTTGTCGTAGGTCATGGTGATACCCACGGTGCTGATGTCATTCTTGGTGGCATGCGAGCTCAGGGCACAGGTCGCATCCGCTGACGCGGCGCCCGTCTCCAGCGTGGTCATGCTCAGGCCCGCGAAAACCATTGCGGCAGAGGTCGCGATCGCGGCCGCACGGCGATTACGGAACATATTTTCCTCCAAGTGTCCCGAGATCCTCCGGGACCGATCCATACTTACCGAGCGCTGCGGACGACTCGGAGGGTGGACTCCACACGGGGAGTAAGTAAACAGGTGTAACTGGTCCCCTGTCCAGGGTTTGACAAAACTGCTCCCAGTTACTGACTAGTACACACATTTCAGATCGTTTCCCTGCATAACAAAAGCGCTCCCGGACCGAAGTCCGGGAGCGCTCTTCAGGGTTTCAGCTCAGCGCTGGATCACCGCTGGGCGACCATGGTCGGGGTGATCGGGGACGGCAGCGCCGTCTCACCCTCCAGGTACTTGTCCACCGCGGACGCGCACGCACGACCCTCGGCGATGGCCCACACGATCAGCGACTGACCGCGGCCCATGTCACCGGCGACGAAGACGCCGGGCACGGTGGTGGCCCACTCCTTGTCGCGCATGACATTTCCGCGCTGGTCGTAGCCCACGCCCAGGCCCTCGAGCAGACCGTTCTTCTGCGGTCCGACGAAGCCCATGGCCAGCAGCACCAGGTCGGCCTCGAGGGTGAAGTCGGTGCCCTCGACCTTCTCGAAGCGGCCGTTGACCATCGACACCTCGTGCGCCTGCAGCCCGGTCACCTTGCCGTCGGCGCCGATGAAACGCTCGGTGTTGACGGAGAACACGCGCTCGCCGCCCTCCTCGTGCGCCGAGGAGACGCGGTACATCAGCGGGTAGGTCGGCCACGGGGTCGAGTCGGCCCGCTGCTGCGGCGGACGCGGCATGATCTCGAACTGGTGGATCGTCTCCGCACCCTGCCGGTGCGAGGTGCCCAGGCAGTCCGCGCCGGTGTCACCGCCACCGATGATGACGACCTTCTTGCCGCGCGCGTTGATGCGCGGCAGGCCGTCCTCGTCGGTGATCGGGTCGCCCAGCTGCACCCGGTTGGCCAGCGGCAGGAACTCCATGGCCTGGTGGATGCCGTCCAGGTCGCGGCCCGGGATCGGCAGGTCACGCGCGATGGTGGCGCCACCGGCGAGCACGACCGCGTCGAACTGCTCACGCAGCTGCTGGGCCGTGATGTCCACGCCCACGTTCACGCCGGTCTTGAAGATGGTGCCCTCGGCCTCCATCTGCGCGATGCGGCGGTCGATGAAGCGCTTCTCCATCTTGAATTCCGGGATGCCGTAGCGCAGCAGGCCGCCGATGCGGTCGTCGCGCTCGAACACGGTCACGGTGTGGCCGGCCCGGGTCAGCTGCTGGGCGGCGGCCAGGCCCGCGGGGCCGGAACCGACGACCGCGATGCGCTTGCCGGTCAGGCGGGTCGGGTAGACCGGGGTCACCCAGCCCTCGTCGAAACCGTTCTCGATGATCTCGACCTCGACCTGCTTGATGGTCACCGGATCCTGGTTGATGCCCAGGACGCAGGACGCCTCGCACGGAGCCGGGCACAGGCGGCCGGTGAACTCCGGGAAGTTGTTGGTCGCGTGCAGCCGATCGAACGACTCCTTCCACGCGCCCTTGTACACCAGGTCGTTCCACTCGGGAATCAGGTTCCCGAGCGGACAGCCGTTGTGGCAGAACGGGATACCGCAGTCCATGCAGCGGCTGGCCTGCTTCTGCAGGGTCTCGTGGGAGAACTTCTCCTCGTAGACCTCTTGCCAGTCCAGCAGTCGCAGCGGAACCGGACGGCGCTTGGGCAGTTCCCGGGAAGTGTGCTTCAGGAAGCCTTGTGCGTCACCCATTTACGAACTCCTGACTAATGCGCAGCGCGCACGGAACAACAACAGTGGTGCTGCGTTGCACCGCCAAGGTGAGGTCAGCCACGAGCTGCCTCCATGATCGCCTCGTCGACATTCCGGCCGGCCTTCTCGGCCTCGGAGATGGCGAGCAGGACCTTCTTGTAGTCGCGCGGCATGACCTTCGCGAACTTGTTCACCTGCTGCGACCAGTCGCCCAGGATCTTGTCGGCGACAGCGGATCCGGTCTCGTCGCGATGCTGGACCACGATGTCGTGCACGATCTGCGCGTCCTCGGCCGACAGCTGCTCGAGGTCGACCAGCTCGGTGTTGAGGTTGGCCTCGAAGGTGCCGTTCGGGTTGTAGACGTAGGCGATACCGCCCGACATGCCGGCGCCGAAGTTGCGGCCGGTCTCGCCGAGGATGACCACGCGGCCACCGGTCATGTACTCGCAGGCGTGGTCGCCCACACCCTCGACGACCGCGGTGGCGCCCGAGTTGCGGACGGCGAAGCGCTCGCCGGCCACACCGCGCAGGAACGCCTGGCCACTGGTGGCGCCGAACAGGATCACGTTGCCCGCGATGATGTTCTGCTCCGCGACGAATGCCTCCGGCGCGTCATCGGACGGGCGCACCGTGATGCGGCCACCCGAAAGGCCCTTGCCGACATAGTCGTTGGCGTCACCGACCACCCGCAGGGTGATACCGGCCGGGACGAACGCACCGAACGAGTTACCGGCGGAACCGATGAACGTGATGTCGATGGTGTTGTCCGGCAGGCCGACTCCGCCGTAGAGCTTGGTGACCTCATGGCCGAGCATGGTGCCGACGGTCCGGTTCACGTTCGTGATCTTGGATTCGAACTTGACCGGCTTGCCGCGCTCCAGCGCGTCCGCGGACTGCGCGATGAGCTCGTTGTCCAGCGCCTTGTCCAGACCGTGGTCCTGGTCCTTGGTGCGGCGGCGGTCCTGGAACATGAACGCCGTCTCGACGTCGTCCAGGATCGGCGACAGGTCCAGCTTGGCGGCCTTCCAGTGCGCCTTGGCGGCGGTGGTGTCGAGCAGGTCGACCCGGCCGATGGCCTCGTCCAGGGTCCGCAGACCCAGCGACGCCAGCAGCTCCCGCACCTCTTCGGCGATGTAGAGCATGAAGTTCTCGACGAACTCCGGCTTGCCGGTGAAACGCTCACGGAGAACCGGGTTCTGGGTGGCGACGCCGACCGGGCAGGTGTCGAGGTGGCAGACGCGCATCATGATGCAGCCCGAGACCACCAGCGGAGCGGTCGCGAAACCGTACTCCTCGGCGCCCAGCAGCGCGGCGATCATGACGTCGCGGCCGGTCTTCATCTGACCGTCCACCTGCACCACGATGCGGTCGCGCAGACCGTTGAGCAGCAGGGTCTGCTGGGTCTCGGCGAGGCCGAGCTCCCAGGGGCCACCCGCGTGCTTCAGCGAGGTCAGCGGCGACGCACCGGTGCCACCGTCGTGGCCGGAGATGAGCACCACGTCCGCGTGTGCCTTGGAGACACCCGCGGCGACGGTGCCGACGCCCGGCTCCGCGACCAGCTTCACGTGAATCCGCGCCTGCGGGTTCGCGTTCTTCAGGTCGTGGATCAGCTGCGCCAGATCCTCGATCGAGTAGATGTCGTGGTGCGGCGGCGGCGAGATCAGGCCGACGCCCGGCGTCGAGTGCCGGACCTCGGCGACCCACGGGTACACCTTGTGGGCCGGCAGCTGGCCGCCCTCACCGGGCTTCGCGCCCTGCGCCATCTTGATCTGGATGTCGGTGCAGTTGGTCAGGTAGTGCGCGGTCACACCGAAGCGGCCCGAGGCCACCTGCTTGATCGCGGACCGGCGCCAGTCGCCGCCCTCCTCCGGCTCGAAGCGCGCCGGGTGCTCGCCGCCCTCACCGGAGTTGGAGCGGCCGCCGAGGCGGTTCATGGCGATGGCCAGGGTCTCGTGGGCCTCGGCCGAGATGGAGCCGTAGCTCATCGCACCGGTCGAGAAGCGCTTCACGATCTCCGACGCCGGCTCGACCTCGTCGATCGAGATCGGGTGCCGGTGCTCGGACTTGAACTTGAACAGACCACGCAGCGAGGCGAGACGCTCCGACTGGTCGTCGACCAGCTTCGTGTACTCCTTGAAGACCTTGTACTGACCCGAGCGGGTGGCGTGCTGCAGCTTGAACACCGTGTCCGGGTTGAACAGGTGGTACTCGCCCTCACGACGCCACTGGTACTCGCCGCCGATCTCGAGCTCGCGGTGCGCGCGCTCGTTGCGGTTCTCCAGGAACGCGACCCGGTGCCGCTGCGCGACCTCGTCCGCGATGTCGTCCAGGCCGATGCCGTCCAGCGGCGACTTCAGACCGGTGAAGTACTCGTTCACCAGCTCCTGCGCCAGGCCGACGACCTGGAACAGCTGCGCGCCACGGTAGGAGGCGATGGTGGAGATGCCCATCTTGGACATCACCTTCAGCACACCCTTGCCGGCGGCCTTGTTGTAGTTGTAGACGGCCTTCTTGAAGTCGGCCGCGTGATCGCCGGTGCTGCCCGGCATCTGCAGCGCGCCGCGCTCCAGCATGTCCTCGATGGACTCGAAGGCCATGTACGGGTTGATGGCCGCCGCGCCGAAGCCGACCAGCATGGCCATGTGGTGCACCTCGCGGGCGTCACCGGCCTCGATGACCAGGCCGACCTTGGTGCGGGTGCGCTCCCGGACCAGGTGGTGGTGCACCGCGGCGGTCAGCAGCAGCGACGGGATCGGGGCCAGCTTCTCGTTGGACTCGCGGTCGGACAGCACGATGATGCGCGCGCCGCCGTCGATGGCCGCCGAGACCTGACGCTGCACGGCCTCGAGGGCCTTGCGCAGCCCCTTGCCGCCCTTCTTGACGGGGTACAGGCCATGCACCACGACCGAACGCAGTTCGGGACGCGAGCCGTCGTCATTGATGTGGACCAGCTTGGAAAGCTCGTCGTTGTCCAGGATCGGCTGGGTCAGGGTGATCTGACGACAGGACTCCGGTCCCGGGTTCAGCAGGTCGGCCTCCGGGCCGATCATGCTGCGCAGCGAGGTCACGACCTCTTCGCGGATGGCGTCCAACGGCGGATTGGTGACCTGCGCGAACAGCTGCGAGAAGTAGTCGAACAGCAGGCGCGGCCGCGCCGACAGCACCGCGATCGGGGTGTCGGTGCCCATCGAGCCGAGCGCCTCGCCACCGGTCTGCGCCATCGGCGAGACCAGCAGGTTCAGTTCTTCGGTGGTGTAGCCGAAGATCTGCTGACGGATCAGCACGCGGTCGTGCGACATGTGCACGTGCGGGCGGTCGGGCAGGTCGCTCAGCTTGGTCGGGCCCTCGTCCAGCCACTGCTGGTACGGGAACTCGGCGGCCAGCGAGGACTTGACCTCGTCGTCGCTGATGATGCGGCCCTGCGAGGTGTCGACCAGGAACATGTGGCCGGGCTGCAGGCGCTTCTTGTAGACGACCTTGGCCGGGTCGATGTCGAGCACGCCGACCTCGGAGGCCAGCACGCACAGACCGTCCTCGGTGACCCAGATGCGGCCGGGGCGCAGACCGTTGCGGTCCAGCACCGCGCCGACGACCGTGCCGTCGGTGAAGCACACCGAGGCCGGGCCGTCCCAGGGCTCCATGAGGAAGGAGTGGTAGCGGTAGAAGGCGCGCTGCTCCGGGGTCATGGACTCGTGGCGCTCCCACGCCTCCGGAATCATCATGAGCACGGCGTGCGGCAGGCTGCGGCCGCCCAGGTGCAGCAGTTCGAGCACCTCGTCGAAGCGCGCGGTGTCCGAGGCGCCGGGGGTGCAGACCGGGAAGATCTTCTCCAGGCGGTTGTTGCCCGCGTGGTCGGTGCCGAACATGTTGGAGTTCAGCAGCGCCTCACGCGCCCGCATCCAGTTCTCGTTGCCGGAGACGGTATTGATCTCACCGTTGTGGGCGACGCGCCGGAACGGGTGCGCCAGCGGCCACGACGGGAAGGTGTTGGTGGAGAAGCGCGAGTGCACGATGCCCAGCGCCGACTCGACCCGGTCGTCCTGCAGGTCCAGGTAGAACGCCCGCAGCTGCGGGGTGGTGAACATGCCCTTGTAGACGAAGGTCTCGCCGGACAGGCTCGGGAAGTAGACCGACTCCTTGCCGGTCGCGCCCTCGCCGGCACCCGACCTGCCGAGCTCGTGCTCGATGCGCTTGCGGACCACGTAGGCACGACGCTCGAGGTCCATGCCGGACAGCTGCTCGGCGCCACCCTTGGGCGAGGCGATGAAGATCTGCCGGAAGGTCGGCATGGCGTCACGCGACAGCGCGCCCAGCGACGACCCGTCGATCGGGACCTCGCGCCAGCCGAGGACCTCGAGGCCCTCCTCGCGCACGATCTTCTCGACGCCGTACCCGGCGCGGGCGGCCTCGCGGCGGGCCTGCGGCAGGAAAGCGATACCGGTGGCGTACGAACCTTCGGCGGGGAGCTCGAAGTCGACGACAGCACGGAAGAACTTGTCCGGGAGCTGGATCAGGATGCCCGCGCCGTCACCCGAGTTGGGTTCGGCACCGGCGGCACCACGGTGCTCCAGGTTCAGCAATGCCGTAATAGCCTTGTCGACGATGTCGCGGCTGCGGCGGCCGTGCATGTCGACGACGAATGCGACACCACAGGCGTCGTGTTCATTCGCCGGGTCATAGAGCCCGATGGGTCCAGGGGACCTGTGGCCAGGAAGTTGCGTCATGCCTCTGCCTTCACAAAAAACAGGCCTTCGAAGAATGCGGCCTTCGTCGAACGCCTCCGGTCTGGACTGCGTCCGGACGTTCGGAGACCAGCGGCGCTGATGGTCATTCCGTGCAGTCAACTTTGCAGTTGTCCACCCGCTTCGATTACCTAGTCGGGTGCTCGGTGGTAACGGAACCCTTACGTCTTCGCTACACACCGCGCAGGTCTCGCCCGCTAGGCTGAGCACCGATCGGGCCTCTGACCGTATGGGGAGATATGCCGAATTGTGTAGTTCGGCGTAAGAGCAAACGATAAGTCAGGACTTGAGCCCAACCAACTTAGGTTGTACTAATTCCAGGTTCTAGCTGGGCTTCTTCATCGGTCCTCCAACACACGCGCGTTCTCCAGTGTAAGGCAGGGGTGCACGTGCGTTTCAGTTGAGTTCACCACTGCATCGCACGCACGCGAGGACTCCGGCCGGGCGGTCCAGCACAGCTCCAGACTGCCTCTCACCTGCAATGAATCAGATTTCCCCACAATGGGACCCGGCAAACCGGGCGTTGGCGGGCTAACTTTCCGGACAAGTTCCGTCGCCGCGGCGGCCGTCCGGGATACATGGGCAGGTAACCTGCGGACCGTACGGAATTTTTCCTGAATGTGGGATTCAGCACACATTCAGCAAACCGTAAATCCGCCTGCTAGCCGCGTTTTCCGGGCCATCCGAGCCGGTCCACGCGTGATCAACACCACGTCACACGCCCGAAACGTGGCATTGTGAGCCTGGCCACATCCCAGCCGCCGCGGTCGATGGAACAGGTGTACGCCTGTCACGCTGAGACAACGAATCAGCGACGGTTTCGAGAAGCCGAATCACCCGGGACTCAGAGGATGTGAACTCCCATGACCGTTCACCATGTCCCCAGGTCCGCCGGGCTCGGCGCCTTGCTGGTCTGGCTGGGCGGCGCACAACCGCAGCTCACCGACGGGCCCGAGCGCGGCGGCTACACCGTCACCGGCGCCGTGGTGGCGCTGTTCGCGGGCACCGCGGGCGCCGTCACGGCCGCCGCGACGGGAGCGGCGCGCTGGCCGGTCATCGCCATCGTGGCGGTCGCGCTCATCGCGACCGTACTGATGGGGGCCATCGCCCGGGCGCTGGCCACCACCGCCACACCCGATCGCCGGGAGAATCGCCGGGCGGTAGCCGAATTCGGCGGCCGCATCGCGGTGGCAGTGCTCGCCGGGGTGGTGATCGCCGAATTGGCCTGCACCATCCTGTTCTCCGGCACCGTGAACCGGCTGCTCGACGAATCCGCCCAGCACGCAGTGGAATCCGCGCCCGCCGTGGTCACCGCGCGCACCGAGCTGGAGCAGGCCAGGACCGATCGCACCGCGCTGGACCAGCAGATCACCAAGGCGCAGAACGACGTCACCAATGCGCTGATCATCGCGCGCTGCGAATTCAACCCGGGGGCGGACTGCCCGCAGAACATGATCACCCGGGTGCCCGGGCGCGGTCCCGAGGAGCGCACCGCCAACCAGATGCTCGACGATGCCCGCAACCAGCTCAGCGCGGCGCAGGGCAAGGTCGACGGGCTCGACGCCAAGGTCACCGAGAAGGACAGGGCCCTCGCGACGGCCCGCAAGGCCGCCTACACCGACGGCGACCGCGGGCTCGGTGCGCGCTGGGTGGCCATGAACGACTACACCACCGGACATTTCGGGCCGTTCGTATTGCGGCTCGCCGTGTCCGTGCTCATGATCGTGCTGGCCCTGCTGCCGCTGCTGCTGCGGTGGTGGCGGGGTGAGACGGCGTTCGACCGCACCGTCGCGGTCCGTACCGCCACCGACCGCATCGACCAGGCCGCCGCCACCGCCATTGCCGTCAAACAGGCCGAGGTGCGCGTGGAGACCGAGAGCCTGCGCGCCGAACAACAACTCACCGCCGCGCGGCTGGCCGCACATGCCGACACCGCCATCGACCGGGAACGGCAGCGCACCCGCATCATCGCCGCCATCGGCAATTTCGAGATCGGCGTCACCGAACCCGCCCAGCGCGCGATCGCCGAATTCGACAATGCCACCAGACATGAACTCCCGGCCGGCCCGGCCGGGGATCGAAAGGACAGCACCGTGTCCCAGGAGGGGATCGTGACACAGTCGCCGAACCTGCCCGCCCAGCTCACCTCCGGGGCCCTGGCCCCCGCACCGCAGGGTGGGGCACTCGTCCCCGCCGTGCCGGTCGCGCAGCCCGCGAACAAGGGCGGTGGGCTGGAACTTCCGATCATCGGGACGGTGCCGTTCACCGACACCGCCGCCCGCTGGATCCGTCCGCTGGTGCCGTCCTTCGTGGCCAATGCCATCGACACCGCCACCCACCCGCTGCGCACCGTGCGTCAGGCGTTCGAGGAGGCCGAGGAGATCACCTTCACGCTGCGCCGCACGCGCAAGGTGACGGTGGATTCCCAGGATTCGGCGGAACAGCAGCACCAGCAGGCCTACGCCCAGCCGCAGTACGGCTACCTCCCGCAGGGCGCCCCGCAGCAGGTGCATGCCCAGCGGGTGGCCGCGAGCGTGGTGGATCAGCCCTACGCCCAGTACCCCTCCTACTCGGCCCTCCCCCAGGGCCAGGTGGTGGACCCCGGCTATCCGTTGCCCTCGGGTCCGCAGCACGATGCGCTGGCGGCACGTCGCAACCCCGAACTCGACTACCGCAGCCCGCGCGAACTGCCGCCGGGCAGGGGCCGGCAGTAGCCTTCCGAAACCCACTGTGGCCCGGAATGTTTCACGTTGAACACGGAAACATCCGGGCCACAGCCTTTCGATCACGCCGCCGGCGACTTCCGCGTTGCCGAGCGGTAGGCGACGACAGCGGTCAGGACCAGGATGGCAGCCGTGGAGGTGGCCGCCAGGTGGATGCCGCTGACGAAGGCGGAGTGCGCCGAGTTCAGCAGCTCCCCGGCCGCGGGTTGCGGTAGGGCGCGGGCGGTTTCGATCGCGCCGCCCAGCGACTCGCGGGCCGCGTCCGCCTGGCCGGACGGGACGTGCGTCAGGTCCAGACCGCGGCGGAAGGCCGCCATGACGGCACTGCCCAGCACGGCGACGCCGAGGGCGATGCCCATCTCCATGGCCGTCTCCGAGATGGCGGCGGCATTACCGGCGCGCGCCTCGGGCGCGGTGCTGACGATCATGTCGGCCGAGACCGTCAGGGCCACACCCTCACCCAGGCCGATCAGCAGGAAGCCGACGATGAACGGGGTCACCGAGCCCGAGGGATCGGTGGGCAGCAGCCAATAGAGGCCCGCTCCGATCGCGACGGTCACCAGCGAGCCCGCGAGCACCGTCGCCGCACGCCAGTAGCGGACCAACCAGGCCGCGGCCAGCGCACCCAGCATGGAGCCGATGGTGCCCGGAATGAGCAGCAGACCGGCCGCCAGCGGCGACTTGCCGAGCACCAGCTGCAGGTACTGCGAGCCGAAGAACAGCACGCCGGCCAGCGCGAACACCGACAGCAGGTTGGTGAACACCGCGGCCCTGAAGGCCGGCAGCCGGAACAGGTCCAGGTCGATGAGCGGGGCGGACAGGCCGCGCTGCCGGCGCACGAACACCACGCCCGCGACCACGCCGACACCGGCGCTGATCAGCAGGTTCAGGCTCGGGCCGTGGGCCGCGAACTCCTTGACCGCGTACACGATCGGGATCAGGGCCAGCATGGACAGGCCGGCGCTGATCAGATCGAAGCGGCCGGGGTTGGGGTCGCGCGACTCCGGTACCAGGACCGGGGCCAGGACCAGCAGCAGCGCCATGACCGGCAGGTTCACCAGGAAGACCGAGCCCCACCAGAAGTGCTCGAGCATCCAGCCACCCAGCAGCGGACCGAAGGCCGCGCCGGAGGCGGCCATGGCGCCCCAGACCGAGATGGCCAGGGTGCGCTGGCGGGCGTCGGCGAACATGGACCGGATCAGGCCCAGCGTGGCGGGCATCAGGGTCGCACCGGCGACACCCTGCAGAACGCGTGCGGCAATGAGCATCTCGGGGTTGACCGCCCAGGCCGCGACGGCCGAGGCCAGGGCGAATCCGGCCGCGCCGATGAGCAGCAGGCGGCGGCGGCCGATGCGGTCGCCGACGGTGCCCATGGTGACCAGCAGGCCCGCGAGCACGAACGAGTAGACGTCGATGATCCACAGCAGCTGCGGCGTGGTGGGCGCGAGGTGCGCGCTGATGGCCGGGACCGCCAGGTCGAGCACGGTGGCGTCGACGGAGATCAGCAGCAGCGCGAGCGCGAGAACGCCGAGCCCGGCCCAATCCCTGGGCCGGGCCTTCGGCGGCACCGCGGTGGGCTGCCGGTCGATGGTCACGGGAGTTCCGGAACGTGCGGTCGCGTGGGTGCTCATGAGCTTTCTCTCTCGGTGGTGAACCGTCCAGACGGTACAGTAGCATGCTGAACCGTCCAGACGGTACAGTCAATCGTCGTGACCACACGCGATCCCGCCGGCACCCGCGACCGGATCCTCGACGCGCTCGAAACCCTGCTGCTCGACAAGGGCCTGTCCCAGGTGACCCTGGACAATGTGGCCGCCACCGCGGGCGTCTCCAAGGGCGGGCTGCTCTATCACTTCAAGAGCAAGGACGCACTGCTCGCCGGACTGCTTCGCCGCGTCACCGACCGGGCCGATCAGCAGGTGAGAGCCGCGGTGGCACAGGGGCGCTCGGTGGCCGAGTGGTATCTGCAGGCTCCGCATCCCGAGGACGACGCCGACGCCGTCGAGCTCGCCCTGTACCGATCGATGCTGGCCGCCATGCGGAGCGTCGACGCGCCGCAGGACGCCGCGCGGGCGGAGACCGACCGGGCCCTCGCCGAGGTGATGGGGTCCTGGAAGACGGCCCTGGACAACGAGATCGAGGATCCGGTGCGGGCCGAGATCGTGCGCCTGGTCGGCGACGGCGTCTATCTGCGCGCCCTGCTGGGCCTGCCGCCGATCGAACCCGGGCTCTACCGCCGGGTCGTGGCCCGGCTGCTGGAGACCGGCACACCCACCGCCTGACACCCGGGATGCGAAGTTCACCGCCCGGACGCGCATCGGGCGACCGAAGACGCTGGTCCGGATAGACTCGGCCGCGTGTTGCCGACCGTCGCCGACTCCGTCGGTTCGCCGACCGGCTCGGTGGGGGAACCGACTTCTACCGAACCGGTGGTTGTGCCGATTCGCCCGATGCAGTTCCGCGAACTCCTCGACCTCCCGTTCGCGCTGATCCAGGCGCGGATCAAGACCCTGGCGGGCCTGCTCGGCGTCGCCGTGCTGGTCGCCTCGGTGGTGGCCGTGGCGGGCACGGTGCTCGCGGCCGTCGCCAGCGGGAATTCCGACCGCGGCACCCTCTGGGGCGCGGTGCTGGTCACCCTGCTGTGCGCCTGGTCGGTCCGCTTGTTCGTCCGCGGGGTGACCGTGCCGATCGGGTTGGCGGTCGTGTACCGCAGGCCGGCGACCTGGCGCGGGACGCTGCGGCGGCTGGCCGCGGAAGCCGGTCCGCTGCTCGGCTATCAGGTGATGTACACGCTCATCGGTATCGGCGTGCTGGCGGTCGGCACTCCCCTGCTGTTCACCGTGCCGCCCGCGGTGATCTGGCTGGCCTGGCTGCGCGGGCGGCGATTCACGCTGGTGCCCACCATCTTCGATCAGTCGGCCACCTACGGCGTGGCGGCGCGACGCGCGAAACTGCTTGCGGGCGGGACGGAATGGCAGCTGGTCGGGCTGTGGCTGTACCTGCGCGGGCTGCTGCTCGTGCTGGTGGTGCCGCTGCTGGCGCTGCCGCAGTTCACCGCCGAATTCTCCGGCACCCGGCGCTGGACGGTGACAGTGCTGATCATCACCGCCACGCTGCTCATCGTGGCGGTCGCGGAGCTGGTCGAGTCCTCGACGCAGGTCGTCACCTATGTCGACCGGCGTTGCCGCCGCGAGGCCTGGGACATCCGGGTGCCCGGCGGGAGCGGCCGATGACCGGGACCAACCGGGCGCCCGGGCCGGAGATCGCCGGTGCCGCGCCGAATCTCGTCGGCGCGGCTCCGCCCGAGCCCGCTCTGGGTCCGGCCGCCGCGCACCTGGCCGCGGCCGAAGAAGCCGCCCGGCGGGGCGATTTCGGTGCCGCGCTGCGCGAGCGGTACCGCGCCGTCACCCGCGGGCTGGAGCAGCGCGGCATCCTCGACGAGGAGCGGGCGCGCACGGCCCGGGAAACCGCGCGGGCCGCCACCGCGGCGATCCCCGACGCGGTCGAACTGCCCTCGGCGGCACACAGTTTCGACGAGGTCGTCTACGGCGGCCGCTACGCCACCGAGGCGGAGTACCGGCAGCTGGAACAGGCCGACCGGTTCTCGATCGCGCCGCCGCCCAAGGCCGGCCCGGCCGAGATCACCGAGCGGCGCCGGACCCGTAAGACCAAGGTCGCCGAGCAGAAGGAGGACCGCGAGCGCGCGGAACTGCCGCAGCTGCTGAAGGATTGGCGCTTCTGGGCCGCGGTCGTGGCCGTGCTGGCGGTCGTGGTGCTGGTGTACGTGCTCACCCATGCCGGGTCCGGACCGTCGACCCCGCCGCCGACCCACGCGCCGCCGCCACCGTCGAATCCGCCGCCCAACCGGCCGGACGTGCCGCCGCCGAACTTCGGCGCGGGCAGCGACTCCATCTTCCAGCAGCTGCCGGGATGGCTGGCCTTCGGCGGTCTGCAGTTCCTCATCGCCTGGGTCGCCGTGCTGTGGTGGCGCGGCCGCCGCCGCGGCGCCATCGTGCGCGAACCGCTGCCGGTGGAGGCCCCGGCCCACGAGCTGCTCGCCGGACAGGCCGGGCTGTACCGGAAATCTCGCGATCACGAGCACGTGGCCGCCAAACTGCGGGCGGCGTCGCTGCGCCGGCTGCGGCCCGCGCTCGGCGTCACCGCCGACACCCCGGCGGAACTGGTGGTCGGGTCCATCACGGCCCGCACCGGCGCGGACCCGGCCGTCATCCGCGCCACCCTGTACGACCCGGTCGCCGATCGGGTCGCCCTGGAACTCGTGGCCGCACAACTCGAATGGATCGAAGCGGAGGTCTTGTGACCGAACTCTCCCAGGACGTCGTGGACACCAACCACGCGCCCACCGCCCAGGACGCCCAGCAGGCGCTGCTGGCGCTGCGCGCCGAGATCGGCAAGGCGGTGGTCGGCAACGACCACGCCGTCATGTTCCTGGTGCTGGCGCTGCTGTGCCGCGGCCATGTACTGCTGGAAGGCGTTCCGGGCGTGGCCAAGACGCTGCTGGTGCGCGCCCTGGCCACGGCGCTGGATCTGGAGCACGCCCGCATCCAGTTCACCCCCGACCTGATGCCGGGCGATGTGACCGGCTCGCAGATCTACGATCCGCACTCGGCCGAGTTCACCTTCCGCCGCGGCCCGGTGTTCACCAACCTGCTGCTGGCCGACGAGATCAACCGCACCCCGCCGAAGACGCAGTCGGCGCTGCTGGAATCCATGGAGGAGCGCCAGGTTTCGGTGGACGGCGTGCCGCAGCCGCTGCCGGATCCGTTCGTGGTGGTCGCCACCCAGAATCCGATCGAGCAGGAGGGCACCTATCCGCTGCCGGAGGCGCAGCTGGACCGGTTCCTGTTCAAGGTGGACGTCCAATTGCCCGGGCGCGATGACGAATTCCGCATCCTGCAGCGGCACGCGGCGGGCTTCGACCCGCGCGATCTGAACGCCGCCGGTCTGCGCCCGGTGGCCGGTCCCGCGCACATCGCGGCCGCCCGGGCCGCCGTCGCGCAGGTGGCCATCAGCCCCGAGGTGCTGGCGTACACCGTGGACCTGTGCCGGGCCACCCGCACCTCCCCGGCCGTGGCGCACGGCGCGTCCACCCGCGGCGCGACCGCGCTGATGGCGGCCGCGCGGGCCTTCGCCTGGCTGAACGGGCGCGCCTATGTGACGCCCGACGATGTGAAAGCCGTTGCGACGACGGTGCTCCGGCACCGGCTGCACCTGCGGCCCGAGCACGAGGTGGAGGGCGTCACCGCCGAGGGCGTGCTGGCCTCGCTGCTGATGTCCGTCCCCGTTCCGGTGTAGACCGTGGTCGTCACCGGCCGGCTGGCCGCCGCGGCGGTGCTCGCGGCCCTGTTCGTCACGCTGGCGCTGCCCTCGTGGCTCGGTGTGCTGCTCGCCACCCTGGCGCTGGTCGCGCTGATCGCGGCCGATCTGCTGCTGCTGGGATCGCCGGGTGCGCTGGAGCTTTCGCGGGCCCCCGTCACGACGGTGCGCACCGGTCGCAGCATCGACGTGGAACTGGCGGTGCTCAACGACGGCGCCCGGCCGGTGCGCGGCACCCTGTGGGACGACTGGCCGCCCAGCGCGCACGCCCGCCATCGCACCCACGCCCTGAACCTGCCGCCCAACACCAGGATTCGGCTGCACACCGAGCTGACGCCGGACTATCACGGCGACCGGGTGGCCGGCCCGGTGACGCTGCGTCTGCTGGGCCCGCTCGGCATGGCCGGCCGCCAGGTGCGGCGCGAGGTCCCGGCCCGGCTGCGCGCGCTGCCGCCGTTCCGCAGTGAGCGGCTGCTGGCCTCCAAGGTCCGGCAGCTGCAGCATCTGGAGGGCCGCAACACCACCACGATTCGTGGGCAGGGCACCGAATTCGATTCGTTCCGTGAGTATGTCGCGGGCGACGACGTGCGCACCATCGACTGGCGCGCGACCGCCCGCGCCAATGACGTGCTGGTGCGCACCTGGCGTCCGGAACGCAACCGGCACGTGGTCATGCTGCTGGACACCGGGCGGGTGAGCGCCGGCCGGGTCGGCGACGGCACCCGCCTGGACGCCACCATCGAGGCGGCCCTGCTGCTGGGCGGGCTGGCCGCCTCGGGCGGCGACTCGGTGGATCTGCTGGCCTACGACCGCCGGCTGCGCACCGAGGTGCGCGGCATCGGCGGAAAGCGCTTGCAGATCAAGCTGATGCACGCGCTCGCCGGGCTCACGCCCGAACTGGTCGACACCGACTATCAGGGCGTGCTGCGCGCGACGCTGCAGCGCGCCCGCCGCCGCAGCCTGGTGGTGTGGTTCACCCATCTCGACGCCGCCACCGTGCAGGAGGGCCTGCTGCCGGTGCTGCCGGTGCTGACCGAGCGGCATCGGGTGCTGGTGGTCGCGGTGACCGATCCGGAGGTGGCGGCCGCCGCCGCCCGCCGCTCCGGCCTGGACGACCTCTATGCCGCGGCCGCCGCCGAGAATGTCATCGCCGAGCACGCGGTGGCTCGGGAGACGCTGCGCCGCATGGGCGTCCGGGTCATCGCCGAGGCACCCGACCGGCTGCCGGAGGCGCTGGCCGACGAATACCTGGAACTCAAGCGGACCGGAGCGCTGTAACCGGCACGGCCGTCGGGTACTGCCGCACGAGGGGCGGCGGCGGGATGGCCCGCCGCTGCCGCTCGGCCAGCACCGCGCCCAGGATCTGCAGCGGCGGATAGCCGTTCGGCGGCGGCGTGCGCAGGCTCATGCACACCGCGATGACCAGGGTGCGGCCCAACCGGTCCTGGACCTCCGGGGTCAGGGTGCGGAATCGCAACAGGTACTGACGCATCGACAGCGCCAATTCATCGGAGAGACCGGACAAATCGAGCTGCCGCGCCCAGCCCGCCAGCCAGGGCGGCGGCGCGGCCAGCGCGGCGAAGGGCAGTCGGCTGCGGTCGTGCACCACCACGGTGCCCGCCAGCACGTCCCCGACCCGCCGGGCCTGCGGCGAGCACAGCGACACCACGACGGCGATCAGCCCGGTGCCCATGATCCAGAAGTCGACGATCCCCGCCAGTCCGCGGGTGACCGCGTGCCGGAAGTCGATGGGCCCGCCGTCGGCGCGCACCACGCGCAGCCCGACCGCCATCTTCCCCACCGAGCGCCCGCGCGAAAACGTCTCGAACAGCACCGGATACCCGATCAGCGCGCTCACCATGGCCACCAGCACGGCGGCGTCGCGCCACGCGGAATCGGCGCCGATCCACACCAGCAGCGCCTCGAACAGCAGCGCCAGCACCGTTCCGATCACGGCCTGCAGCAGCAGGTCGAGCAGGAAGGCCGCGGCCCGGGTGGGGATCCGCGCGATCGGCAGCTCGACGGCCACGGCTTCGCCGGTGGTGAACAGTGCCATGAGGTCGTCTTCCTCCGCCCCGTGGGATCGCGATGGATAGCATTCTGTCAGCGTCGGCGCAGGAGGGGTACTCATGGATCTGGACGCTTACACCTTTGTGCACAGGCCCTCCTGGGATCGGCTGGATCAGCTGGCCTCCCGGAGCAGGCGGCTCACCGGTGCGGAGGCCGACGAGTTGGTGCGGCTGTATCGGCTGGCGTCGCAGCAGCTGGCCCGCCTGCAGACCCGGGAGGCGGATCCGGACCTCGTTGCCGGGCTGTCGGCGGTGCTGACCCGGGCGCGGGGCCGGATACTGAGCGCCCGCTTCGACACGCCGCGGGAGATCGCCTACTTCTTCACGCACCGGTTCCCGGCCGCCGTGTACCGGGCTTGGCCCTGGTGGCTGTCGGTGGCGACGGTGTTCCTGCTCGGGTCGGCGGGGCTGGCCGCGTGGGTGGCCAGGTCGGAGGCCGCGCGCCGGCATCTCGGCCTGGATACGGATACAGATGCCTTGACGCGCCCGGGTGGCGAATTCGAGACCTACTACTACGAGCACTCGCACGACGCCTTCGCCGCCAAGGTGTGGACCAACAACGCGTGGGTGTCGGCCATGGCGCTCTTCCTCGGGGTGCTCATCCTGCCCGCCGTCTACCTGTTGTCCATGAACGCCTTGAACCTCGGTATCAGTGCCGGGCTGATGGCGGGGGCGGGGCGGCTGGGCCCGTTCTTCGGCTGGCTCCTGCCGCACGGAATGCTGGAGCTCACAGCCATTTTCGTGGCCGGCGGGGCGGGTCTGAAGCTGGGCTGGACGCTGATCGATCCGGGCCGGGAGAGCCGCCCGCAGGCGCTGGCGCGACAGGGCCGGGCGACCGCGGTGATCGCGCTCGGGCTGGTGGGCGTGCTGCTGGTGTCGGGTTTCCTCGAGGGCTTCGTCACACCCAGCGGACTGCCCACGGCGGTCCGGGTCGGCATCGGCGCGCTGGCCGAACTCGGTTTCCTGGCTTATGTATTCGGGCGCGGCCGCGGTGCGGTGCGGGAGCAGGAGCGCCTGCGGTCGGAGCGGGAAGCGAACGATCACCCGGAGCACATCACGGGCTATTCGATCGAGAAGGGTCCGGAACGGGTTGTGGGAGTGGCGACTTCATAGTCGCGGCACCGTTCGGATTGATTTCCACTGGCCGCAGCGAGTCCGGCTCAGCTGCGGCCAGCGTTGCCGACGACTCTACACAATCGTTATGGCTACGCAACCTCCGACTTGCCCACCGGACGTATAAGACGACCAGGCGAAACACCCTTTCCCAGTGAGGAACCCGACAAGATCGCTAATTCCCGGCATACGCTTTGCGGGCGGTCTGCGGAGGGGTCCGAAACTATCCACGCGGTCGCGTTTCGAGACCCCTTTCGAACCTTGACGCGCGATGCGTTTCGAACCCCGTCAGTTGGTTTGCCAAAAACTCGCAAATTTTCCGCTCACCATCGGTTCAACCACCGTTAAGCTGGCGTTTTGCCCCAGCTCAGGCCGATTGCCCACCGATCACCCAAGGTTAAACAAACCTCAAGTTTGTTTCGAATGGCTTTCGCCAAATGATCATCAGGCATAACTGGACTGTAATCGGGCGCATACCCAATTCGGCATCTTCTGGCAAACGATTTTCGCCCCCGCGAAGGCCCCGAAACGCCCCCTGGCAACGCCTTCGGCGGGTAACCCCGAACAGGGTGTGCGATCTTCGTCACATCCGTTGTGAGCAGCGGCTTTTCGAGTCTCGCTGAGTGGAACCGACACCGTGCGGATTCGCGCCGCGACCCCGCCCGCGCGGGCCGCCACCGGGCGCCACACTGATGCCGATCCGACATCGCACGCCCGGCCCGGACGCCGAACCCGGGCAGCAGGACGCCGAACCCGGGCACGGTCGAACCCGGACATAGAAGAAGGCCCCCGATCCGATTCGGATCGAGGGCCTTCCTCGTGGTGGGCGAGGGGGGACTTGAACCCCCACGTCCTTACGGACACTGGCACCTGAAGCCAGCGCGTCTGCCATTCCGCCACTCGCCCTGAGCGACGGGAAGAAACGTATCACGGGGTTTGCACCAAAACGAAATCGCCTGGTTATCGGGGGTGCGGAGGGGCGATCACGATCCGCGTTCGACCCGGGAACCTCGGCTCGCCGCCAAGAGTTACAGGTGTGGACGATCGTGGATATCATGCAATCACCGTGTCCTTGCGGCGACACGCCATGTCCGCGTGTTGCTATTCAAGGACGCATCGCGCACGTCACGGCCGATCGGACAGATGACACGACGCACGCTCCCGCACCGGAGCGGGCAGGACCCGAGAAGGGAGGGGGCATGGGAATTGTTTCCCGATTCGAGCGCCGTCTCCAGGGGGCTGTCGGCGATGTCTTCGCCCGCGCCTTCGGCGGGAGTGTCGTGCCCCAGGAGGTCGAGGCCGCACTGCAGCGCGAGGCCGCCGACCACATCCAGGATCTCGGTGGTGGGCATCTGCTGGCTCCGAACAGCTATGCCATTACCGTCAACGAGTCGGATCTACGGCAGCTCGTCCAGGGCGAGGGACAGCCGGATCGCGATCTCGCCACGCAGGATTACGAGCTCACCAAGCGTGCTTTCGCCAAGCATCTGCAGGACTACATCCGCGAGCAAGGGTGGCAGACCTACGGTGAAGTACACGTGGAGTTCGAGGCATCCCCTACGCTGCACACCGGACAGTTCAGGACACGCGGCCGGGTCGATCCGGACGCGGGTGGGCGGGCAGGCCCGTCACCGGGACCTGGACGCCCACAACGACCCAACCCGCAACCAGGAGCTGGCCCCATGACGCAGAACTCAGGCTACGACCCAAGCCGTGAGCCCGCGGAGTCCGATCCGCGGAACCGCGGGTACGCGCCCCCGCCTGCGGGCCGTCAAGGTCAGCAGGGTTACGGCGAGTACGGCCGCGGTGGTCAGCAGGGCTACGAGCAGGGCGGCTACGGCCAGTCCGAGCAGGCCTACGGCGACTACCAGAACGGCTACGACTACAACCAGCAGCAGGGCGGCGCTTACGGCCAGCAGGGCGGCTACGCCGAGCAGGGCTACGGCCAGCAGCAGGGCTACGGTCAGTCCGAGCAGGCCTACGGTCAGTCCGAGCAGGCCTACGGCCAGCAGCCGGGCTATGCCGACCAGGCCTACGGCCAGCAGCAGCACGGCTACGACCAGGCCTACAGCGAGCAGGGCGGCGGCTACGGCCAGCAGCCGGGCTACGCCGACCAGGCCTACGGCCAGCAGCAGGGCTACGGCCAGCAGGGCTACGACCAGGGCGGCTACGGTCAGCAGGGCTATGCCGAGCAGGGGTACGGCCAGCAGCAGGGCTACGGCCAGCAGGGCTACGACCAGTACCAGGAGCAGGCCGGCTACGGCGACGAGCAGGGGTACGGACAGCAGCAGGGCTACGGCCAGCAGCCGGCCGGCTACGGCGCGGCGCCGGCGCGCGGCGGCTCGGGCTACTCGGCCACGCTGCAGCTGGACGACGGCTCCGGCCGCACCTACCAGTTGCGCGAGGGCAGCAACATCATCGGCCGCGGGCAGGACGCGCACTTCCGGTTGCCGGATACGGGAGTTTCGCGGCGCCACATCGAGGTTCGCTGGGACGGCCAGACCGCGATGCTCTCGGACCTCGGTTCGACCAATGGCACGCTGGTCAACGGGTCTCCCGTCCAGGATTGGCAGCTCGCCGACGGGGATGTCATCCGCGCCGGACATTCCGAGATCCTGATCCGGATCGTCTGATCCCGTAAGCTCGCGGTGCAGGTCACGATATGGCTGGGAATTCCTCGGTCGTATCGTGATCGCAACCGGTCGACGGCCCTATGATGCTGCCAATGCTCGCGGCGGACTCTGGCCGCGCTGACCAGCAACACACCGGTTGGGGGTCACGGAGCCACACCTCCGTAACTGCCCCGTACTCACGACACGGTCGAACAGGAGGTGGAGCACCGTGCAGGGATTGATCCTGCAATTGACCCGTGCGGGGTTCCTGCTGTTGTTGTGGCTGTTCGTGTGGGCGGTGCTCCGGACCCTGCGCAGCGATATCTACGCGGCTTCCGGCCTCCGGGTCGCGCCTCGGGCCGCAGGCGGTTCCGCGGTGCTCCCATCATTTCGCCGGGGCCAGAAGGGCGCCAAATATCTCGTGGTGACTCAGGGTTCTCTCGCCGGCACCCGCATCTCGCTCGGCACACAGCCGGTGCTGATCGGGCGGGCCGACGACTCCACACTGGTTCTCACCGACGACTACGCCTCCACCCGCCACGCGCGACTGTCTCCGCGCGGTGAGGACTGGTACGTCGAGGATCTCGGTTCCACCAACGGGACCTACCTCGACCGGTCGAAGGTCACCACTCCGGTCCGAGTTCCACTCGGCACCCCTGTCCGTGTCGGCAAGACAGTGATCGAGCTGCGATCGTGACACTTGTTCTCCGCTACGCAGCGCGCAGCGACCGTGGTCTCGTCCGAGCCAACAACGAGGATTCCGTCTACGCAGGTGCGCGACTGCTCGCGCTGGCGGACGGCATGGGCGGCCACGCCGCCGGTGAGGTCGCCTCGCAGCTGATGATCGCCGCCCTGGCGCATCTGGACGACGACGAGCCCGGCGACGATCTGCTCGGCAAGCTGAATCGTGCTGTGCACGAAGGCAATGCGGCCATCGCCGACCAGGTCGAGGAGGAGCCGGAACTCGACGGCATGGGCACCACGCTCACCGCCATCCTGTTCGCCGGGCGCAAACTCGGCCTCGCGCACATCGGCGACTCCCGCGCCTACATGCTCAGAGGCGGTGAGCTGGCCCAGATCACCCGCGACGACACCTTCGTGCAGTCGCTGGTGGACGAGGGACGGATCACCCCGGAGCAGGCCCACACTCATCCCCAGCGCTCGCTGATCATGCGGGCGCTCACCGGCAACGAGATCGACCCCACCCTGGTGGTGCGGGAGGCGCGTGCCGGGGACCGCTATCTACTCTGCTCCGACGGCCTCTCGGACGTGGTGAGCGACGAGACCATCGCCAACACGCTGCGCGAGGGCACCACCGACGAGTCGGCGGACCGGCTCATCGAATTGGCGTTGCGCAGTGGCGGTCCCGACAACGTGACCGTGGTGGTCGCCGACGTCATCGACCTGGACTACGGCCAGAGCCACCCGATCGTGGCGGGCGCGGCCTCCGGCGAGGACGAGGACACTCCCCCGCCGAACACCGCCGCCGGCCGGGCCGCCGCCATGCGCCCGCCGCGCGCCACGCCGCGCCGCGCGGTGCCGCAGCCCGAACCCGAACCGCCCAAGAAGAGTCACAAGCTGCGCTGGCTGGCGCTGTCGCTGGCCCTGCTGGTGGCGGTGGGCGCGGGACTCACCGTGGGCTACAACATGATTCGCAGCAACTACTACGTCGGCGTGGACGGCGAGAAGGTGGTCGTGCTGCGCGGCCTGCCCGGTTCGGTGCTGGGCTACTCCATCCGCGATGTGGACCAGGTCGGCTGCGTCACGCGCGGCGGCGAATTGACGCTGGCCGCGCCCGGCGACAAGTTTCCCTCCGGCTGTGCCCAGCTGACCCGCAACGATCTCCGCCCCAGCGGCCGCGATTCGGTCGACAAGGGCCTGCCGCCCGGTTCCCGCGACGACGCCGTCAAGCAGATCCGGAACCTGGTGCAGGGCGAACTGCTGCCCCCGTGCGAGAAGCAGCAGCAGGCGCCGGTCACTCCGTCGACCACGCCGGTCCCGCCGCCCGCCGACCCCAACCAGCCGGGCACACCCGTCACCACCACCCCGGCCGCTCCGGCCGCGCCCGGCAGCCTCACCGGCGGTGAACGGACCGGCGAGAACCACCCGCTGGAACCCCGCAAGACCGACCAGCCGACCGCTCCTGTCACCACCACCACGGCACCGCAGACTCCGGGGCAGAACTGCAGGACGGCGGACTGATGTCCGCACCGGCACCGCCGTCCACTGGGGCTTTTCCCAGTCCACCGGGCGGATTCGCTCCTGCGCCGCCGCCCGCCACCCGGCGCAATGTCGAGTTGCTGCTCCTGGGGCTGGCGGCCGTCATCACGATGGTGTCGCTGGTGCTGGTGGAGGCCAGTCAGGAGCAGGCGATCACCTGGGAGATCGCCAAACTCGGTGCCGCGTACATGGCATTGTTCGGCGTCGCGCATCTGGCGGTGCGGCGGTTCGCGGCCTTCGCGGATCCGGTCCTCCTACCGATCGTGGCCCTGCTGAACGGGTTGGGCCTGGTGGTGATCCACCGCATCGACCTGGCGCAGGCACAGGACGCCGCGTTCGCCTCCCTGCCCATCCCCTCCCCCGACGCCAACCAGCAGGTGCTGTGGACGGGGCTGGGGATGGTGGTTTTCACGGGGTTGTTGATCGCGCTGCGTGACTACCGCAGCCTGGCCCGCTACGCCTACACCCTCGGCCTGATCGGGGTCATCGCCCTCGCCCTGCCCGCGGTGCTGCCGGACCGGTACTCGCAGGTGAACGGCGCGAAGATCTGGATTCGCCTGCCGGGCTTCAGTGTTCAGCCCGGTGAGTTCGCCAAGATCGCGCTCATCGTGTTCTTTGCCGGTGTGCTGGTGTCCAAGCGCGACCTGTTCACCGGCGCGGGCAAGCACGTGTTCGGCATGGAGCTGCCGCGCATGCGCGACATGGGCCCGATCCTGCTGGTCTGGGTGCTGTCGGTGGGCGTGCTGGTGGTGGAGAAGGATCTGGGCACCTCGCTGCTCATCTTCGCCACCGTGCTGTGCATGCTCTACATCGCGACCGAGCGGGTGGGCTGGGTGGCGGTCGGGCTGGTGCTGCTCACCATCGGGGTGGTGTTCGCCTATTTCGCCTTCGGGCATGTGCGGGTGCGGTTCTCGACCTGGCTGCATCCCTTCGCCGACTACTCCAATACCGGCTACCAGATCTCGCAGTCGTTGTTCGGGCTGGCCACCGGCGGCCTGGCCGGGACCGGGCTGGGCAGCGGGCGGCCCTCGCAGGTGCCGTTCGCCAAGACCGACTTCATCATCTCCGCCATCGGGGAGGAGCTCGGCCTGATCGGGCTGACCGCCATCCTGATGCTGTTCTGCGTGTTCACCATTCGCGGGATCCGCACCGCGCTGGCCATTCGCGACAGCTTCGGCAAGCTGCTGGCCGCGGGCCTGTCCTTCACGATCGCCATCCAGGTGTTCGTGGTGGTCGGCGGCGTCACCAAGCTGATTCCGCTGACCGGTCTCACCACGCCGTACATGTCCTACGGCGGTTCGTCCCTGCTGGCCAACTATGTGCTGCTGGGCCTGCTGATCAAGGTGTCCGATGCCGCCCGCCGGCCGGCGCCCGCCCGGAAGCGGGCGGAGCCGATCGCGGACGCGTCGACTCAACTGCTGCGCAAGGTCGAGGGGGGTGGCGCGTGAACACGCCTCTGCGCCGGGTGGCGCTGGCGGTCATGGTGATGATCGTCGCGCTGCTCGCCAATGCCACCTATGTGCAGGTGTTCAAGGCCGACAGCCTGCGCAACGATCCGCGCAATGTGCGAGTCCTGCTGGACGAGTACGCGCGTCAGCGCGGCCAGATCTCCGCGGCGGGCACGGTGCTGGCCTCGTCGGTCGCCACCGACGACCGCTACAAGTACCTGCGCACCTACCCGACCGATCCGCTGGCCTACGCGCCCGCCACCGGCTACTACTCGATGCAGTACGGCAGCAACCAACTCGAGCACGCCGAGGACTCGGTGCTCAACGGCTCCGACAACAGCCTGTTCGGGCGCCGGCTCATCGACATGATCTCCGGCCGGGATCCGCGCGGCGGCAATGTGGTGACCACGCTCAACCCGGTCATGCAGAAGGTCGCCTACGACCAGCTCACCGCCAAGAACCTGACCGGTTCGGTGGTGGCCGTCGAGCCCAGCACCGGCCGCATCCTGACCATGGTGTCCACGCCGTCCTACGACCCGAACCTGCTGGCCGGGCACGACGGCGCCGCCACCCAGAAGACCTGGGAGCAGCTGCAGCAGGATCCGCGCCAGCCGATGCTGAATCGCGCGGTCTCGCAGACCTATCCGCCGGGCTCCACCTTCAAGGTGATCGTGACCGCGGCCGCGCTGTCCAACGGCATCGCCAAGCCCGACGACCAGTTCACCGCGGCGCCGCGGATCACGCTGCCCGACACCACCACCACGCTGGAGAACTACAACGGCAGCCACTGCGGTCCCGGCGACGCCCAAACCGCTTCTCTCACCGACGCTTTCAAGTACTCCTGTAACACCGCCTTCGCCGAGCTCGGTATGAAGGTCGGAGCCGCGAAACTCAAGGACGAGGCCAGCGCGTTCGGAATCGGAACCCAGCACCCCAATATTCCGATCCCCTGGGCGGACAGCACCGTCGGAACGATTCCCGACAATGCGGCGATGGCCCAGTCCAGCATCGGCCAGCGCGACGTCGCGCTCACCCCGCTGGACAATGCGGTCATCGCGGCCACCATCGCCAATGGCGGCGTGCGGATGAAGCCTTTTCTGGTGGACCAGCTGCAGGCGCCCGATCTGAGCACGCTGGAGACCACCAAGCCGACCTCGGTGGGCCAGGCGGTGACACCGCAGGTGGCCACCCAGATCACCAATCTGATGCTGGAGTCGGAGAAGAACACGCAGGGAGGGACGCAGCCGCGCTCGTATCAGATCGCGTCGAAGACCGGCACAGCCGAGCACGGCAACGATCCGCGCAACACGCCGCCGCACGCCTGGTACATCGCCTTCGCGCCGGCGCAGAACCCGAAGATCGCGATCGCGGTGATCGTCGAGAACGGCGGCGACCGGGCGCTGGCGGCCACCGGCGGCTCCGTGGCCGCCCCGATCGCGCGAGCGGTGCTGGATGCCGGACTGGGGGGCTGAACGACATGAAAGTGCAAGGTAGACAGGGTCACGAATGCTGAACAACGGTGCGATGATCGCAGACCGGTACCGGCTGCAGCGGCTGATCGCGACCGGCGGCATGGGTCAGGTCTGGGAAGCGCTGGACACTCGGCTGGACCGCCGGGTCGCCGTGAAGGTGCTCAAGGCGGAGTTCTCCGCCGATCCGACCTTCCGGCAGCGCTTCCGTACCGAGGCGCGGACCACCGCGCAGTTGAACCACCCGGGCATCGCGAGCATCTACGACTACGGCGAGACGCAGGACGGGTCGGGCGGCGAAATCGCCTACCTGGTCATGGAGTACGTGCAGGGTGAACCGCTCAACGCGGTGCTGTCGCGGTTGAACCGGCTCTCGGTGGCGCAGGGTCTGGACATGCTCGAGCAGACCGGGCGCGCGCTCCAGGTCGCGCACCTGGCGGGCGTGGTGCACCGGGATGTGAAGCCGGGCAATATCCTCGTGACCCCGACCGGTCAGGTGAAGATCACCGACTTCGGCATCGCCAAGGCGGTGGACGCCTCCCCGGTCACCAAGACCGGCATGGTGATGGGCACCGCCCAGTACATCGCACCGGAGCAGGCCACCGGCGAGGACGCCACCGCCGCCTCCGACGTGTACTCCCTGGGCGTGGTCGGCTACGAGGCGCTCTCGGGCGCCCGGCCGTTCACCGGTGACGGCGCGCTGACCGTGGCCATGAAGCACGTGCGGGAGGCCCCGCCGCCGCTGCCCGCCGATCTGCCGCCGAATGTGCGGGAGCTCATCGAGATCACCATGGCCAAGGATCCGGGCCAGCGCTACACCAATGGCGGCGAGTTCGCCGACGCGGTGGCCGCGGTGCGCTCGGGTCGCCGGCCCACGCCGCCCGGCGGCATTCCGGCCGTGCCGTCGATGACCGGCGCCACCCGGGTGCTGCCGCCCGGACCGACCATGATCATTCCGGGCGCCCGGGCCGACCAGGCCACCAGCCGGTACGCGCCGCCGCCCATGCGCGGCGTCGCCGAGCCGCCCGCCTCCGCGACCACCGTGATGCCGGGACCGCGTACCCCGGTGGGCCCGATGACCGTCACCGGCGCCGAAGACCCGGAGACCGGGCGATTCACCGCCGGCCAGAAGGCCATCGCCGGGCTCGGCGTGGGCGCGCTCATTCTGGGCGCGGCCGCCGCCATCGTGCTGATGAGCAGCTCCTCGCACGACTCCACGCCACCCGCCCGCACCAGTGCGGTGGTGGCGCCCCCGGTGATCACACCGACCACCACGCCCCCGCAGACCACGACCACCCGGGAACGGCCGGTGCCGCCGCCCCCGGTGACCACCTACGAGCCGCCGCCGACCACCACACCCGAGCCGACGACCACGCCACCGCCCACCACGACCGTGCCGCCCACCACCACCGTGCCGAAGACCACCACCTCGGCACGGCCGACCACCACCGGCCGCTGGCCCTGGCCGAACAACGACATACCATCATTGCCAGCGAACCCGGGCGGAGTGAGTCCCGGCGGCGGGAATCCCGGCGGGGTGACTCCCGGCGTAGTAAGTCCCGGCAGTAACCGCGGTCCTGTCTACGAGTCCGACCCCTATTCATCCACAGTCCCGCAGCAAGGATTGCCATGACGACCCCGAAGAACCTCTCCTCCCGCTACGAGCTGGGCGAGATCATCGGGTTCGGTGGCATGTCCGAGGTCCACAAGGCCCGGGATCTGCGGCTCGGCCGGGATGTGGCCATCAAGGTGCTGCGCGCCGACCTCGCCCGCGACCCCACGTTCTACCTGCGCTTCAAGCGGGAGGCGCAGAACGCGGCGGCACTCAACCATCCGGCCATCGTGGCGGTGTACGACACCGGCGAGGCCGAGGTGGACGGCGGCCCGCTGCCCTACATCGTCATGGAGTACGTCGACGGCGACACGCTGCGTGACCTGGTGCGCGGCAAGGGCCCGCTGCCGCCCCGGCGCGCCATGGAGGTCATCGCGGATGTGTGTGCGGCGCTGGACTTCTCGCACCGCAACGGCATCGTGCACCGGGACATGAAGCCCGCCAACATCATGATCAACCGCGCCGGCGCGGTGAAGGTGATGGACTTCGGCATCGCGCGGGCCCTCGCCGACAGCTCCAACCCCATGACCCAGACGGCCGCGGTCATCGGCACCGCCCAGTACCTCTCGCCCGAGCAGGCCCGCGGCGAACAGGTGGACGCCCGCTCGGACGTGTACTCGGTGGGCTGTGTGCTCTACGAGATCCTCACCGGCGAACCGCCTTTCACCGGCGACTCGCCGGTCGCGGTGGCCTACCAGCACGTCCGCGAGGATCCGCGGCTGCCGTCGCAGGTGCATCCGGGCGTGCCGCGCGAACTCGACTCGGTCGTGCTCAAGGCCATGAGCAAGAACCCGGCCAACCGGTACCAGACCGCCGCCGAGATGCGCGCCGACCTGATCCGGGTGCTGGGCGGGCAGAAGCCCACCGCGCCCATGGTGATGACCGACGAGGACCGCAGCTTCGACGACGAACTGCCGCCGCCGCGCAGCTACCGCACCGTCGAACGCCGCGACGACACCACCGAGCAGGAGATCGTCGAGGCGAGCCCGCGCCGGCGCACGGCGCTGATCGCCGTGCTCGCGGTGGCCGCGATCGCCGCGGTCGGCGGTCTGCTGTGGATGCTGATCGGACCCGGCTCGCATCCGGATCAGGTCGCGGTGCCGGATGTGGCCAATCAGAACTACCAACTGGCGCAACGGGATCTGGAGCGAGCCGGTTTCACGGTCGCCATTCAGCAGAAGAACGATCCCAAGGTGGCGCAGGGCAATGTGATCGCCACCCAGCCGCTGGGCGGTTCGCGGGTCGACAAGGGCAGCACCGTCACCCTGCAGGTGTCGGCCGGCCCGCAGCAGGTGCCGGTGCCGAAACTGGCCGGGCTCACCCAGCAGCAGGCCGAACAGCAGCTGAATTCCCAGGGGCTGCGGCTGAATCCGGATGTGAAGCGGGAAGCGTCCAGCACCGAGGACAAGGACAAGATCGTCGGGCAGACCCCCGACGCGGGGCAGAAGATCGACTCCGACGGGCAGGTCACCATCACCCTCGGTTCCGGCCCGGACAAGGTGCGGGTGCCCGATGTGGTCGGCCAGTCCATCGACGTCGCGCAGTCGACGCTGTCGGACACCGCCGGTTTCAAGGTGACCGTGCAGGAGGTGCCGAACAACCAGCCCAAGGGCACGGTCATCGCCACCAATCCGCCCGCGGGCACCCAGGCCGACAAGGGTTCCAGCATTACCGTGCAGGTCTCCAGCGGCGACCAGCTGACCATGCCCGACCTGCGCGGCATGACCCCGGCCCAGGCCGTGGACATGCTGCGGCAGAAGGGCTGGAACGGGCAGGTCAGCCAGAACAACATGAGCACTCTGAACGCGGGTGAGGTCGGGCGCATCCTGGCCCAGCAGCCGACCGCGGGCTCGCCGCTGGGCAAGAGCCAGACGGTGACCATCACGACCGGCGTGCTCTCGCTCGGCCCGCCGTGATGCCGATTCCACTGTGAGAACAGGGGGTTCGCGGACGGTCCGCGAACCCCCTGTGTTTCATGTGAAACCTTCGGCGCGCGAAACCTACAGTCGCAGATGACGGTTCATCGACATGGCCTCTTCGGCCAGATCCGGCAGCTCGATCACCTCGACGCCGTGCTCGCGCAGCTTCTCCACCCCGACGCAGTTGTCCACGAAGGTGCCGGGCTCCCGCCAGGCGATGACCACGCGCCGAATTCCGGCCCGGAGAATGCGATCCGTACAGGGCAGCCGATCCTGGCTCGCCCGCTGCGAGCACGGCTCCAGCGTGCTGTACAGCGTGGACGACGGCAGCCGCGGATCGTCCGGCTCCAGCTTGTTCAGCGCCGACTCCTCGGCGTGCACCTTGTCGTCGGTCTCCCGCGACCACCCGTGCGCGATCTCCACCCCGTCCACACCCACGATCACCGCGCCCACCGCGAAGGCGGTGTCGCTGTGCGAGCACAACCGCGCCAGGCCGATGGCGTGCCGCATCCACCCGCGATCCAGCCGTGCCTCATCATCCGACATCGGAATCCTCCTTCGGCAGATAGCGCAGCAGCGCGATATCGCCGATCCGGCCCACATCGGCCAGCTGCATGCGGTGATTGGGGCCGCCCGGGAAGGCGGCGGGCCCGAGAAAGCGCGGGGCAGCCGGATCCCCGACCACGACCGGCGCCACGGCCATCCAGATCTCGTCGGCCAGACCGGCGGACAGGAAGCCGGTGTGAATGGCACCGCCGCCCTCGACCATGAGCCGCTCCAGGCCGCGTTTGCCCAGGTCATCGAGTAGGGCATCGAATTCGATCAACGCGCCGAGGGAGACGACCTCGGCCAGCCCGGCCAAACGGTCACCGATGCGGGTGGCCCCGGAATCGGTGGTGTAGACCAGTCTTTCGCCGCCGCAGTGCCAGAACCGCAGTTCCGGGTCGAGATCGCCACCGGCGGTGACGATCACGCGCACCGGATACTCCGGCTTGCCCGCGGCGACCCTTTGCAGGCGCCGATCCCCACTGTTGACCAGCAGCCGGGGATTGTCGCGACGCAGGGTTTCCGCGCCGATCAGGATGGCGTCGGAGTCCGCGCGCAACGCGTCCACCCGATCGAAATCGGCTGCGTTGGACAGCAGCAGCCGGTCGGGACCGGTGTCGTCGATATAACCGTCGATGCTGACGGCCACCGACAGCATGACGTGCGGCCTCATGACGCGAGTGCCGCGACCTCCGCCTCCAGGGTCTGCACCAGTCCCTCCGCCGGCCGCTCGCCGCACACGCCCAGCCAGTTGGCGAGCATGCGGTGCCCGCCCTGGGTGAGCACGGATTCGGGATGGAACTGCACACCGTGGATGGGCAGATCGCGATGCCGCAGAGCCATGACGATGCCGGATTCGGTGCGGCCCAGCACCTCCAGCTCCGGCGGCATGGTCTCCTCGAGGACGGTCAGCGAGTGGTAGCGGGTGGCGATGAACGGATCCGGCAGACCGGCCAGCACGCCCGCGCCGATGTGGAAGACCTCGCTGGTCTTGCCGTGCAACAGTTCGGGGGCACGGGTCACGGTGGCGCCGAACGCCTCTCCGATGGCCTGATGACCCAGGCAGACGCCGAGCAGCGGAGTGGCGTGCCGGGCGGCGGCGTGCACCAGGGCGATGCTGGCACCGGCGCGATCGGGGGTGCCGGGCCCGGGGCTGATCAGCACCCCGTCGTAGTCCTGCACAACCTTGTCCACATCGGCGAGCCGATCATCGTCGTTGCGCCAGACCTCGGCATCCACACCCAGCTGTCCGAGATACTGAACCAGGTTGAACACGAAGCTGTCGTAGTTGTCGACGACCAGTACACGCATGATTCGAGAGTAGTTGGCGCGGCGCGTGCCGTCGCACGCAATACCGCCGAACCGTGTCGCCACAATCGACCGGGCACTCCCAACGACACTTTCCACAGGGTTGCCGGGATAATGTCTATGCAGACAGAACGCCGAATACGAGGACGTCATGCCTAAGTCAAAGGTCCGGAAGAAGACCGACTACACGATCAACCCGGCCAGCCGCACGCCCGTACGCGTGAAATCGGCAGGTCCGTCGCCGGTCTGGTACGTCGCCATCATGCTGGGCTTCATGCTGGCCGGGCTCGCCTGGCTGCTCGTCTACTACCTGGCGAACGAGCATATCGGCTGGATGAGCGACCTGGGCGCGTGGAACTTCCTGATCGGGTTCGGCCTGATGGTCGTCGGCCTGATCATGACCATGCGCTGGCGCTGAGTCCAGCACATGTGTGGCTTACACCATTGTTATTCATACACACCTGTGGATGAGCCTGTGGACAACTCGAGGAGGGAGTGGGGACGGTGACAGCCCCCGATCCCTCCTCCCATCTCGCCTGGTCCACACCCCCGGCCGCGCTCGCGGCCTGCGGTGTCGGCGGCATCGCGCTGGTCGTGGCCGCCTTCGTGACGAACGATGCGCCCGGCCGCCTGCTCATCGGAGTGGCCGCGCTGGGGCTGCTCTTCCTCACCGGCATGGGGTTGCGGCAGCGGCCGCGCCTGGCGATCGAGCCCGGTGACCCTGTGCATATCGTGGTGCGCGGCTTGACCGGGCCGCAGCGCTACACGCCCCAGCAGATCCTGCGCGTCCGCGTGGTGTACTACCGGCGACTCGGCCGGCGGATGCCCATGCTGGAGATGGATGTGGATCACCGCGGCGAGGAGAAGCTGCTGATCCTGGGCCGCTGGGATCTGGGCGCGCACCCCGAGGATGTCCTCGAGGTGCTGCGTATTCACCTGGCGCGCTAGAGGCTCGGCACGGCCAGCACCGTCGCCACTACCGCGAGCAGCGCCACCATCGCCACCGCCGCCCAGCCGATGTTCAGCGCCGTGCGGGTCTCCCGAATCCCCAGCCAGCGCGGCACGTAGAGGATGCCGGTGGTGGCGACCGTGCCCGCCAGCAGTCCGCCCAGGTGCGCCCAGATCGAGATGCCGGGCACCGAGAAGGTGATGATCAGGTTGATCACCAGCAGCACCGCGATCTGGGTGAGGTTCTGCCGGGTGCGCAGCATGATCACGGCCACCGCGCCGAAGATGCCGAAGATCGCGCCCGACGCGCCTGCCGAGGCGGTGAGCGGATCCGACAGCGCGGTCACCGCCGCCGAACCGCCGAGCAGCGAGGCCAGGTAGACGGCCACGAATCGCCCACGGCCCAGCGCCACTTCGCAGTACGGGCCGAGCACGTAGAGCGCGAACATATTGGCCAGCAGGTGAATCGGCCCGTAGTGCAGGAAGCCCGAACCCAGCACCCGCGCCCAGCCGCCGTCGCCGACGAAGGCGGGCACCAGCACCCAGTCGTAGAACAGCCGCGAGCGCTGGTTGTCCATCAGGCTGTGGGCCTGGAGCGCGGTGACCGTGTAGACGATCACATTGATCGCGATCAGCGAGTAGGTGACGTACGGGTTGGGTATCCGCGACACCGCTGTCCCGGCCGCATTGCGGACCGGCCGGACATCGTTGCGGCCCTGCTGGACACACTCCACGCAGTGCTGTCCGACCGCGGCCGGGGTGAGGCATTCGGGACAGGCCGAGCGCCCGCACCGGGTGCAGGCCAGACCGGTGGGCCGGTCGGGGTGGCGGTAGCAGGTCGGCGCGGGCGGCTGGGGTTGCATGTGAATTCTCTTCGGCTCTGGCCTGATTCGGCCGGTGTCAGGAGATGGTGATGCTGTTGATCACGACGTCGCCGTCCTTGGGCCGGTCGTTGCGATCGGTGGGCAGGTCGGCGATGGCGTCGACCACCTTGCGGGATTCGGGGTCGAGCACCTCACCGAAGATGGTGTGCTTGCGGTTCAGGTGCGGCTGCGGGCCCAGGGTGATGAAGAACTGGGAGCCGTTGGTGCCCGGCCCGGCATTGGCCATGGCCAGCAGGTAGCCGCGGGTGAACCGCAGTTCCGGGTGGAATTCGTCCTTGAACTCGTAGCCGGGACCGCCGCGGCCGGTGCCGGTGGGGTCGCCGCCCTGAATCATGAATCCGTCGATCACGCGGTGGAAGATCGCGCCGTCGTAGAACGGTCCGGAGTCGGTGCCGGAGGCGTTCTTCGTGGTGTACGGCGCGGAACCGTCGGCCAGGCCGAGGAAGTTGCGGACCGTGGCGGGGGCGTGGTTACCGAAGAGCGAGATTTTGATGTCACCGTGGCTGGTGTGCAGCGTCGCCACGGCGGTCTGATTCGGTGAGGTCACGCCCGCCAGCCTAGGCGCAGGCCCGGAACCCGCCCGGAATCGGCACGCTCCCCCGCCTCCCCGGGACTTCAGCGGGCGGCTCAGAGCCGTCGGCGTGGCGCACCCGTGCCGGCGGGGCGCCGAAACAATTCCGGGGGTGCCCGGCGAGTTACCCCGAAAGTTGCGAAATCAGTCGTCACGGTCAAATCTGCCCGCTTTCGGGCACAAAAGTGGCAAAAACGGCGTCGGCATGGCAAGTTCTGTCGGGTGAATGACGGGGTTCCGGTCGATCTGGTGCGCCATGTAGCGGCCTCCACCGGCCTGCCGCCCGCCGTCGCGGCCCGCGTGGTCGCCGACGTCGTCGGATACTTCGACGAGACCGCCGAGCAGTTCGTGCGCCGCAGACATGCCGAACTGCAGGGACGTCAGGTCCGCAATGCCGAGATCTGGCAGCGCCTGGCGGCAGAGCTCGCGCAGCGCCCGGTGGCCGCCCCCGACTTCACCGAACGACAACTGCGTCGCATCGTCTACGGGTGAGGAGTCCGTCGCGCAATGTGTGGAATCGTCGGTTACATCGGGCACCGTGAGGCCGTCCCGGTCCTGCTGGAGGGCCTGCACCGGCTCGAGTACCGGGGCTACGACTCCGCGGGACTGGCCGTGCCGCACCGCGGCCGGCTGCGGGTCACCAAGACCCAGGGCCGGGTCCAGGACCTGCGTGATCGGGCCGACGCCGAGGGCGCCCGGCTGCGCGGCAATGTGGGCATCGCGCACACCCGCTGGGCCACCCACGGCGAGCCCTCCGACGCGAACGCGCACCCGCACACCGACGGCTCCGGCCGGATCGCGGTCGTGCACAACGGCATTGTGGAGAACGCCGAGGAACTGCGCGCCGCGCTGACCGCCGACGGGGTGGAATTCGTCTCCGACACCGATACCGAGGCCATCGTGCACCTGGTGGCCGCCGCCCTGGACGGGGCCGAGACGCTCGAGGACGCGGTCCGCACCGCACTGCACCGGGTCGAGGGCACCTACGGCCTGCTGGTGCTCGACGCCCGCCGGCCCGACGAGCTGGTGGTGGCCCGCAACGGATCCCCCATCGTGCTCGGCGTCGGCGACGGCGAGATGTTCGTGGCCTCCGATGTGGCCGCCCTGGTGCACCACACCCAGCGCGTGGTGTTCCTCGACGACGGCGAGCTGGCCACCGTGCGCGCGGGCGAATTCCGCACCAGCACACTCGGTCTCGAGGCGCGCCGCACCGACAAGATCCCCACCACCATCGACATGGCGGCCGAGGACTACGCGCTGGGCAGGTACCCGGACTTCATGCGCAAGGAAATGGCCGAACAGCCCGACGCCGTGCGCCGGGCGCTCCGCGGCCGCCTGGACGAACGATTCGCCACCGCCCACCTGGGTGGCCTCAATATGGACGCGCGCGAGCTGCGCGGCATCAGCAAGGTGGTGTTCCTGGGCTGCGGCTCGGCCTACTACGCGGGCCAGCTGGGCGCGCAGCTGGTCGAGGAGCTGGCCCGGATTCCGGCCACCGCCGAGCCCGCCTCGGAGTTCCGCTACCGCAATCCGGTGGTGGACCCGGACGCCCTGTACGTGGCCATCAGCCAGTCCGGCGAGACCCTGGATACCCTTGCGGCCGTTCAGGAATTGCAGCGCAAGGGCGGCCGGGTGATCGGCGCGGTGAACGTGGTCGGCAGCGCCATCGCCCGGGAGTGCGGTGCGGGCGTGTTCCTGCACGCGGGCCCGGAGGTATCGGTGGCCTCCACCAAGGCGCTCACCAATATGACGGTGTCGTTCGCCATGCTGGCACTCCTGCTGGGCCGGGTGCGGGATCTGTCCGCGGCCGGCGGTGAGCGCATCGTCAGCGGCCTGCGCGCCCTGCCCGGCGCGATCGACGCGGTGCTGGCCGCCGACGAGGAGATCGCCGATATCGCGTCCCGATTCGCCAAGGCGCGCAGCATGTTCTTCATCGGCCGGGTGCGCGCCTGGCCGGTGGCGCGCGAGGGCGCGCAGAAGCTCAAGGAGATCTCCTACATTCACGCCGAGGCGTACCAGGGCTCCGAGCTCAAGCACGGCCCGCTGGCGCTGATCGACCCGGAGATGCCGAGCATCGTGCTGGTCCCCGGCGACGAGCTGCTGGCCAAGAACATCACCACCATCGAGCAGATCAAGGCGCGCGGCGGGCCGGTCATCGCGGTCACCAATACCGATCTGCCGGACGGCCTGGCGGACGCGGTGATCCGGGTCCCGGCGGTGTGCCCGGAGCTGGATGCGATCATCCTGACCATCCCGCTGCAGCTGCTGGCCTATCACACGGCCATGGCGCTGGGCCGGGACGTGGACAAGCCCCGCAATCTGGCCAAGAGCGTTACCGTCGAGTAACCGCGTTCGCTCCCCCGTTCGTGCACGAATTCCATTGCTGTGCCAGCATGGTCGGATGGAGCTGGGGAGCGTTCGTAACAAGGTCATTGTGGCCGCCCTCGTCGCGATTGCGGGCGGCGTCATCGCGTTCTTCGTGAGCAAGCGCCCGCAGCCGCAGGCGCCGGCCGCGGAGCCGCCGCGCCTGGGCTACTCGCGCAACGGCTCGGCGCCGACTCCGGACCTGACGCCGACCCACTGACGGGCCGGCGGCATCGGCCGACGGGTCAGCGGCTCACCGACCGTTTGTACTGATTCAGCGCCAGCGGCACGAAGATCGCGAGAATCACCACGATCCACATCAGGGTGGTCGCGACCGGGTGCCGCATGGGCCAGACATCCGCGCTCAGCCCCATCGGGCTGGTGTTGCCGAACAGGTCGCGGGTCGCCTGCGTCACCGCCGACACCGGATTCCACTCCGCCACAACACGAAGCACCGTGGGCAGGTTGGCGGTGGGCACGAAGGTGTTGGCAATGAAGGTGAGCGGGAAGATCACCATGAAGTTGGCATTGTTGTACACCTCCGGCGCCCGCACGATCAGGCCGATCGTGGCCAGGATCCACGACATCGCGTAGGCGAACAGCAGCAGCAGGACATACGCGAGCACGGCGTCGAGGAGGGAGCCGCGGATCCGCCATCCCACCACCAGGCCGGTCAGCGACATGACGATCAGGCTGACCACATTCATCACCATGTCCGCCGCGGTGCGGCCGATCAGCACCGCGGACGGTGCCATGGGCAGCGAGCGGAAGCGGTCGATGATGCCCTTCTGCATGTCCTCGGCCAGGCTCAGACCGGTATAGGTGGCCCCGAACACCACGGTCTGGGCGAAGATGCCGGCGATCAGGAATTCCCGGTAGGACGTGCCCTGCACGGTGATCGCCGAGCCGAAGACGTAGGCGAACAACAGCACGAACATGATCGGCGCCAAGGTCGAGAAGACCAGCACGTCCGGCACGCGCCGAATCTTGATGACATTGCGCTTGGTGACGGTCAGGCTGTCGCTGACGACCATGGCGAGTCGCTGTGCGAGCGAGGGCTTCTCGGCGACGGCGAGGATGGCGCTCATCGGGCACCACCCCCCGTGTGCTCGTCGGCGGAACGATTTCCGTTGACCAGCTCCTCGGCCTCGTGCCCGGTCAGCGACAGGAAAACGTCATCCAGCGAGGGTCGGCGCAGACCCACATCATGAATGCGCACTTCATGTTTCGCGAGTTGCCCGATGGCGTCCACCAGGGCCTGCGAGCCGTCCTCGACCGGCACGATGATGCGTCGCAGGCCGGGTTCGAGGCGAATCTCCCCGTGCGCCAAGCCTTCCAGCGCCTGCTGTGCGATGGCCAGATTGTCGGCATGGTCGACGACGAGCTCGATACGGTCGCCGCCCACCATGGCCTTGAGCTCGTCGGAGGTGCCCTTGGCGATGACCCGGCCGTGGTCGATGACGGCGATGGAATCGGCCAGCCGGTCGGCCTCCTCCAGGTGCTGGGTGGTCAGCAGCAGCGTGGTGCCGCCCGCCACCAGCTCCTCGATGACATCCCAGAGATCCAGGCGCGCACGGGGATCCAGGCCCGTGGTGGGTTCGTCCAGGAACAGCACCGGCGGATTCGCCACCAGCGCGCCGGCCAGGTCGAGCCGCCGCCGCATGCCGCCGGAGTAGCCCTTCACCGGCCGGTCGGCCGCGTCGGCGAGCCGGAAGCGGTCCAGCAGCTCGCGGGCGCGCTCCTTACTGCGCTGCACGCCCATGTGGTACAGCCGCCCGACCATCTCCAGATTCTCGAAACCGGTGAGATATTCGTCGACGGCCGCGTACTGCCCCGAGGTGCCGATACGGGAGCGCAGCAGCTGCGGGTCCTTCAGTACGTCCACCCCGGCGACGGTGGCGTGGCCCGCGTCCGGGATCAGCAGGGTGGTGAGCACGCGCACGGTGGTGGTCTTGCCCGCGCCGTTGGGGCCGAGCAAGGCGGTCACGGTGCCTTCTGGAACGGACAGGTCCAGGCCGTCGAGGGCGACCAGATGGCCGTACCTCTTGACCAGACCCTCGGCGACTATCGCGTCGGGCATGATGCTCCTGGTGTCTCGTGGTTGGTCTGCCGCAACGACTCTTGACTGCCATTACACCAAAGAGGCCGCATCCCGTTGGGGGTCCGGCGGTGCTCGGGGTTGCCGGTACGGGATGCGACCGATTCGATGATCCGCCCAGACACCGGCCACGATCGCGAGTAGTGCACTACTCGAATCGATTTCGGCGAAGGACGCATTTCGGTCACGCCGCCATGGTCGCACCCGGGTACGACATTTTTTCCGCGAAAAAAACTTGGAACGCGGGCCCCCGATAGCCACACAATCCGAATTCGTCGCGTAGGATCGTTCCCGTCGGCCCCTCCCCCCCGGGCCGACCTTACGCGGGCCTCGGCTAACTCCCCCCCTTCGCCGAGGCCCGCCCCTATTCCCGGAGTAGGTTCGCCCGGCGGCGGAATCACCGTCCCGGCAGCGGAACCGCTCAGACCAATGGCCGAATCTCATTGCGGCGCAGCACATGCCCGAACAACCGGTTGATGCCCTTCACCCGCACCGTGGCCAGATGCCGCAGCATGAATTCCGGGTCGGTCTCGATCGACGCCGCCGCGCCGTCGTCGACCAGCACCGTGCCCGGCCGGGCCACACCGGTGAGCCGCGCGGCGGTATTCACCACCGAGCCGTAGAGGTCGCCGAAGCGTTGCAGGACCTCGCCGTAGGCCAGACCCACCCGCAGTTCCTGGGTGACGCCGTGCGAGGCGATGGCGGCCTCCTGCACGGCCAGCGCGATGCGCGCGCCCTCGGCGGCGGTGTTCGCCGCGAACATGACTTCGTCACCGACGTTCTTGATCACCCAGCCGCCATTGGCCACGATCGCATTGCTGGTGGCCGTCTCGAAGGCCTCCAGCAGCGCCGACAGCTCATCGGCCTCCAGGTGACGGGTCAGGCGGGTGTATCCGACCATGTCGGCGAATCCGACGGCCAGTTCGCGCAGCGTGTCCCCGGCCACCGCTCCCCCGTCCAGCGACCGCGCCAGCGCGGCGTCCAGGTGCCGGCGGAAGGCGTAGCGCTGCAACGTCTCGAATTCGGTGACCACCTCGTCGGTGGCGATGCGCGCGGCCTCCGTGGGATCGATGTCCGGCCGCTCGCGGGTGATGGTGGCGAGGCGATCCAGGATCTCCTCGGTCACCAGATCGACCTGCCACTCGGCCAGCCGGGCCATGGACCGGCCCAGCGTGCGCGCCGCGGTGGTCTGCCGGTGCACGTCCGCGGAGGCCAGCACGTGCAGTTTGGCGAAGGTCCGGGCGGCCTCGACATCGGAGTCGCCGTACTCCACGGCCTCGTCGTCCGGGTCGGCCGGGAAACCGAGCGCCACCCACAGCCGCCGGGTGACGCTGTTGGGCAGCCCGGTCAGGTCCGACACCTGGTGCCGGTTGTACTTGCGCGGCCCGCTCAGCAGATAGGGCTCCACCACGGACTGCACCAGTTCGGACATCTCAGTGGGCGCCATACTTCGACCTTACGGCGTGAATCGACCGGAAAACCCCGGCTTGTTTCGTGTCACAGCCCCGAACTTCCCGATCGGTTCCACCGCCCCGCCACCGCGTGAAACCGCGGCTGCCCGGACCGAACGGCGCGGGCAAGACCACCACTGTGCGGATCCTGTCCGACGGTGGCCGGCGTGCGATGCGCGGGCAGCCGCCGCCAGATCGCCTGCGCGGGTGCGTCTTTCGGTGGCCGGCGTGGGCATCCGGCGAACGGTGTGCCGATTTCGTCATCAGGTTGACGATCTGGGGACCCCGCGCGGCGGTTTCCGGGGGGGGTGAGCTCGGGCCAGTGGGCGGCGTGCTTGCGCTGACGCGGCGAGGGGCTTGCG